>NZYP01000059.1 GCA_002702205.1 Flammeovirgaceae bacterium | reverse complement strand
CTCTTGCTCCATAATTATCAAATCTAATTAATATTAAGGCTTAATTATAAAATAAGGGTTTAATAAATTTTCTTTGTTATAGCTTAATTCTCTTCCCGTATCAAGATTGATAACCTGAATACCGAGGGCAGAAAGAATAGAGTGAGCTGCGGCGGTATCCCATTCCATAGTTGGGCCAAATCGGGGGTATATATCTGCTTTGTTATCAGCAATATATAGAAACTTAAGAGAGCTTCCACAGGAGATGAGTTTGGGTTCGTTTAGTTTTTTAATGTAATTATTTGTCTCATCATTTATATGAGATCTAGAGACAACTACTCTGAGATTTTTATCATTGTCGTTTACCGATGCCCTCTTTCTAATTTCAACAACTTTATTATTTTCTTTTTTGTAAACTTTTCTTTCTACGTCATTCCAAAAAAGAATTTTTGTTACGGGACAGTATACAACTCCAAGTGTAGGAATATTATTTTCTATTAGGGCAATGTTAACAGTAAACTCACCATTTTTTTTAATAAACTCTTTTGTTCCATCAAGAGGGTCAACTAGCCAATAACTACCCCAATCTTTTCTGTCATCATAACTAATTTCATCACTCTCCTCGCTTAGAACATTAATATCGGTTTCTTTAAGTTTTTTTAGAATAATCTCATGGGATTTCTTATCTGCAAGTGTTAGAGGTGAATGGTCTGATTTTTTCTCGTAATCAATGGTATCTGCTGTGTAGATATC
Source organism: Flammeovirgaceae bacterium (assembly GCA_002702205.1). Taxonomy (GTDB): domain Bacteria; phylum Bacteroidota; class Bacteroidia; order Cytophagales; family MED-G16; genus MED-G16. The sequence goes on along the minus strand of NZYP01000059.1, from coordinate 19,649 downwards.
CATAATTGCATCTCCAGCTTCTATAGCTCCTTTGATAGCAATATCTAGTACTCCTTGCATAAATTAAATTATCTAATATGATTAAGAATGCCCGTAAAAATCTTTTCAACAGACTCCTCAACGCTTTCATTTTCAGTGTTTACTATTAGGTTGGGGTCTTTGGGGATTTCATATGGTGAGTCTATGCCGGTAAAATTTTTAATTTCTCCTGATCGAGCTTTTTTATAGAGTCCTTTAACATCTCTTTCTTCACACTTTTCTACTGAGCATTCGACATGAACTAAAAAGAAATTTTCTTTTTTAACAAGATCTCTAGCGAGCTTTCTTTCTTCCTCAAAAGGAGAAATAAAAGCTGTAATTACTATTAGCCCAGCATCAATCATAAGTCTTGAAACCTCAGAAATTCTTCTTATATTTTCTTTCCTGTCATTATCTGAAAATCCTAGATCCTTATTTAAACCTATTCTTATGTTATCGCCATCCAAAAGGTATGAAAGGTATTTATTTTCATATAGCTTTTTTTCAAGTTCGTTTGCTATAGTTGATTTTCCAGAACCTGACAACCCTGATAACCAAATCAAAACGGGTTTTTGTTTAATGAGTTTTTTCCTAAGGCTGGCATCTACAAAATGTTTATGAGGAAATAAATTTTTTGAGGTGTCCATTAAAGTTCTTGTTGTTAATTTTGTATAGCAATGATAAATAAAATATTTTCAATTCTTCAGAAAGAAATTAAAATCGAACTGAGTCAAGGCCATCTATTTTTCTCAGTTTTATTATATTTAGTGAGCTCCACATATGTAATATATTTATCATTCCAGCCTAATGGACTTTATGATACGGAGACTTGGGTATCAATACTTTGGATTTTAATTTTATATGGTTCAATAACCTCTGTCTCTAAAAGTTTTTTTCAAGAATCTTCCAAAAGAAATTATTACTATTACTATGTCTTATCAGCAGATGAATTAATAATTTCTAAACTAATTTATAATTTTTTGTTTTTGGCAGGTGTGTCTTCTTTTACATTTATAATTTTCTCTTTTCTTCTTGGAGATATAATTATCTCTAAAACCTTTTTTCTATCTCTTTTAATATTAGGTTCATTAAGTATATCAAATTGTTTGACTTTAATTTCAGCCATATCATACCAAGTTGAAAATAATTCACTGATAATTAGCATATTGGGTTTCCCTGTAATATTACCAATCCTTTTAATTCTTATCAGAATAAGTAAAATTTCTTCGATAGATTTTTCATGGAATCTTATAAGAGAAGATATCTATCTTTTAGTTTTGCTTAACGTAATATTACTATCATTGACTAAAGTTTTGTTTTCTTACTTATGGAGAAATTAAGTTATGAGATATATTAAGATTTTATCTATTCTTTTATTAACCTATACTTTCTCTGCGGGGTACCTACTTGATGTTCCTGCACTTCCTATTCTTAATGAAACAATTAGGGCTTTATATCTCCATGTGCCCATGTGGTTTACTATGATATTTTTACTGTTTCTCTCCTCTTTTCACTCTTACAAATATGTTTATAACGGAGATGTCTTACATGATCTGAAATCATATAATTTTGCACATCTTGGAGTATATTTTGGTGTATTAGGCTTGATCACTGGGATGGTATGGGCAAAGTATACTTGGGGAACTTTCTGGACTAATGACCCTAAGCTTAACGGCTCTGCAATTGGTCTACTTATATATTTTGGTTATTTTATTTTAAGAAGTTCTATTGATGATGAATCCAAAAGAGGAAAAATATCGTCAGTTTATAATGTATTTGCTTTTTGTATGCTTATACCATTAATTTTTATATTACCCAGGTTAACTGATTCGTTACATCCTGGTAATGGTGGAAATCCAGGATTTAACGTATATGACATGAATTCACAGTTACGACTAGTATTTTACCCAGCAGTTATTGGATTTATTTTATTAGGATTATGGATATCAGATATTAGACTTAAAATGTTAAAATTAAATAAAAATGATCTTTAATTTTTTTACACTATTTATTTTTCTTCAGGAAGTTGCTATGGCAGATGTTATGAGAAGCAATGGTAAAATTTTTGTAGTAGTAGTTATTTCATTAATAATACTATTCTCTCTTTTTCTTTACTTGTATAGGATAGAAAAAAAAATTGAATCTATTAAAAAAAATAAATGAAAAATTCAGCAGCTCTCTCCGTCGTCTTTATAGGAATTGTCCTGATAATTATAGTAACTACATATGGCGATGCGAGCACCTATGTTTCCTTCATTGAGGCTAAAGAGCTTTACTCTAATGGCAATATGTCAAAAATTCATGTAGTTGGAAAGCTTAACAGAGATGATAAAGATAATATCAAGGGTATTGAAAAGAGCCCTGATATGCTAAGTTTTAGTTTTGAGATGGTTGACGAGAAGGGATTAAAAGAAAATGTATTTTATGGTGAGCCTATGCCTCCTGATTTTTTAATGTCTGAACAAATTGTTGTAATTGGTTCATACAATAACAATAAGTTTGTTGCAGATGAAATATTGTTAAAGTGCCCTTCAAAGTATACTGAAGAGAAAATAAAAATTTGAATTCAATGTTTTCGTTAGGCTCTATTGGTCATTTATTTATTCTATCGTCTTTTGTCTTTGCAATTTTATCAACTGTGAGTTACCTATTTGCTGATAATGCAAAAGACAAACTTGATTGGTATCAATTTGGAAAGTTCTCTTTTTCGTTGCACTCATTTTTTATTTTAGCTTCTATTGCTATTCTATATACAATATTATTAGGAAATAAATTTCAATATTATTACGCATTCCAGCACACTTCTTCTCTTTTGCCCATTTATTTTAAAATTTCTTCTTTTTGGGAAGGTCAGGAAGGCTCTTTCCTACTCTGGATGTTTTGGAACATACTAATTGGTATTTACTTTATTTTCAAACCTTATTCCCAATGGAATGCATCAGTAATTATGGTGATTTCTCTAGTCCAGTCAGTTCTGACATCGATGGTTCTGGGTATCAATTTATACGATCTTAAGATAGGGAGCTCCCCTTTTGTACTTCTTAAAGACGTCATATCTGCACCAATTTTTTCAATTGATCCAAGTTATGTTCCTGAAGATGGATCGGGGTTAAACCCGTTACTACAAAATTATTGGATGGTTATTCATCCCCCAACTTTATTTCTTGGTTTTGCTTTATGTATTCTTCCATTTTCTTATGCTGTCTCCTCCCTAAGGCTAAGAGATTATAGAAAATGGCTAAAACCTACCCAAAAATATCTTTTATTATCAGTAGTTGTTTTAGGTATTGGCATAATGATGGGTGCTTATTGGGCATATGAGACATTAAATTTTGGTGGTTATTGGAATTGGGATCCAGTTGAAAATGCAGTATATGTCCCTTGGTTATTTCTTGTAGCTAGTTTCCATTGTCTCATATTAACTAATAGAAAAAAGCAATATTATAGAATGTCATATGTCCTCTCTTTGTCAAGTTTTCTTCTCATTTTATATTCTACTTTTTTGACAAGGAGCGGTATACTAGGAGACAGCTCTGTGCATTCTTTTACTGACCTTGGACTTAGTGGACAATTACTAATTTGTTTATTTCTTTTTATAATGATAAGCATTTACCTTCTTGTAACCAGGTGGAGTGATATACCAAATACAGCAAAAGAATCAAATGCATACTCGGGTGATTTCTGGTTATTTATTGGAATTTTAACATTAATATTAATGTCTTTTCAGGTAATATTACCAACATCTATACCAGTATATAATGCAATTATTGAATTTTTTGGTGGTTTTTCTAACCTCGCACCACCAGCAGAGAAAGAGATTTTCTACTCAAATGCACAGATTTGGTTTGCCTCATCTATAGCTGTCTTTTCAGCTATTGCACAACTTCTTTGGTGGAGAAAAAATAAGTCTTCAAGTATCGTTTCACTTTTTTCGAATCCACTAGCATTTACCTTCATAATATCATCTCTAATAATATACAGCTACCCTATTACAAAACCATCCTACATGATATTACTCACTGCTTCTCTGTTTTCCTTTTTTTCAAACGGTAGCGTATTACTATATTTTTTTAGAAAAAAAGATCTTATATCTTCTGCCTCTGTCTCTCATATAGGTTTAGCTATTATGTTAATAGGTATATTGTTTTCATCTGGTTATTCTTCGATAGTATCAAAGAACTATACAGGACTCATATGGAATAATGATTTCCCTGATGATGTAAATGAAGACAATATGTTGCTTTTTGTAAATGAGGAGAGAAATGTTGGTGAATTTAGAGTGAGTTATGAAGGAGAAAGAAAAAAACTAAAAAATTATTCAGGTTTTATAAATAAAAATTTTTTGGAGCTATTACCATTAGAAAATAAATACATTCTTAAAAAAGACCTAACTCTAGATGGAGTAGACTTAAAAGAAAACGACACACTGGATGTTGATAATAATGATATTACCTACTTTGAATTAAGTTTTAATAAAGCGGAAGAGGCTTTCACACTTTTCCCAAAAGTTCAAACTGATCCTAATTCGGATATGATTGTATTCTCCCCAGACGTATCAAAAGATTTTTTTCAAGACTTATATGTACATGTCAGAACCTACCCAGATCCAAAACAGGAAATCAAATGGTCTGAAAAAGATTCTGTCTCAGTTTCTATTGATCAAACTTTTTTTCTTAATGATTATGTTTCAAGATTATTGAAAGTCTCAACTAAGACTATTAGTGAGGATTCAAAACAATTTATTGCTGAAGCACAAATCAAAATTCTTGCATCGGGTCAAGATTATATTGCCAGACCAGCTTTTATCATCGATGACAATAAGGTTGGTATAGTTCCAGATATCATCGATGACTTGGGGATAAAAGTTTCTCTAACGGAGATCATGCCAGAAGATGGGCTCTTTAAAATAACTTATCAGACTACACAAAAGAATTGGGTTATTGTGGAGGCAATGCAAAAACCTTTCATAAACTTTATGTGGCTCGGTTTCTTCATCTTAACTTTAGGCTTAGTGTTATCATTTAAAAAACTTAAACTTTCAAGAATATGATTAAACTGGCATTGTTTGCCTCAGGGTCTGGATCAAATGTTGAAAATATTTACGAATACTTTAAAAACCATAATAAAATTTTAGTTGACTCTGTCTTTTGTAATAACCCAAATGCATTTGTAATAGATAGGGCAAAGAATTTAGGTATAGACTCAATATTATTTGATCATAGTAAATCATCTGGCATTGACCTTCTCAATATGCTACAGAAAAGAAATGTTTCACATGTTATACTTGCTGGTTATATTCGACTTATTCCAGAAGAAATTATAGATAAGTTCCAGGAAAAGATAATTAATATACACCCTTCACTTCTTCCAAAGTTTGGTGGAAAGGGGTTCTACGGCTCTAAGGTTCACAGCAGTGTCATTGAATCTAAAGAAGAGTATTCTGGTATAACAATCCATATAGTAAATAAAGAATATGATAAGGGAAAAATTTTATTTCAAGAAAAAATTAAAATTAATGAAAATGAAACCCCATCTACTTTATCAAAAAGAATTCATGAATTAGAATATTTTTATTTTCCTCAAATAATAGAAAAGTTCTTGTTAGATAAATTATAATATTACTTTTGTCTATGAAAAAAATTCAGACTGCCTTAATTTCAGTTTTCGATAAAACTGGCATAGATAAAATTGTTAGCAAACTTCACGAAAATAAAGTTCAGATTATATCAACGGGAGGAACTCAGAAGTATATAGAGAGTTTAAAAATCCCAGTTTCTACAGTGGAATCTCTAACCGAATATCCATCTATACTTGGAGGCAGAGTAAAAACTCTTCACCCTAAAATTTTTGGAGGCATATTATATAGAGATGATAAAGGCGACGACCTTGAAGAAATTAAAAAATATAATTTACCACAAATTGATCTTGTAATAGTTGATCTATATCCTTTTGAGGAAACAGTTAAATTGACTAACGATGAGTCCNAAATAATTGAAAAAATTGATATTGGAGGTGTTTCTCTTCTAAGAGCATCAGCAAAAAATTATAGTAAGACACTCGTTGTCTCATCAAAAAATAATTATNATGAATTCATTAACCATATGGATAAAAACAATTACTCTTCAGACATAAAATTTAGAAAAAAATATGCCTCAAAAGCATTTGCAATAACTTCTGAATATGACTCCCAGATCGATAATTTTTTTGGTGTTTCATCTGGAGAATATCCACAATTAAGATATGGAGANAATCCACACCAAAAAGCTATTTTCAAGGGTGACCTAAGTAAAATATTTCATAAGATAAATGGCAAAGATTTGTCTTATAATAATTTGTTAGATATCGACTCTGCTATTAATTTAATTTCTGAATTTAAACTTACCACTTTTGCAATTATAAAGCATAATAATGCATGTGGTATTGCTAGCTGTTCTTCAGTGCTATCTTCTTACAGGAAAGCTTTAATGTCTGACCCATTATCTGCATTTGGTGGAGTATTAATANCAAATNAAAAAGTTGATNAAAATTCAGCTAAGGAGATTAATAAATTATTTTTTGAGGTTTTNATTNCACCTGAATTTGATGAGAAATCGTTAGAAATTNTGAAAGAGAAAAAAAATAGGATCATCCTTAGAATGAATGATTTTATTTCAGATAATGTCTCATCAAAAAAACTTTTGGGTGGTTACCTTCAGCAAGACTTAGATATTGCTGAGAATAAAGTAGAAAACTGGAATGTTGTAACAGAGATAAAACCTTCTAAGNAACAACTTACNGATTTAGAATTTGCAAATAAAATTGTCAAACACTCAAAGTCAAATGCAATAGTTTTAGTTAGTGGAAATCAGATGATATCAAGTGGNGTCGGACAAACCTCCAGAGTAGATGCATTAAAACACGCAATTGAAAAAGCAAAAACTTTTGGATTAAAGGTTGANGGTTCTGTTATGGCATCAGATGCTTTTTTTCCATTTCCAGATTGTATAGANATNGCAGCAAGCGCNGGTGTNCAAAGCGTGGTGCAGCCAGGAGGGTCAATAAAAGATAATCTATCCATTGATGCGTGCAATAAAGCTAATATATCTATGGTTATTACCGGCATGAGACATTTCTATCACTAACTTTTTCACACACACAATATATTTTCTTACTTTTGTAGTATAATATTAGCCTATGGGATTTTTTGATTACTTTAATAACGACCTAGCAATTGATTTAGGAACAGCTAATACCCTTATCATCAGTAAGGGNTCAGTTGTGGTTGACGAACCTTCTATTATTGCCATAGATAGAATTTCTAACAAAGTTTTAGCTGTCGGNTCAGAAGCTATGCAGATGCATGAAAAAACCCACGAAAATATTAAAACNATTAGACCACTTAAAGATGGTGTAATTGCTGACTTCCATGCTGCTGAGCATATGATTAGAGGGCTAATAAAAATGATTGATAGTGGGAAAAGGTTTATACCAGTTTCACATAGAATGGTGATTTGTATTCCATCAGGCATAACTGAAGTAGAAAAAAGAGCAGTTAGAGACTCTGCTGAGCATGCTGGAGCTAAAGAGGTCTACATGATTCATGAACCATTAGCTGCTGCAATTGGAATTGGTATTAATATAGAAAGACCGGTCGGTTCTATGATAGTTGATATTGGTGGAGGTACTACAGAAATAGCAATTATAGCACTTTCTGGTATTGTAACTGACCAATCAATTAGAGTTGCTGGAGATAGCTTTACCGATGATATNCTTGATTACATGAAAAGACAACATAATTTATTAATTGGGGAGAGATCAGCAGAAAAAATTAAAATAGAGGTAGGTTCAGCAATGACAGAATTAAAAGATGCTCCTGAGGATCTTGATATTAGAGGTAGAGATTTAGTCTCAGGTATCCCTAAGGTTGTTAAGATTACNTACTCGGAAATTGCTTTTGCTATGGATAAGTCTATTTCTAAAATTGAGGAGGCGGTTCTTAAAGCACTTGAAAGCTCCCCACCAGAATTATCTGCGGATATTTATGATAATGGAATATATTTAACAGGAGGAGGCGCACTATTAAGAGGGCTAGATAAAAGACTGAATCTTAAGACCAAACTCCCAATCCACGTGGCAGAAGAGCCCCTAAGAGCCGTTGTAAGAGGAACTGGTGTTGCACTTAAAAACATTGATGGTTTTAGGGCGGTATTAATGTCTTAAATTAATGCGAAATCTTTTAAAATTTATATCTAGATATAACTACTCCATTACCTTTTTTTTACTACTATTTATCTCATTTCTATTAATTTCAAATGAAAGTTTTATTTTAAGATCAGAGTATTTTAATTCTTCAAATTATATTTCAGGAAGTTTCTACAAAGTACAAAATAATATATTTAGTTATTTTTCTTTAGGAAAAAAGAATGAGAAGTTAGAAAATGAAAACTTAAGCCTAATAAATCAATTAACTCAATTAAAGTCAAAAATAAAGCCAGACAGCACAGGAGATAGATCAGGTCTTAATTTCATCAAAGCTCAGGTTATAAATAATTCATTAAATAAATCAAAAAACTATATCACAATTGACCGAGGGCGTACTCATGGTATAAAGAAAAATTTAGGTGTTATATCTAATAATGGTGTAATAGGTAAGATTAAAAATGTATCCGATAATTTTTCAACAATTGTCTCTCTACTTAACACCTCTTTTTTTTTATCAACAGTCATCAAAGAAACTCAAACCTTATCGTCAGTGAATTGGGATGGTGAAAGCCCGAAAAGAGCAAAATTATTATATGTGCCTAAACACATACCATTAGAAGTAGGGTTTTCAGTTGTCACCTCATCTTTTGATTCCCTCTTTCCTAAAGAGATAGAAGTTGGAAGTATAAGTAGAATAAATCAAGATGTAAATTCAAACTTTTATGATATTGAAATTATTATTTCTGAAGATTTCTACAGTATTTCTAGTGTTTATGTTGTTATAGACTCACTAAAAGAAGAGAAAGTTAGATTAGAAATTTTAGATTAAATGAATAACAAATTATTGACCTTTTCTTTACTGNTTTTTTTACAAGTATTTGTTTTGAACAAAATTATATTTTTTGATTTTTTGATTTTATCACCGCTAATTATCATACTTTTATTATATACNTATAAAAAAAATTCACTCAAAAACCTTTTATTTGGATTCTTTATTGGATTAGTAGTAGANATATTCAACGACTCNCTCGGTGTGTACTCTATGGTNTCTATTACAATCGTTTACTTTAGAAATTTTTGGATTTTAAAAATTCTTGGAGAGGAAAAAACATCTGAATTANATGAAGTGTCTATGCATGAACTNGGTANCTTTCAATATTTCATATTTTCATACCCTGTTATTTTGCTTTATTTTACTTTATTGGCTTTTTTAGAAGCCTCAGCTTTTTTAAAGTTGGACATATTAGCTTTTATTTTATTGTCCTCTTCACTAAATTATGTTTTTATGTTAGTTTTTCAATATTTATTTTTAGAATCAAAATTGAGTGATGAGTGGGGATAAGACAATAGTTTTTAAATTAACACTTATCTTAGTTTTAATATTATTTTCTTCAAGACTTTTTTACTTACAGGTATACAATTCANATTATANAAGTTTATCAGAAGAAAATATCGTTCACCTTGAAACAATTTATCCCTCAAGAGGAATCATTGTCGATAGGAAAGATTCAGTTTTGGTTGAAAATAGACCAAGTTACGATTTTTATATTATCCCTAGAAAATTATCAGTAAGTGACACCTTAACTTTATTGAATGCTTTCTCAATGACTAAGAGTCAGTTTGAAGAATTGTACAATAAGGCTGCTANTTATTCTTCNTATAGACCATCTTTATTTTATAAGGATATGANTCACCTNAGATTTGCTGAAATTCAAAGTGGACTTTATGATTTTAATGGGATATATCATATATCAAAGCCTACNAGGTTTTACCCATACTCAAGTTTATCACATTCTTTAGGTTATGTTGCAGAAATAAATAATAATGAAATTTTAAGAGATACTTCAGGTTATTATAAACAAAGAGATNTAATAGGTAAGTCAGGAATTGAGAAAAATTTTGAAAATGATTTAAGAGGTACTAAAGGTGTGCAGCTAAAAATTTATGATGTAAGAGGTAATGAGTCTGGAAGTTTTAAGGATGGGGTGAACGATTTAATAGTTGAGAATGGAGATAGACTAAAGCTTTCANTAGATATAAAGCTTCAACAATATGTAGAAAAACTTTTGAAAGGTAAGGTAGGAAGTGTTGTTGCTATNGAGCCTAAATCTGGTGAAATTCTNGCAATAGCATCCTCTCCAAGCTTTGATCCAAACATNTTAAGTGGNAAAGATTATTCTAATAATTANCAAAAACTTCAATNNGATACACTTAAACCAATTTATAACAGNGCTCTAATGGCTACNTACCCNCCAGGTTCAATGTTTAAGTTAATTCAGGGTCTAATTGGATTAGAAGAAAATGTAGTTAATAAAGAAGATAAGGTATTTATTGATTTATCAAGAATTGGAGATTTAGCTCCTTCAGGAATTTATGATTTAAATAAAGCAATTGTTAACTCATCTAATAATTATTTTTATTGGTTATTTAAAAAAGTAATTAATCAGAATATAAGTAATAATACATATACTGATTCAAGAATTGGGCTTAATAGATGGTCTCAGTACGTTAAAATGTTTGGATTAGGATCCAACTTAAATTTTGAAATTTCAAATATCAACTCAGGTTTTATTCCCTCATCTAATTACTACGATAGGTATTATGGCAGTGGGAGATGGAAATTTTCTAATATATATTCTTTGAGTATTGGTCAAGGAGAGCTTCTAGTAACTCCAATTCAAATGGCAAATTTTGCATCAATACTTGCTAATAGAGGTTATTTTTATAACCCTACTATTGTAACTCACATAAATGATTCTAAAATAGAAAATAAGAAAAAAAATATTTTAAAAATTGATAAAACACACTTTAACTATATAGTAGATGCAATGGAAAATGTTGTTACTAGCGGATCGGGGAGAAGGGGTTACATGAAAGAGTTAATGTTATGTGGAAAGACAAGTACAGTTCAAAACCCACATGGCTACGATCACTCAGGTTTTATTGGTTTTGCTCCTAAAAATAATCCTAAAATAGCTATAGCAGCATACATAGAAAATGCTGGATGGGGTGCAAGAGCTGCAGCGTCAATTTCAAGTTTAGCTTCAGAGTACTATATATTTGGTGAAACAAAACGACTCTGGTTAGAGGATTACGTTTTAAAAGGTGATTTTATTGATGAGGAAGATTAATAATTCTATATTTTCTAATGATCCTGTAATAGCTATATGTTATTTATTCTTAATATTTATTGGATTCATTTCTATTTATTCCTCTCAATATTCTGAGGATATCTCTTTTTTCTCATTTCAAAATGAATCTTTTAAGCAATTAATGTGGATTTCTATATGTCTCCTTGTTTTTCTTATTATTCAAATTATTGAATATAGATTTATTTTTGATTTAGCACTTCCATTATACCTTATCTCTATAACTCTATTGGTTATGGTTCTTTTTTTTGGACAGGAAGTTAAAAGTTCAATATCTTGGTTTAATTTATTTGGTTTTAAGTTCCAACCATCGGAGTTCTCAAAGTTTTCTACCGCTCTTTTTCTAGCCAAAGTTTTCGATACATCTGAGTTAAAGGTCAATAACTTAAAGTCTTTATTCCAAGCTTTAATTATAATTATAATTCCTTTCGTATTGATTTTATTTCAAGGAGATACAGGAACAGCTCTTGTTTATTTTTCATTTTTTCTTGTTTTATTAAGAGAGGGCCTTAGTTTAAAATTCTTTTATATAGGAATATCTTTTATTCTTATCTTTTTGATGGGTGTTGTATTTGATAAAATGATTCTTTATATATTTTTTACAATATTATTTTTAATAGTTATTGGTATTTCAATAAAAGATTTTACAAAAATTATTAACTATTCAATTTTCTTTGTGGTGGTACTGCTTATTATAAATGGACAAGATTTTCTGATGAATAATGTTTTGAAACCTCATCATAAAAAAAGAATAGAGTCCTTAATTAATCCAAATGCCGATCCTCTTGGTGCTGGCTGGAATGTTACGCAATCTAAAATAGCTATTGGATCTGGTAGTTTTTTAGGAAAGGGTTTTATGGAAGGAACTCAGACAAGTTTTAATTTTGTTCCATTCCAAAGTACGGATTTCATTTTTTCAGTAATTGGTGAGGAATTTGGGTATCTAGGTTCAATGACTTTCATAATTCTATATATTTTGTTTCTCTATAGAATTTTGATTTTATCTGAAAATCAAAAAGATAAATTTGCTAGAGTTTTTGGATACTCTGTTTTCTCAATTGTTTTTTTCCATTTTGTAGTAAATATTTCTATGACTTTAGGTTTATTTCCTGTAATTGGCATTCCATTGCCATTCGTGAGTTATGGAGGATCCTCCCTACTTTCTTTTAGTCTTTTGATATTTATTTTTTTAAAACTTAATAGTTTTAAACCATCATTACTATCTAGATAAAATTTTTTTTTATTTCTATAAGCAGTGTTTTAATATTTTCTTTATCATCTAAAATCACTTCTCTTTTGCCTAATTTTTCAAGAATGAATTCAGCAGCATCCATAAATGATTTTTTACCTTTTGCAATATTAATAATATCTTGTAGCTCTCCTTCGCTTAAATCAAATAATCCCTCATACTTTATTGGATCAATGTAAAAAGTTTTTAAATCTTTTTCTTCACATTCAAGTATTGATCTTAATTCATCAATTAGTTTTTGATTTTTTTCAAATGAGAAAGTATCTATTGTAATTCTTATATCGTTAGATTTTAAAGTTTCATTTTGAACTTTTTCAATTAAACTTTTAAAAACCCCTTTGTTTTCGATATAAAACTTAGATCTTCTATCTAAATTTAGATTACTTAGAATTTTATCATTATTTAAATCATTTTTAATAAATACTTTGGCATCGTACATATATTTTACTAAATCAATAATAGATTTTTTTACCAATATTCTTAAATCTTCAAATTTAATATGGATGTGATTAGATAAAGTGTTTTGAAGTGAGTTGACCTTGTCTAAGATATCATCACTTTCGTAGTCAAAGAAATTACTTTTATTTTTTTCAAAATTTGATATCCAATTATCATAGATATTTTTTAAAATAAACAGGTTGAGTTGTTTTGAGGTAGTAAGTTCTAGTATATCGTTTCCTTTTAATATTTTATTTTCTAGATCTTTCTCAAGTTTATTAAGATAATTACTTATATATATACTCAACTTAGTTTTTGACGTTTATAATTATAAATTAATAATTAAATATGCTATTATTTGTGCAAATATTAATAATTAGGAAATGATATTTTTTAGAATTTTTACTCTGTCTTTTTTATTTATATTCTCAAACCCTTTATTAGGATCTTATAAGAGAGATATTTGGAGATATCATTACAATTTGCAGGATATTAAAAAACTATTTTATCATGAAAAAAAATTGTATTGTTTTGCTGATAAGGGGTTTTTTTTATTAGACATTCAAAGCAAAAATATCGTTAAAAATTCTGTTGATTTAAGCCTATCGGGTGTTGATGTAGTTGAATCATTAAAATATAATAATGATCTCATTTTTATTTACTCATCTGGTAATTTAGACTTTATTGAAGACAATAAAGTTTACTCAATGGATTTAAATTTAACAGATAATGTAACCATAAATTCAGCTATAAAAAATGGAAAAAATATCTATATATCCTCATCTGAAGGTGTTTTTGTTATTGATGCTAATAATAAAATCTTAATGGAAAAGTATGAATACATATATAATTCTACACAAAAAATTGACGTCTCGTTTATAGAATTTTTTGAAGATAAAATTTACGTTACATCTGGTGAGAATATCTATTTTACAGATTTAAACAATTCTAACCTACTTGATTATAGAAGTTGGGGGAAATTATCATTTTTTAATGATTCAATTATAGGTTCTTATCAGATTGAGAATCAAATATATTTCTATAGTTCAAACTCAATATTTTCAGTTAATGGAAATAATTTAGACCTTAAAATAGAAGGTGATTTTCTATCTCTTAAAATCCTTAATAATTTATTACATGTCCTTTATAGAAATGATCAATATACCTTTTTATCTATTCTGGATAAAGACTCTAATTTAGAAGACTTAAAAATACCTCAAGATCTTCAAGTAAATGATTTTAATTATTATAATAATAATATTTGGGTTGCTGGTGATAGGTTTTCATTATATAATGTGGATGAGAGAATATTTTATTCTCCAGATAATTTTCCAGTAAATAATATAAATAAAATTTATAATGATAATGGGTTTGTCTATACATTCTCACATGGAAATATATATTCAAAATATAAAGATGGTCAATGGGAGTCAGAAAGTTTACTTAATTTTGACTCAATATCTTCAGTTGTCTCAGGTGAAAATGATAAATATTTTGCTTCTTTTTCTAATGGAGTTTTAGACTATAGTAATCAAATTATAATCGACGAAAATTATCCAAAATCAAAACTTAAAAGTATAGATAACTCCTCTAAACTAGTTATCAGTGATCTCGATTATATAAATGATAAGCTTTGGATCTTAAATTATGGTTCGGACGCACCCTTAGTTTCATGGGACAAATTTAATTGGGAATCTTATAATATTGGATCTGGCTTTTATCATTATCCTCATGAAATTATTTACAATAATTTAGAAACTTTTTGGATTATAAACGATAAAAATAAGTTTGGGGGGATTACTCTCTTTGATATAAATTCAAAAGATAAATATCATCTAACCGTATCAAATAATAAACTTAAATCTAATAACATAAATACATTAGCGGTTGATAAGAATAACTATGTGTGGATAGGATCGGACCAAGGTCTTTTTTATTATAATTACTCTTCTCTTGATGATATCAAACAAATCAACTCTTATTTAAAACCAAATGATGGCACTAAAAACATTTTCCAAAATATAATAGTCAATGATATTTTAATTGACAATTCAAATAATAAATGGATTGGAACTGATCAGGGTATTTTTGTATTTGATTCAAATGCAAATAGGATAATAAAAGCATTTAATAAAAATAACTCTCCAATACCATCAGATAATATTATTTCATTAAAAATCACTGAATCTGGTGAAATTTTTATTTTAACTGACTACGGTTTACTCTCTTACGTAACTTACAATGAGATACCAAAACCTAATTATTCTGATTTAAAAATATATCCCAACCCAATAAATATTAATAATGATCAAAGTATTATAATTTCAGGGTTAGTGGATAAAAATATAATCCATATTACTAATCAATCTGGAAGATTAGTTTTTTCTGAAGTATATGAGGGGGGGGGACTCTTATGGGATTTAAAGGACAATGATAAAATAAAGATTTCACCAGGAATATATTTAGTCTTTATATTGTCTGAAGATGGCTCAAGGAAGTTAATTGAAAAAATTCTTGTTATATGATTATTAAAACTAAAGGTATTGTTTTAAACTATATCAAATATAAAGAATCCTCTATCATATGTAAAATATATACTAAATCTCATGGTCTTCAGTCGTTTATAGTTAATAGCGTAAGAAAATCAAAGAATAGTCAGTTAAGCATCTACCAACCTTTAAATCAGCTAGACATAATTTTTTACATGAAAAAAAACTCGACACTTCACAGAATAAAAGAATCTAAATTTCATAAAATTTATAAATCACTACATAAAGAAATTTCAAAAATTTCTATTTGCTTTTTTCTGTCAGAATTCTTGTCTAAAGTGTTGTCTACTGAGGAAGATCAAAATCAAAAATTTGATTTTATTTCTAAATCAATTCATTATTTTGATAATATGAATAATGATTATAATGACTTTCATGTAAAGTTTCTTATTAAACTATCTGATTATTTTGGTGTAGGGATTTCTAATCACAAACAGCTTATAGTTTACAATGAATCTGAAAAATTAATATGTAAGTACATAGATAAATGTATAAATGATGATTATGATATTATTATAAAATCAAATAATATTTTAAGAAATAAAGTAATAAATTTAATAATTGAATATTATAAAAATAATCTTGATATAAACTTTAATATAAACTCAAATGATGTACTTAGTAAGATTTTTAAATAAAAAAATATTATATAGTTTGACAATACTTATTTGTTTGTTTTCATGTAATTCAAAAAACAGTAATGATAACTCACAAGAAGAATCAAATGAAAACCTTCAGACAAAGAGAGTTTTTTTTAAGTGGCCAAGAGATGGAGCAACCCTAGCAAGTCCTGTATACATAGATATGGGTCTAGAGGGAATGTTGATAGAGCCAGCTGGTCCAGTCAAGGAGGGATATGGTCATCATCATATTCTTATAAACCAAACACATTGGCCAAAGGGTTCCGTAATTCCTACTAGTGATTCTACACTACATTATGGAAAAGGTCAAACAGATGTTTCTTTAGATTTATTACCAGGTGAGTATTTATTAACATTACAATTTGCTGATGGTGTACACGCTTCTTTTGGAAAAGAGATGGCTAATTCTATAACGATTATTGTTGAATAAAAAATGAATGTTTCTACACTAGATATATCTAAATTTTTAAATGGTGATGATAATACTAGGAATTTATTTTCTAAAGAATTGGGGGAGTCATTTAATCAGACTGGATTTGCAATTATTAAAAACCATGATTTAAGTAAAGAAAAGACAGATCTCTTATATGATGCCATAAAAACTTTTTTTGCTTTGGATGAAGAAAATAAAATCAAGTATTATTTTCCAAACTTATATGGTCAACGTGGTTACGTGGTCAAAGGACAGGAGCACGCAAAAGGAAGTAAAAAAGGTGATTTAAAAGAATTTTTTCATATAGGTAATCCTTCTATTTCTAATCCTCAAAATGTATGGCCCCATGAAGTTATTAACTTTAATGAAGTTGGCTCTGAAGTTTTTTTAACTTTAGAAAATATTGGACTTACTATTCTCAAAGCAATATCTATGTACCTAGATATTGATATTAAATACTTTGATGATAAGGTCAAGGGAGGTGATAGTATTTTAAGATCAATACATTATTACCCCTTAGATCCTTCTGATGTCTCAGATGGTGCCGTAAGGGCAGCAGCACATGGTGATATTAATTTGATTACTTTGCTTATGGGGGCAAGTGCAGATGGATTAGAGATACTAACAAAACAAAACAAATGGATTCCTATTCGTTCTAATGATGATGAGTTAGTAATTAATGTAGGTGATATGTTAGAGAGGTTGACAAATAAAAAACTGATGTCTACTATCCATAGGGTTGTTAATCCTTCTACGGATAAATTAAGTACATCAAGATATTCTATTCCTTTTTTTATGCATCCAAAATCAGAAATGGATTTGTCTTGTCTTAGTACTTGTTACTCAGAAAATAATCCTAAGCAGTTTGAAGACACTACAGCTGGCCAGTTTCTAGAAGAAAGACTAAGAGATATTGGATTAAAATCTTAATTAGTAGGCTGAGCTGGAGGATCTATACCTAATTCACCTAAAACCAGATTAGAGATGTCATCTGTAGGCTTTGCATAAAGTAAAACATCAACACCTGGTACTCCTGCACTAAAAACATGAGTAAAGTTTTCTCTCTCAGAAACAACCTCTATAGCGTTACTTATTTTTTCAAAAAGTGGTTTGAATAAATCTTGTTCTTTCTGAGCAATTGAGGTTTGTGCTTCATTTTGAAATTTTTGAATTGAAGCTTGTAAGTTTTGTAATTCTTCTTGTTTATCAGCTCTTATTAAATCAGTCATAGTTGCTGCAGTTTTTTGGAAAGCATCAGCTTTACTTTGAAAATCAGTAATTTTGGATTGTAACTGATTTTGTAACTGAGTTCCATATGCCGAAACCTCACTTTGAACCTGTTTGGTCTCAGGTAGAAAGCTTAAAATATATTCAACATTTGTATAACCAATTTTTAAGTCTTGAGCGGATAAGCCATAACTCATAATAAAAAAAAATAGAGCTAGGGATGATATAGATTTTTTCATTGTTAAATTTTTTATTGGTAGCAAAGCTAATTATTTTTTTTAGTTAGTCCCAAATCTTCTAAAACATAATCTGTATAATCGTGAATAGGATTAGTATATAAAAGAACTGGTTCGGAAGATTTGTCAAAGATAATTTGTAATCTGTTTTTTTTTGCAACTTTTTCAACAGATTCAAATATTATATCTTGGATAGGTTGAATCAGTTCCTTTTTTTTTAGAAAATACAATCCTTCAAAACCAAATACCTTATTTTGGTACTCTCTAATTTTTTTCCATTCTTCATCGAGAGTTTCTCTTTTGTCTTCATACATTTCTTTTGTTAGTAATATTTCTTCAGTTTTTAATTCTATTTCCCTTTTTTCAATATCTATGTACATATCACTAATTTCTTTTTCCCAAGCTTTAGATAAATTCTCTATTTCTCCCATAGCTGATTTGTACTCTTTCATATTTGTAAGAATGAATTCAGAATTTACATAGCCAAATTTTTGAGCAGCTAGTGTATTAGATAAGAAAATAAAAATTATAAATAAAATTTTTGACATTACCTTAGCTGAGTTCCAATTGAAAAATGGAATTGAGGGCCCGATCTATCTGCTTGTCCTGGCAATTTATCAAATCCGTATCCCCAGTCGATTCCAAGTAGCCCAAAAGCGGGCATAAATATTCTTACTCCAATCCCAGCCGATCTCTTTAAATCAAATGGATTGAAATCTCTTTGAGAGTTCCAATTGTTACCAGCTTCAAGAAAGGATAATCCATATATAGTTGCGCTAGGGTTAAGTGATATAGGATGTCTTAATTCAAAGACAAATTTATTATATATTGTTCCTCCTCTTATATTTTTTTCAATGTCATATGGTACAAGAGAATTATTTTCATAACCTCTAAGTGCAATTCTTTCAGTACCAAGAAGGAAATTACTGTAAGATCCCGATAAACCATCTCCACCAAGATAAAATCTCTCAAAAGGCCCTATCTTATCTTCCCCTGAAAAGGATCCAATATATCCTAAGTGCGCCCTAGATTCAAGAACTAGATCGCCAATAATTTTAGTATAAAATTTTGCATCAAACATCCATTTATGATATTCTGCCCACTTATATTTTTCTTCAGGAGAAGCGGTCTCGTAATTTAGATTATTCCATTTTGAGTAGGGAGGAGTTACAGCAATGTCTAGAGAAAACATTGACCCACCTCTTGGGAACATTGGATTATCGATACTATTTCTTGAAATGTTTGTCTTGAATGCAAAAGTATTCGTTATTCCAGTGTCGAATCCAAGTGATTGACCAAAATTAAATAGATCGTAATTATAGTATACAAGAGAATTTGAAATTACAAAAAAATCATCTGGCCAATTTACTCTTCTACCTAAACCTATTGTGACAGCGTGTATTTTCATAGAACCTATTATTTTACTGTCCTTAGTTGACTGCTGACCATATCCACCATATCCACCATATCCACCATATCCACCATATCCACCATATCCACCATATCCACCGTATCCACCATATCCACC
>NZYP01000009.1 GCA_002702205.1 Flammeovirgaceae bacterium | reverse complement strand
CACCTGCTGCCTCTCCGCATGCAAATAGTCCATCGACTGTCGTCATTGATGTTTCAGCTTCTACCTTTATTCCACCCATAAAGTAGTGACAAGTGGGACCAACTTCCATTGGTTGCTTTGTGATATCAAGTTCAGCTAAAACTTTAAACTGATGATACATTGAAGGAAGTTTTTTCTTAATATCTTCTGCAGATCTCTGAGTGGCAATATCTAAGTACGCTCCACCGTGTTCAGAACCTCTGCCTGCTTTAACTTCAGTATTTATTGCTCTTGCTACGACATCTCTGGTAAGTAATTCTGGAGGTCTCCTTGCACTTTTATCACCTTCAAGCCATCTTGCTGCTTCTTCTTCGGTATCTGCAGTCTCATTAGCAAATTTTTCAGGTATGTAGTCAAACATAAATCTCTTACCTTCGCTATTTTTTAATATACCACCTTCACCCCTAACTCCNTCTGTCACAAGAATACCTTTAACTGATGGTGGCCAGACCATTCCTGTGGGATGAAACTGATTAAATTCCATATCTATAAGTTCAGCTCCGGCCTCGTAAGCCATACCGTATCCATCTCCAGTATATTCCCAACTATTTGATGTAACCTCCCAAGATTTTCCTGCTCCACCNGTAGCAAATATTAAGGATTTTGTCTCAAAGATTATAAATTCTCCAGTTTCTCTATACATACATACAATACCAGATACTTNTCCTGACTTATCTTTTAATATATCAAGTGCAGTGCATTCCATCTGAATATCTATTCCCTGGTGTATACCGTGGTCTTGTAGAGTCCTTATCATCTCAAGTCCTGTTCTGTCACCAACATGAGCCAGACGTGGGTACCTGTGACCACCAAAATTTCTTTGGTTAATTAAACCATCTCTAGTTCTATCAAAAACAGCTCCCCAGTGCTCTAGTTCTCTCACTCTCTCAGGTGCATTTCTAGCATGAATCTCAGCCATTTTCCAATTATTGAGCATTTTCCCTCCTCTCATCGTATCTCTGAAATGAATCTTCCAGTCGTCTCTATCGTCAACATTTGCAAGAGCAGCTGCCATTCCTCCCTCAGCCATGACTGTATGGGCCTTACCNAGCAATGATTTGCAAACTAAGCCTACTCTTATGTCTTCTTCTTGTGATGCAGCAATAGCTGCTGAGAGGCCTGCACCTCCAGCTCCAATAACTAGAACATCAAACTGTAATCTTTTAATTCCTGATATATCTAACATAATCTATANTCCCCAAGTGTTAATGTCATTAATAATTCCCATAGAAACAAGTCTAACNTANACNTCNGATAANCCAACCCANACAAGGCTAAGCCATGCNAANNNTTGGTGTCTNCTGTTNAGAAATGNNACGATTTTCCAGCTGCTATGGTTTACTTTATCTTTATANANNCTACANGAGTANCANTCTANATCTCCNCCNACTANATGTCTNATNGAATGNCANCCAAATGTGTAGCAACCAAGNAGAATAGGNTTNAGAGTTAANACGAANGTTCCNACNCCAAAACCAAGTNTNCCNTCNTTAAANAAAGCAAGGAANGCGTCGTAGCTNAGNATNAANATAAATATNACNGCGAAATACATTGCGTACCTNTGAATNTTTTGAAAAANCAANAANCCCNTNTCACCATCATACTTNTTACCAGAATTGAATGCGTTAATATTNCCATTNGTTATTGCAGANACTTTTGATGGTATNCCTTGAATNGGTTGNACAGCNCANGCAGGTGGGTTNAGTGAAAATGCTCTNTAATANGCCTTCCTATAATANTAGCANGTNAANCTGAATGATANNGGAAANATNANTATNAGCCANGCNGGAGACTGNCCTGGNAACCANGANAGCCATTCNGGCCATGANCCAAGTANNGAATGGTACATNGGNGGNACACCTGGTTTNGTAGGATCNATNTANACNGTNGGNGAGTAGAAAGGTGANANGTATCCACCAAANCCNTCNTTNCCTCCNCTCCACCAGAAGTGTTCTCCNTGCCAAGCNGCCCANGTNGAATATANNACAAAACTCAGNAATCCAAANAGNACNAGCATTGGTGANATCCACCACTTATCTTCTCTTAATTTATCTGTTAGTAAGTTCTTTTTTAATAACATTTAATTTAAATAAATCCTAGCAAAGATATACTTCGATTTTTTTTGTAACAACAATTATTTGATAAATAAATTTGAATAACTAAAATGCTAAAAACCTCAAAAAAGATGATTTTTAAAAGGTTTTTTATAGAAAATAAGAAAATATTAATTTTTTTTTAAAAACAATAAATCGATGATTATTTACAAATATAAAATCNTCAAAATGATAAAAGTTTTGCATATTAAAAGTAATAAAAAGAAAATTTCGTTTTTAATTTAAAAATATGATAAATGTTAGGCTATTTTAATATAATAGCTATATTTGATCACTAAGTTATGTCGATCAGGGTGAAACGTCTTATTTTTTTTTATTTTACTACTTTCTTAGCTACAAATTTCTATTCATTTTCCCAAAAATCTATTTCAGGTACCGTATTCTCCTCAACAGATTCTGAACCTCTAGTAGGAGTTACTATAATGGTAAAGGGAAAAGACGTAGGTACAATCAGCTCTATTGACGGATCGTTTTCCTTGAATCTATCGGAAGATGACGAGGTGATTACAGCATCTTTTGTTGGTTTTGTCACACAGGATTTTACAATTGGAAATCAGTCTATAATATCAATATATCTTGAAGAAGATATTACACAGTTAGGAGAGGTTGTGGTAACAGCACTTGGTTTTAAAGAGGAGAGGGATAAACTTGGCCTTACTGCTTCAAAAGTAGAAGGTGATCAAATTTCAAGGTCTGCAGAAACGGGTTTAATAAATGGCATGGCTGGAAAAGCATCTGGACTTAGGGTGACTAGAAGTTCAGGAGATCCTGGTGCAGGCTCACATATACAGATTCGTGGTCCAGTTACAATTACTTCCTCACTACAACCTCTTATTATACTTGATGGTGTTCCAATAGATAATTCAACNGGCTCTTCTGCAACATCNGGNGTCGTTTCTCAGTCAAGACTTAACGATATAAACCCTAATGATATCGAGTCAATACAGATACTAAAAGGCGCCTCTGCTGCTGCTCTCTGGGGAAGTCAGGCTGCAAAGGGAGTCATCTATATAACAACTAAAAGTGGTGAGAAAGGGCAGAAGCCAAAGATTTCATTTAGATCAGTTTACTCTGTTGATCAGATTAATTCTAGACATCCACTCCAAAATATTTTTGGCCAGGGAGACAACGGATCCTTTAACCCTAATTCAACTAGATCATGGGGCGATAAAATATCTGAGAGAGACGGTTCTGAAGATATTGTAGATACTTTTGGACCATATTTTATTGATCAGAATGGTGTAAGACACTATAATGTTTTACTGAAAAATAATAGAACTATTTTTGACGAGTCAAATTTTGATCAAATTATAAAGAATGGGAGCTATACAGAAAATACATTAAGCGTAAGTGGAGGTGGTGAAAATGGGACTAATTATTTTAGTGTTGGGGACCTAAATCAAAAAGGCATTATTAGAAGCAATAGTAACTACAGAAGAACTACTGTTAGATTTAATAGTACAAAAGATTTAGGGAATTGGCTTAAAGTGACATTTAAAAATTCATACTCAAAAACTGTTTCTGACAGAATAAGAAAAGGTGCTTCCTCAACTGGTCTTTATTTGGGCCTTCTAAGAACTCCAGCGGATTTTGACAATACAGGTTACATTGGAGACTATTATTTATCTTCTTCCGCCTCTCCCATACAAGGTAGGCACAGATCTTATAGAAATCCAATTGGAGGTAGAGTAAATGCTGGTTTTAATAATCCAAATTGGACCATAAATAACCAAGAAAATAAGAACTCTGTNGAAAGATTTTTATCAAATATTCAGCTTGATTTAAATATTACNGATTGGCTAAGCATAATCTCAAGGACAGGNATAGACTATTACCAGTCAAGAACAGTTCAATATTATAAACCTGGAACTGTCGGCTCAACTTTTGGTCAGGGATATTTCACAGATGGTATAACTAATAACAGAGTATTTAACACTGATATTATTGCTAGATCAAACTTTGATATTGGTGATGACATCAACCTTTCCCTTACCTTAGGAGCTAATCTAAANGACAGAAAATACCTTAGATTAGGAGGTGATATAAGGGATTTTATTTTACCAATCGATTTACAAGATTTTTCGAATGCACAACCTGAAAACACAAATGTTGATGATTTTGATAGGCATATGAGAACAGCAGCAACTTATTTTTCAGGAAATATTGGTCTCTTTGACATGTTATTTATTAACTCAAATGTTAGGGTNGAGTCTTCATCTACAATAGGGCCAAGTGCAGAGAGTGTCTTTATTTATCCATCAGTTGATTTAGCTTGGCAGTTTTCAAAAATTAATTTATTTCTTGGTTCACCTGTCCTAACTTTTGGCAAGTTAAGACTTGCTTATGGTGAGGTAGGTGTAGAGCCNCCTCCATACAATACACAATCCATTTATGTGTCTCCTAACTATTCTGATTCTTTTGGAGGTTCGTTGTCAACAGATTTATTTGGAGCAGGATCATTTACTCCATCTCAAGATCTTGGCGACCCTGGTCTAAGTCCTGAAATTAAGAGAGAATATGAGATCGGTACAGATTTGAGATTTTTTGATAATAAGGTAAAAGTTGGATATTCTTATTATTACAACACTACCGATGATGTTTTCTTTAACTTATCGCTTGCAAATTCTTCTGGATATGATGAGCTGTTCACGAACGCTGGAAAAATTGAGAATAAGGGTATGGAGCTTGACCTTGGATACGATATTTTTGAATCTGAAGACTTCAGGGTNAACATTAATGCAAATTGGAGTTACTACAGAAATAAGGTCCTTGACCTNAAAGGTGTAGAGTCGATAAGGCTTGGTGGATTATCTGCTGTNTCAGGCAGGGCTGTAGAGGGGCACCCACTTGGTGTTTTCTGGGGTACAAAATTTACTAGAAACGATGACGGATCAATATTTTTAAATGATAACGGTTTCCCTTCCTTAGATCCTGAAAATGGAGTAATTGGTGACCCACACCCAGACTGGCAGGGTGGGATAGGGACCACACTAAGTTGGAAAGATTTGAATTTATATTTTTTATTCGAGACTTATCAGGGTGCAGATATATATGCCGGTACTAAGGCGGTATTATTAAATTATGGGAGACATAGTGACTCTGGTATTGAGACCACAGCACAAAAAGATTTATTTGATTATAATGGTGGTCTAATTACTTCAGGATCAATTTTTAGAGGTAGTGTCCATGATTTTGGAGCAGGTGACGTTGCTCTCACGGAGTCTTGGTATAGAGGAATTGGTGGATATTTTAGCGGTGTTCAGGAACAGTTTGTTGAAGATGGTTCATGGACAAGGTTAAGAGAGATGACTCTTTCATATTCACTCAGAGGGCCAAGTTTTAGAAAATCCACAAAGCTTTCATCTATTGATCTATCTCTAACTGGTAGAAACCTCTTCATATGGACGAATTTTATTGGTAATGACCCAGATACTAACCTTACCGAAGTTAGTACTACAAGAGGGATTGACTACTTTAATAATCCTGGAACTAAATCATTTGTTTTTAAAATAACATTGAACTATTAGAATGAAATATTTTTATAAATACGTACTTATATTAATAATTTTTGGGTGTGATACCTTAATACCAGAAGATTTAAATATAAATCCTAATAGTCCATCAGAAGCTCCAGAAGATCTAGTACTAACAGGCTCAATGGTAGGAACAATTTTATTTCATGAAGGGGCCACATCCAGGAGGGCAGGTATTTGGTCAGGATATTTTAGAGGTACAGATCGACAGCATGAAGGATTTGATAATTATTTAGTAGAGGCAAGTGACTTTACTGCTATCTGGAATGATGTTTTTATTAACTCCTTGAGGAATGCAATAGTTGTAGAGCAAAAATCTATCTTGAATGATAGATCAGGTGTTATTACTGGGATTTCTAAAGTAATTCAAGCTCATGGATTAGGTGTTGCAGCTTCTTTATATGGTGACATTCCTTTTGATCAGGCAGGAAAAATTGAATTTATAAACCCTGAATTTGAAGATCAAGACAAAGTTTATGAGAAGGTCCAACAAATGTTGACTCAGGCAATTCTTGAATTATCTCTGGGTGTAAATAAACCATCAAATGGTAGTGACATCTTTTTTAATGGAGATTCACAGAAATGGATAAAAGTAGCTAACTCTTTAAAGGCAAGATTTTATATGCATACAAAGAATTATCCGGAGGCATATAACTTTGCCAAACTAGGTATTGAGTCCCAGACTGGGAATATGATGGCCAGTCATGGTGAAGTGCAAGGTAATTCAAATTTATTTTATCAATTTTTTACTGGTTCAAGAGGTTCTGAACTAACCTCTGAAAACTCAAAAATTATTGAGTTTATGAACTCTAGTAGTTCACAATACAGAGGAAACACCAAAACTGACGAGACAGCAAGATATAATTTCTATTTTTCAGGTGCTGGAAGACCAAATTATATTTCTGGGTACTTCTCTAGATCAAATAGCTTTCCTTTAGTCTCTTACGCTGAAAATATTCTCACTCTTGCCGAGTCAGGTTTGAGATCAAAAAACTTTTACACAGGTCTAAGTCACCTTAACGAATTTAGAGGTTATATGTCAGGTGGAGGTTATTTAAATAATGGATATGATACATTATCTATGAATTACAATCCATATATACAGTCAGATTTTGAGGTTGGTGGAATGGAAAATATTGATAATATTTCTAAAGAAGATGCTCTTCTTCGTGAGATTCTTGAAGAGAGGTATATAACATTTTATGGTCAGATTGAAGGTTTTAATGATGTTAGAAGGACAAGGAAAGATAGTTATGGAATTATTCTTAATCCAAATACTGGGAGTTCATTACCTGAGAGATTTTTGTATCCTCAATCTGAGATTGATACAAACCCAAATACTCCGTCGCCTATTCCAGGATTTTTTGAGCCAACAAGAGTTAANNAATGAGATATTTTCTTTCATTTATAATTTTAATTTTTCAGTCAAATATTATCTTTTCACAAGAACCTGTATCAGGTAAGTTTTTTTATGTTGGTGAGAGTCAGTATAAAATCACATACTTTTCACCTTCGAACCTTAATTTCACAAATAATAATATCAGAAGACTTGTAATAGTATTACACGGTAATAATAGAACTGCTGAACAAAGGCAGAACGCCATAATTCAGGCGGCTAACTCCGAAGATAAATATCTTGAGACATTGATAATATCACCACATTTCATTGGAACACCTGAAATTNTAGCTAACAACTTAGATGATTACCACCTCTACTGGTCTGGTTCCTCTTGGATGGATGGTTCCTCCTCTAGTTCATCAGGAGCGTATCCAAGAGATGAGTCTTTTAGTTCTTTTGAGGTTATGGATGACATTATTACTCAAATTGTATACGGAGAAAAATTTCCTAATCTTTCNCAAATTATTTTAACTGGATTTTCAGGAGGAGGACAGTTTATGAATAGGTATGCTGCTTCAAATAGAATCCAAGAAAGTTTAGAGCAAGAATATAACATGGAATTTAAATACTTAGTTGCATCTCCATCCTCCTACCTTTACTTCAATGATGAGAGGAGGGTAGACGGAACCCTAGATCAATTTGAAAAGCCTGTTATCACAAACTGTGGAACCTATAATAACTACAAATATGGTTTGCAGCAGATGAATCAGTATATGAAATATTATCATGTTGATACTTTAAAAAACCGTTACAAGAGAAGGAATATATCATACGGGGTAGGTAAGAGAGACAATAACCCAAATTCATCTTCATTAGATGATACTTGTCCAGCTATGTTTCAGGGAGATCATAGGCTTGAGAGAGCNACCATATATAATAATTANTTGANACATTATTTTGGTGATTTAGGAGATAACCATAANCTTTANATAACAAATGGTGTTGGTCACGACTCNTTTACATTTTATAATAAGTCAGATATAAGGCCNATACTCTTNCCAGAAATAAAAANNNAACCTAATAATGACCCTTTAGGGGTCGAGGATGANATTAAAATNANNATTTTTCCTTCTGTAGGGTCAAAGCAATTATTTATAACAGGTGAGTTTAAAGATGTACCTAGAATGGCTATTTATGATATCAATGGAAAGAAAATTTATAATTTTAGGAGTTCTAGACTTAATAGCTCAAAATTTTCAATTAACACTTCTAATCTTGAAGATGGTTTATATATTATCTTTTTTGATAACTTTGGGATTTTAAATCCTAAAAGAAAGAAGTTTGTTATCATCAATCAATAGAAAATATGTATTCGTAATTAAGTTATTATTACTTTTTAGCTTTCATTTTAATTTTTCATTTGGTCAAGATACAGTAAAAGTTGTAACATATAATTTACTTAGGTATAATGGAGATACCGATAGAAATAATTATTTTAAAACAGTAATAGATGAACTCTCAGCAGATATTTATATAGCTCAAGAATTATCTAATAGCTCTGGGGTAAGTAATTTCCTTAATAATATCTTAAACTTTGGTGGAGGTGATAAATATTTATCTGCAAAATTTTACGATGATCANGATATAGACCAGGCTCTCTTCTTTAATAAGGANAAGTTTGAAATAATTTCTACATCAAAGATAATTGGNGATCCGAGAGATATCATGGTATATAGACTTAAACATATNGGTACAGACAAGCTTTTTTTTATTTTTAATATGCACCTNAAAGCTAGTCAGGGTTCATCAAATCAGATTAGGAGGGAAATACAGGTAAGTAGTCTTATAGATTATACTAAGCAGATGAGTAACGACCACTTTTACATAGCAGCAGGAGACTTTAATATATATACTACTAATGAGCCTGCATATAGAAAGTTTTTTGAGGAAACCTCTACAGGTATTGGAAAGTTTAATGACTTGATNACTGTNGAAGGTAAATATAACGACGCTGAATTTTCTTCAGTTCATACCCAATCTCCCAGAACTTCTCAGTTCGGTGGTGGTGCTAGTGGTGGGTTAGATGACAGGTTTGATTATATTCTTTTTTCTGACTCNCTAGTTTCAAGCGATAGGACATTTGTTATCGAAAATAGCTATAATGTATTGGGGAATGATGGAAACCATTACAATATGGCAATTAATGAGATGCCTAACTTATCTGTATCTCAAGATGTAGCTGACGCTTTACATTACGCATCAGATCATTTGCCAGTATCAGTTAATATTGTTTTTAGTAATGATATTGTTTTTGTAAATCAACCTCCAGTAGTAAACGACACAATCTTTAGTGTTAATGAGTTNCCACAAGATAAAACTCAAATCGGTAAGATTTCTGCTTATGACCCTGAGGATGAATCACTCTCATATAGTATTATATCAGGAAATAATCAAAATATTTTTTCGATTGATGACGAAGGAAATATTGTTGTTGAGAATGGTAGTTTATTAGACTATGACATAAAAAATTCTTATCTGCTTGTCATCCAAGTATCTGATGGAGAATTAAAAACAAATCTACAGTTAACTATTAATGTGATTGATTCACCTCCCTTACTACTAGAGGATGAGAATAAAAAATCTGTTCATTTAAAGCCGAATCCAGTAGAAGAAATATTATACGTTACGTTATATAATTCGAATTTTAAAAATTATTTAATTAGATCAATCGATGGTAATATATTATTGGGTGATGATATCATCAAGAACCAATTTGAAATTAACTTGAGGTATATCCCTGATGGAATATATATTTTTGAAGCTATATCAGATAAAAATAAATCTGTTATTAAGGTAATAAAAAAAGGATCTTAAAAAAAGATCCTTTTTCATTTAGTCTGAAATGTATTAACTATCTCTTAATAAATTTCAGTTTTACTGACTCTCCTTCAAAGTTTAGACCTAGAATGTAGAGACCATTATCAAAGTTTCTTGCATCAACTTTAATATTGTCTACAACTTTTCCAACTTCTCTAGTTTCCAACCTACTTCCTGACATATCAGTAACGAAGTAGTTTTCTAGCACCTTATTTCTGTTAATTTTAACATTAATAAAGTCAGTTGTTGGGTTTGGAGATATTGTGATATCAGCTCTCTCATTTTCTACACTAAGAGGAACACTTCCTGGATCACCAACAATAAGTGTAAAGGTTGAATTCTCTCCAATAGAAGCAGCTTTTCCTCCACTTATATTTTGAAGAGCAAAATCGTACCTAGTTCCAAGTGCAATATTAGCATTTGTGATTTTCACAACAGAGTTCTGAGAGTCACTCGCCCCAGAGCTAAATGTCATAACTTCTCCTACATAGTCATTTATATCTGATGCCGTTCCGTTATCACTTGCAGTAAATACAACTTCTACCTGAGTAGCAACTGTGGCACTCGGATTAGATATAGCAACTTCGATGCTATAATCTTCTAAGTTATAAGAACCATCTGCATTGGCTAATGTGAACTCTCCTAGAGCAAACTGAACTGTGGTAGTGAGGCTTTCTCCAGCATCAAATGCAGATCCATCTGCTTTTGTTCCTGGTGAATAAACTCCTCCAGCTACTGTAGTAGTGTGAAGTATAAAGTCACCAGTAAGTTCGGGTTCTCTAGTAAGTGATTGGTCTGAACCTCCATCGAGTGGTGTTGTTCCACCATATTCGAATTCAATAATTGTATTACCATTGTTATCATTAACGGTGACCTTATCACCACCATTAGCTAATGATATACTACCACTGGATGCAGTTTGGACAACAGCTCCACCAAAGTCCCCAGTAGGGCTTCCTCCACCAAAAACAATAAACGCTTGTCCTGATTCTAAAACAGTATTTTCAGGAACGCTATGTTTTAAACCAGCATTGTCAAATATTGAATATCCAGATATATCTAATTGAGATGAACTAGTATTAACTAATTCTACAAACTCATCGTCAAAAGGATGTCGAGATCCATCACCATTAGCATCTCCCTCAACCACGTCTGTTGTTGCAGCGTCGTCAGAAGGTGGGTCAGTGAGTACCTCGTTAAGAACTAGAGGGGAATCTCCAAATTCATCATCAACCAAAGTCATCATAAACCTACTTGGAGATCCTACACTAGCACTTTCTCCACCACTTGCTGAAGATAATTGAAACTCTATGGTTTCATTACCTTCCAATAAGTCGTCGTTAGTTATATTTATTGTTACGAACTGAGTTGCTGTGCTTCCAGCATCAAACGTAACCGTTTGAGTAGCGTAAGTGTCAATATCACTAGCTTCTCCATTTCCAGTACCAGTTGTAGCTAATTCAACAGTTGTAGCATTAGTCGCACTTGATCCGTTGATGGTTACACCAATAGTAAAGCTTGCATCTTCACCCTCTTTATAAGTTGCCCTCATTAACTGCATCTGTACTTTTGTTGATGTGTGGTCATAGAAATTAGTACTATCTAATTTCATTCCAGGTGAAAATAATGCTCCATTAGATGCGGCAACACCTGAGTGTGAGACAAAACCACCCGTTATGTCTGGGCTTCTTGTGATCGATTGGTTAGCAGTTCCCTGAGTTCCGTCATAAGCTTGGCTCAAGACGGTTAATCCATCAGGATTTTTAACCATAACTGTCCTTCCACTATTTCCTAGTGAAACTCCACCTCTGTTTTCCGATGCAGTATGTACGATAGCACCGCCAAAATTAGTAGGAGATGATGGCACCCCTCCACCAAAGACAACTACAGCCTGTCCTGCCTCGACAACAGTTCCTTGTGGGAAAACGTGCCTTGGTTCAGAGTTTGGCTCTTCGCTGTCGGTTAGGTAGTAGCCACTTAAGTCAAATGCACTAGAACCATTATTTACTAATTCAATGAATTCATCAGCAATCGCATCTCTTGTGCCGTCTCCATTTGCATCTCCAGTGATATCACTCGCTGGGTCAATATGCAATTCGTTAAATACCATATTGAATTCACCAAGATCATTATCGTTGATTGTTAAAGTAAATACATTTGGTGAACTTAAAGCAGATTGATACCCACCAGATAAGTTTTGTAGAGCAAATGTATGTGTTTCCTCACCTTCAGGAGTGCTATCATCAGTAATAGGAATGCTGACAGTTACTGCTGCTCCCGATCCTGCAGGGAAAGTTATTGTGTCACTTACAAAATTGCCAATATCAGTACTATCCGATCCAGTATAAACTAAATGAACAGTAGTTGCCGAATCAGGACTAGGGTCAGCAATCAAAACACTTATTGTATATACTCCTGCATCTTCATCTACAGATCCCTCACTAGCTTGAAGATATACTGATGTAGGGGATGTATCGCTAGAATAACCTTCATAAGGGAAAGGAGTCGTCATATCTGAATTTTTACTGAAAGTGTCAGCACACTTTTTACATGCAGTCCAATCAGTGACAGCAAAAGTTGTTTTTGCCTCTTTTCCATTCTTTCTGTATAACCAACCATCTATATATTCCCAAGGTTCACCTGTACCATCTGTTCCAAGTGCACCAGCTACATCCATAGTTATAGTATCAGAACCATCAATATGATAAAGTACTATGGCGTCGTCACCGTTGAAGGTATTGCCATTTGTGTACATATCTGCAGCAACACCGAACCAGTCATCAAATCCACCCTGACCAGTTCCGCTTCGTCTTCCAATGTGATAGAAGTTTCCTGCTGACAAGCTTCCTGCATCAAAGTAATAGTCTATTGTAGTTTTATCACTTGCTTTTCCATTTGATGCAACATCAATTCCATACTTAGACAAGTCGGCAATATCAGTTACAGCATATAATTCTAAAGCTTTTGGATAACCACCTGAGAGATCACCATCTAATACTCCAGTAATCATTAGTTTTTCAGGAAGTGTTGTCCTGTATGTCCCCTTAGGGAAAGGCTTGAGCATGGTTGAATTTGAGGTAAATGTATCTGCACATCCTTTACATGCAGTCCAGTTATCCATATTAAAAGTAGTAGATGCTGTAGT
>NZYP01000058.1 GCA_002702205.1 Flammeovirgaceae bacterium | reverse complement strand
AACCAGCCTAATCCCCCACAAGCAGCTGCAACATTTGTCACAAGCAAAGCATTTGCGGCAATGCCATCTGCTGCTAATTGACTTCCACCGTTGAAGCCAAACCAACCAAACCAAAGTAAAGCAGAACCTAAAATCATTAACTTGACTGAAGCTGGTCTAACAGAGGTATTCCTAAATCCAGACCTGTTACCAAGTAAATAAACTAGAACTAGACCTGAAACACCTGCATTGACATGTATGACAGTACCTCCAGCAAAGTCAAGCTCACCCCACTCTGCAAGGAATCCTCCACCCCAAACCCAATGTGTGACAGGTGAATATACTAGGATTACCCATAAAATTGAGAAGACAAACCATGTTGAGTATCTTACTCTTTCTATTATTGAACCGCTAACAAGAGCTACTGCTATTGCGGCAAAAGTACCCTGAAAAAAGACAAAAAGTAAAGTTGGAATTGTTCCTGAAACATCTCCAACACCTATTCCATTAAGCAGAAAATAATCAAAATAGCCAAAATATTCATTTCCTTCTGAGAAGGCAATAGAATATCCTACTATGACCCATACAACAGATGCTGTACAAAAAGCGGTATAACTCATTCCAATAGTGTTAAGAACACTTTTTCTCTGAGTTAGGCCACCATAAAATAAGGTGAGACCAGCTGGAGTCATCAGCATTACAAGAGCTGAGGATACTAACATCCAGGCTGTATCACCAGAATTGATTGATAATAAATTCATAATAATATTTTAAATTAAAATTATTTTTATCATGTTAGGTAAGTTGTTTTTTCTTAATGTATTTATCTACTGATTTAGCACAATCTCTACCCTCTTTTATTGCCCATACAACCAATGATTGACCTCGTCTAGAATCTCCACAGGAAAAAAAATTTTTTCTTGAGGTCAAAAAATTTTTTTCATTAGCATGTATCCTTCCGTCAGGAAAAGTATCAATAGAAAATTCATTATCAAAAGATAGATTTGGTTTCTCATACCCAATTGCGATAAGGAGTAGATCACATGGAATTAGTTTCTCTGAATTTTTTATTGGGTAGAAGGTCTTTTTATCACTATCCCAACTTATGTCTTCAGTTTTAACATATTCAATGGTTCCATTTCCAATGAACTCTTTTGCCATTACTCCCCATGCCCTATCACAACCTTCCTCCTGTGAGGATGACGTCTTAAATGTGTTTGCAAAAAGTGGCCATATCATTGACTCATCTCTCTCCTTTGGAGGTCTAGGAAGAAGCTCTAGTTGAGTAATTGACTTTGCACCATGCCTATTAGAAGTTCCTATACAGTCAGATCCTGTGTCACCACCTCCAAGAACAACTACATTTTTATCTTTTGCATTAATTTTAATATTAGTAGGTATATTAGAATTAATTCTATTTTGCATACTTAAAAAATCCATTGCATAATGAATTCCATCTAATTCCCTGCCCTCTATTATTAGATCTCTAGGAATACTAGATCCTATACATAATATAACGGCATCATATTTTGAGTCTAGTCTTTCAAGAGACAAGTCTTTTCCAAGACATTTATTTGTTTTAAATATTATTCCCTCTTTGTCTAAAAGTTCTACTCTTCTATCTATTATTTTTTTGTCCAACTTAAAATCCGGAATACCAAACCTCAAAAGTCCACCTAGCTCTTCATCTTTTTCGTAAACAGTTACCTGATATCCTTTTTTATTCAACTCATCTGCACAAGCAAGGCCTGCAGGTCCAGAACCTACTACAGCAATTTTTTTATCTAATTTATTACTGATATTATTAGGATTCACATAACCCTTTATAAAAGCTTTCTCAATAACTTGCTTCTCAATATTCTCAATACTTACAGGATCCTGATTTATTCCAAGAACACAAGAATGCTCACATGGAGCAGGGCATATTCTCCCTGTAAATTCAGGGAAGTTATTAGTTGAAATTAAAATTTCATATGCCTCTTTCCATTTGTTATTTGATACAGCAGAATTAAATTCTGGAATCATATTCCCTAGAGGGCATGATGAATGACAAAATGGTGTACCACAGTCCATACACCTATCTGATTGACATCTCAATTCTTTATCGGATAATAAAGATTGGAATTCATTATGATTTTTTATTCTTTTTTTAACTTTTTTAAGAGGTGGGTCCTTTTTCTTATATTTTATAAATCCAGGCTTATCCATTAGTTACAATTTTATTTTTTTCATGAATAGCTCTTAACTCCTTAGGATATACTTTAGTGAAATAATTAAATTGATTATCAATATCATCAAGTATAAAAGATGCTAAATTACTATCTGTGTATCTTTTGTGTGCCTTAAGCAATGATTTAACTTTTTCTCTATCTTCATCTTCAAGATCAACTAATTCTATAGATGATTTATTGAAATTATTTAAATTTTTATTCCCGTATATAAATGCCATTCCACCACTCATACCTGCACCAAAATTTTTTCCAATATTTCCTAGAATAACAACATTACCACCAGTCATATATTCACATGCGTTATCACCTACTCCCTCTACAACAACTTCCACTCCTGAGTTTCTAACACAAAACCTTTCCCCAGCAATTCCATTTATAAAGCTCTGACCAGATATAGCTCCGTACAAGGCAACATTACCAACTATTATATTTTCATTAGACACAAAACCTGAATTAAGTGGTTTTTTAACAATAAGCTTTGCTCCTGAGAGCCCCTTTCCAAAATAATCATTTGTCTCACCGATGACTTCTAAGGTTAAGCCATTAATTGCAAATGCACCAAAACTCTGACCAGCTGAACCTTGAAATTCAATATTAATTGTATCATTTGGTAAACCCCTAGAGCCATATCGTTTTGAAATCTCACTTGACAATATTGTTCCAACAGCTCTATCCGTACTTTTAATTTTAGAAGATAAATTTAACTTTTTAGAAGAGCCATCTAATATGTTTTGTGTTTTTTCTAAGAAAATTAAGTCAAGTTGTTTAGATAAAAAATCTTTCTGTCCTGATGAATTATAATAACTTTTAGGTTTAGCTGAATGTTTAAAGAGAATAGGGTAAAGATCTAAATTTTTTGTCTTCCAATATTTATTTTTTTTCTGTTTTAGGAGGTTAGTCTGACCTATCAAATCATTAACTTTTTTAATTCCTAAACTTGCCATTATCTCTCTTAACTCCTCTGTCAAAAATTTTATTAAATTAATCATATGATCAACTTCGCCGTTAAATCTTTTTCTTAATATTTCATCTTGGGTAGCAATACCTACTGGACATGTATTGAGATGGCATTTTCTCATCATTATACAGCCTTGAGAAATTAAAGCAGCAGTAGATATCCCCCACTCGTCAGCTCCAAGAATTGATGCTATTGCTAGATCTCTTCCTGTCTTAATTTGACCATCAACTTGAAGAGTTACTCTTGATCTTAAACCATTTTTCATAAGCGTTTGTTGAGCTTCAGATATACCTAATTCCCATGGGAGACCTGCATGAATGACAGAAGATAAAGGTGAGGCACCTGTCCCACCATCATATCCAGATATTAGAATCTTATCTGATTTAGCTTTTGCGACTCCGGCTGCTATTGTACCAACTCCAGCCTTGGATACTAGCTTAACACTTATATCAGCCTCTCTATTAGCATTTTTAAGATCAAATATTAACTGAGACAAGTCCTCTATAGAATATATGTCATGATGAGGTGGAGGAGAAATCAGTCCTACGCCAGGTGTAGAATTTCTAACTTTTGCAATATTTTCATCCACTTTATGACCAGGGAGTTGACCTCCTTCACCTGGCTTAGCTCCCTGTGCCATTTTGATTTGAATTTCTTTGGCATTGTTAAGATAATTAATAGATACCCCAAACCTTCCAGAGGCAACTTGCTTTATTGCAGAGCTAAGATTTTTGCCATTTTTACCCTTTATAAATCTTTTCTCATCCTCTCCTCCCTCTCCCGAGTTACTTCTCCCGCCTAACTTATTCATAGCTTCTGCCAGGTTGGTATGAGCCTCATAAGATATTGACCCGAAAGACATTGCTCCGGTGGCAAACCTTTTATAAATATTTTCTGCAGGCTCGACCTCTGAAATTGGAATAGAGTCATTAGAGAAATTAAATTCAAATTGACTTCTGATAGAAGTTTTATTTAGGCGATTTACCTTTGAAGAATATTGTTTAAATAAATTTATATCATCTTTCATTGTGCTGTGCTGGAGTAAAGAAATTGTCTCAGGATTAAATGCATGCATCTCACCATCTCTCTTCCAGCTGTAAACACCTCCATCACGGATATCAGAAATTTCATCTGCATAAGCATGGAAATGTTTTTTATTATTTTCCCTTTCGATTTCATCTATTCCTATACCTTCAATTCTGGAGGTGGTTGAAGTAAAATATTCATCAACAGTTCTTTTATTTAATCCAATTATTTCGAATAATTGTGAACCACTATAAGATTTAAGAGTTGAAATCCCAATTTTTGAAAATACTTTTAACAATCCCTTATCGATCGCATTAATATAATTTTTGTTTAAAGTTTTTAACTTATTTAGAGAGGATGATGAGTTAGATTCTCTTAATTGTCTTACCGTAGCAAAAGCGACATATGGATTAATTGCATTAACTCCGAAAGACAACAAAGTTGCATAATGATGAACTTCCCAAGAATCTCCAGACTCAACAATTAAACCTACTTTTCCTCTATTCCCTGATCTGATTAGGTGGTTATGGATACAAGCAGATGAAAGTAGACTAGGTACAGGCGCATGAGAAGAATCTATATAACGATCACTTATAATAATTAACTTATACCCATCTTCAATAGCATCATCAACATATCTACATAACCTATCTAATGCAAGTTTCAAATTTCCGTTTTTTCCATCTACCCTATAATAGGCATTTATTGTTTTTGTCTGGAGATTTTGAATGTCAACAGATCTTATCTTTTCCAAGGTATGATTAGAAATTATTGGTGACTCTAAAAAAATATTTTTACAGTCAGACTCTTTCTGATTTAATAGATTTGAAACATTCCCTATGTGGCTCTTAAGTGACATTACATTTTTCTCTCTGATTGGGTCTATCGGAGGATTAGTCACTTGGGCAAATAACTGTTTAAAATAATTAGATAAATGTTTAGGCTTTTTACTTAAAACAGCTATTGGAGTGTCGTTACCCATTGAACCTATTGGCTCGCTACCCTTGAGGGTCATGGGATATATTACTTTTTTAATATCTTCTTTGGTATATCCAAATACTTTATGATACCTATTTAGTTCCAAGTCGTTAATCTTTCTATGCTTTATTTTTTTTCTAGGTAACATGTCTATTGTTATCCTGTTTCTTTCAAGCCAGTTAGAGTACGGGTGGCTTTTACATATATCATTCTTTATTTCTTCATCAAATCTTATCTTACTTCTAGAAAAATCTATACTTAAAATTCTTCCAGATCTTAAGTTACCTTTCTCTTTAACATTACCAGGATCTATGTCTAAAACTCCAGTTTCAGAAGCGAGTATTATTTTATTATCCTTTGTTATAGTGTATCTCATAGGCCTAAGCCCATTTCTATCTAGTATTGCTCCTATACTTTTACCATCTGTATATATTATGGCAGCAGGTCCGTCCCAAGGTTCAATTATTGAGGATTTAAATTCATAAAAAGACTTTTTATGACTTGGCATATTCTCACTATTATCCCATGACTCAGGTATTAACATCATCATTACCTCATTAATGTCAGTACCTGAGAAAGAAAGTAACTCTATTAAATTATCCAAACATGCGGAATCTGACTGATCTTCTGTGGTAACCGGTCTAATCATATTTAATTCCTCCTTAGAAAATAAAGTTGACTCAAATCTTGACTCTGCTGACTTTAATGAATTCAAGTTACCTTGAAGTGTATTTATTTCTCCATTATGAGAGATGAATCTAAAAGGCTGTGCAAGCTTCCATGATGGGAAAGTATTAGTAGAAAATCTAGAATGTACGATTGAGAAATTACTTTCAAAAAGTTTATCTGAAAGATCAGGATAAAATGTCCTAATTTGATGTGTTGTTAATTGTCCCTTATAAACTACTGTATTAGTTGAAAGAGAAGCAATGTAAACAGAATTTGAAAACATAGATTTGTTATCATTTAAAGTTATATTTTCAAAATACCTCCTTGCTATGAAAAGAATTCGATTTAAATTATCTTCTGAATCTATATAACTATTTGATTTTATTACCCACTGCTCAATTTTTGGAATAAAGTTGAAAGTTGATTCACACAAACCTTTCCTGTTTATTGGTACATTTCTTTTTGCTAATACAATTAAATTAAACTTCTTTAAGGTCTCTAAGAATAGTTTTTTGGAGGCATTATATTCTCTTGAGTTGTTAGGGAAAAAAATCATCCCGAGACCGTATTTTCCTTGAGAAGGTAATTTTATGTTTTTTTCAGATAATTCCCTCATCAATAGCTTATGCGGAATCTGAATTTTCAAACCAGCACCATCACCAATTTTTTTGTTATTACCAGAGGCTCCTCTGTGGCTCATATTCTCTAATATTGTTAGAGAATCAGAAATAATTTTATTAGTTCTTATTCCATCTATATTGGCAATACAACCAATACCACATGCATCGGATTCATAACTTTCTCTGTACAAACTATTTGAATCATTCACTACTAATAATATATTATATTTGAAAAAAAGATTAATTTTTCTATCATAAAATAAGAAAAATGATCGTAAAATTAAAATTTTGTTAAAAAAAGAGAGTATTATTTTAATTTATTAAACTATATAAATAAATAGATACCTATTTTTTAAATTAGCATAATGAAAATAATTATCTTAACTATTACTACGCTGTTACTGTTAAGTTGTTCTGAATCAAGCTCATGTGTTGACGAATCTTTAGTTGAACAAAATAAGGCATGTACCAAAGAATATCGTCCTGTTTGTGGATGTGACGGAGTTACTTATGGTAATAATTGTCTTGCCGAAGGTGCTGGTGTTACCTTATGGACTGAAGGAAGTTGTAATTGAATTAAAAAGAAAATCTATTTTACGAGTAACTTTTTAACCAAAGTCTTACCATTCTCCCTCAATGCCTCAACAATATAAAGCCCCTCTTTCAGATTTATTTTTATATTTTTAACCTCACTATTTATTAACTCACTTAATACCAATTCCCCATCCATAGATCTAACTTCAATACTCTTTATATTGTTATAAGTTATTAAATTAATACTTGACCCTCTTACAACTGGGTTAGGATATATCCCAAACTCTAAATCTTCAAGTTCNANGGATAAGANTGGGCCTGTAGTATCACAACCTGTGTTTGATTTTGTTACATAATTTTTAATCCACTGCATAGCTGTCCTCTCATTAGCTCCTATCCCTTCACCATAGACAAGGTAAGCAGACTCTCTCCACATATGATCTTTCACATACCCCCAAAAGGTAATACCCGCAACATCTGGATGCTCCCACATAACAGGAAATAATGTCTGATATCTTGTAAGTTGTTTATTCTCAGGATTTGAACCCTCAGCATCAAGATCTAGCTCTGAAACATAAATTGGTAAGTCTGTAGCTGCAATTTGATCAAGAGAAAATTTTAACTGCTCTTGGGTCATATTCTCAATTGTGAAAGAGTGACCTTGAACTCCGATGGCATCAATAAGATTCTTATTTTTGAGGATATTCGCTATGGCAATGTGCTGATTCCTATTTCCTAGATTATTTAATATCCCATAATCATTTAGAATTAGTTCCGCATTAGGGCAATATTTCCTAGCAAGTTCAAAGGCTTTTATAACCCAGTCTACTCCTGTATCACCCGA
Source organism: Flammeovirgaceae bacterium (assembly GCA_002702205.1). Lineage (GTDB taxonomy): Bacteria > Bacteroidota > Bacteroidia > Cytophagales > MED-G16 > MED-G16. The sequence continues at coordinate 4,504 of NZYP01000058.1, read as the reverse complement.
TCCCCCGAGTGCCTCTATATAGTTAGCTCTAAAAGTTCCATCTCCCTTCTCCCCACCATCTGGTTTGTTTGACCTTGCCTCATTCACCACATCAATCTGATCCGTATCTGGATATCGAGCACAAAATTCACTTATCCATTCCTCTATTTCTTCTAACTGTTCCTCAACAGATAAGTTATCCATCCAAGTAGGTTGTTGATTTCCCCAGATCAGGGTATGTTGTTTAAATTTTAGTCCATTGTCTTTAGCNAGTTGATAAGCCTTGTCTAAACCATCCCACCTCATTACGTCTCTCTGACCCTCAACAAAGCCCCACTTCCCTGCATTAGATGGGGTAACTTGGTTCCAATAAGAGAGCCAGTTATCAGGTGTCTGTGTTATATTAGTAGAGGACAGATCTCTAGATATATTACCAAGATATTTAGAGCAATTCTCCCAGGAGTTTTTTATAATTTGAGCACTTAAATCAACGTTAAATTGCATTAAAATGTATAGATAAAATATAATTTTTTTCATGTTATTTTTCAATGTTTAATTCTCTCAAATGACTTTCGTCAGCATCATTTCTAATCACAATTGAGTTCGGTAATTCTCCCATATCACTATACTTTTTAATCATANCGTTTGCAAGATTTCTAGCAAGCACTTTATTTGATTCAAATATATTATTTTTTTCACCAGGATCTTCTCTCAAGTTAAATAGAAGTGTGTCATGAGGATCAGTTNGGCTTTTATACCATGTACCTGGCCAGCCTTCATAGGGGAGTTTTATTTTCCAGTCTCCTCTTCTGTAAGCCTCCAACCTATCGTAGTCAAAGAATAAATAGTCTCTCTCAAAACCAATTGAGTTACCCTTCAATACCTCTCTTATATCTAAACCATCTAACGTCATTTTCTCAGGTATTTCAGAATTTGTAATAGATGCAAATGTAGGAAACCAATCTAGCTGACTTGCTATCTCTTTACTTTCTATTCCTCCTGGAATTAAGCCCTTCAACATGGCCAAGGTAGGCACTCTCATACCCCCCTCAAACGTATACATTTTCCCATTCCTCAAATTTCCTGAAGATCCACCCATCTCTCTCATTGTAAGCCACGGTCCATTATCACTACTGAAAATGACCATAGTATTTTCTAGAAGTTTCATTTTATCTAATTTCTTGAGTATCTCTCCTACACTCCAGTCTAGCTCCTGGATCACATCTCCATAGAGCCCCCTATTTGACGTTCCTTTAAAATCTTCTGAAGCGTAAATAGGCACATGTGGCATAGGGTGTGCTAGATATAAGTAAAATTTATTCTTAGAATTTGTTTCTATGAATCCAAGAGCCTCGTCAGTCAACTTTTTTGTCATAAGAGACTGATCAGGATAGTGGTCAACTACATTATTACCTTTAAAATAAACNGTGCTTGCCATATCATTACTATATGGTATTCCAAAAAAGAAATCAAAACCTTGTTGAAGAGGTAAGTACTCATGCTTATGACCTAGGTGCCACTTACCTACTATGCCAGTGGTGTATTCATTATCTCTTAGAAGTTCAGCTATCGTATATTCTGATGATGGCATTCCAGTATGGCTATCAGGAAAGAGGACACCATTTAGTCCATACCTCTGGGGGAGCCTGCCAGTTAACATTCCTGCTCTAGATGGAGTACATACTGATGAGACAGAATAAAAATCAGTAAATTTTATACCATTATCTGCAATAAAATCAATGTTAGGAGTTGAGATATCTGTTGCGCCATAAGAACTTAGATCACCATAGCCAAGATCGTCAGCAAAAATAAATACTATGTTAGGAGAATTCTGATAGAAAGAATTCTCAGAACTCCTGCATGATATTAATAACATCAACAATAAAAGAGTGTATTTGGTATAACTATACATNAGCTANGCTTTTTGTAAATCTAAAGTATATATAAAGAAAAAAAAAAGAAAGAAAAAATGTTAAAAGGATCGTAAAAGATTACATTTATATAAACAATTTAAAATATAAAAATGGCTCTAAGACTTTTATTTATAGTACTATTCATAAACCTAAATTATGTAGAGGCTAAGCCTGAATCTAAAAAACCNAACATACTCTTTTTTCTTGTGGATGATTTGGGTTGGTACGATGTGGGGTATCAAGGTTCGAATTTCTACGAAACTCCTAACATTGACTCTTTGTCTAANAGGGGAATGAAATTTACAAGAGCTTACTCAGCACATCCAAGATGTGTACCGTCAAGATACGGAATAATGACAGGTAAATACCCAGCTAGAACTAAGAGTCCTGGTCCAGGATCACAACTAAGTAACTCTGAGTATACAATAGCTGAGGCATTAAGAGACAACGGTTACTCAACACTTATTGCAGGGAAATGGCATCTCTCAAGAGGAAAAAGTGGTTCATCACCTGAAGAACAAGGTTTTGATCAAAATTATGGAGGGGGAGATTCTGGAGTTCCNAAATCATATTTTTATCCTTATAATATTCAAAAGAGAGGTAAGGGTAATGAAAATGCTCCAGATATAACTAAGCTACCAGAAGTTGAAGAAGGTTATCACATTACAGATCAGCTCACAGATTTGACTTTAAATTGGTTAGGGGAAAATTATAAAGACAATAAAAATGATAAACCTTTTTTTGTATACTTATCTCATTACGAGGTACATACTCCTTTCGAGGGCAAGTTANATNTTGAAAAGAAATATAAATCAAAAGCTGAAAAAATTTATGATGGAAATAAGCTAGATAATCCATTCTCATTTGAGTCAACAACCGGTGAAACAAAATTGAGGCAAGACAATCACATCTATGCGGCAATGATTGAAAACCTAGATAATAACCTAGGAAGGGTACTAGATTTTTTAAAAGAAAATGACTTATATGAAAATACAATTATAGTTTTTACTTCTGACCACGGAGGACTTTCAAACAGAGGTAACGGAAGACCACTTGCCACTTCTAACTTACCTCTAAGGGCAGGTAAAGGACATAATTACGAGGGTGGTATTAAAGTCCCACTTTTTGTAGTTTGGGAAGATGTAATTCAACAAGGTTGGACAAATACTGTAGTAACAGGAACTGATCATTTCCCTACACTATTAGACCTTATTGGAGAAAATCAGATGAAAGATAAACACCTAGACGGAGTAAGTTTCTCAAAATCGTTAATGGGTAAGTTACAAGACAATAGTAAGAGACCTATCTTCTGGCACTCTCCAAGACCAAGACCTAAAAGCACTGGTGACTTAGCAAATACTACAGTAAGATTAGGAGATTATAAGTTATTAGACTTTTATAGAGAGGGAAGAGTTGAGTTGTATAACATAATTGAAGACCAGAGTGAAAGTAAAAATTTATCAGAGATAATGCCTGATAAAAAAANTGAATTACATGANCTTNTNAAGAACTGGAGAATNTCTGTNNANGCTACTGAATAATTAAATTTGTNTTTTTCTGTTCATCACCATCAAGNCTAATTAAAAAAATAAATTGACCNTTTAAATTTGATACGTNCAATTTNATTTTTGATTTATTCTTATANNTTCCNNNTAAGAATATCTTNCCAGAAATGTCTACTAATTTAAGNGATANNTNTTNATATGANCTGNTTANATNTATGCTNAATATNTCATCNACAGGNTTTGGAAATAAATTGTAATTATTTAATTTTTCTTTTTCTACTGAAAGAACTTGATTAAATGATACACACTCAGACTGAATCTCACCACAATCAGGATGGCTGATAATAACATAATAGCTACCAGATTCTTCTGGTTGAAAAGATATTGAATTTTGACCATCAACAGGCAAGTTATCTGAACAACTATACCACTGATAATTAGACTCTTGTTGTTCAGCGATAAGTTGTCCGTTAGATACATAAACATTATCCGAAAGTTGTCCTTCTAATATTAGCTCTATAGTTATTACACTATCCATACCATTATCTGCCACTAATGCTGCGGTATATATTCCACTCTCAGAGTAGACAATATTATCAGGAGCGGTGTATGACTGACCACAGGTTGTGACAGATAAAAAATTAGATGGTGAACTCTGAGCTATATTTCTTCTCTTAAACTCTAATTCAAAGCCAGAAATAATATCTGAGTAAGTACCATCAGAACATCTATTTATCTTCTCAAAGGAATCAATTTCATAGTCGTAAAATTCACATGCTATAGTAGGACCGTACCTTTCGCCATTTCTATAATCCATCTGAATCCATTTAGTGTACCTGTATCTTTCATCTCTAAGAGAATACCCCATAACTCGTTTGCCATTAGACATCCTAGTATATTGAGCTAGAGCAGCATGTCTTACCTTATGATCTGAGTCACTCATCACTTCCCTAATTGACTTTCCTTCAACTTCATTCGGGATACTAATGCCTGCCAGATCGCATAATGTTGGATAAATATCAAGAAGCTCAACAGGTGAATTTGTCTTATTATTTTCTAATCCATGATCAGGTGAATAAATTATCATAGGAGAGCTAACTGCTTGTT
>NZYP01000057.1 GCA_002702205.1 Flammeovirgaceae bacterium | reverse complement strand
CTGTAATGCCGCACTTACCATTATATGTTTTGATATCCCATAAGATATTTGAGGAATAAATATTTTTGCATTTTTTTGTGATCCCGGTTCATTATCCTCATTCAAAAAGATGGAATGGTGATGTAATCTAATGACTTTTGTGCCCTTTGGTATTAGGCTTGCTGGCTCGGTGTTTATGTAGAGTTCTTGTCCGAGTATATTATTGGTAAATAATAAAAGAGATACTATAGTTAATTTTAATTTCATTATTAGAAAAAAAAATTAAATGTCTGACTTTAAATGAAATATCCTATTTGACTTTAAATTATCGTGCTTCTTACAACAATCTGCCATATTTTTTCCAGTCATATAGCATGAATGAGTCGTTTTATCTGATAACAGACCAAACTCATCTTTTGGGACAAAGCTCTTATCTACTAATTTAAAAGTATTCGTCTGAGATTCATTTTCAGTAAAAAAGTGGAACAAATTACCGTTGAATACAGAATGGAGATCATTCTCAGCAACAACCTCATCAGAGAAAATAATTTCAATCTCACCAACAAAGAAACCAGCGTCTTCAACTTTTTCTTGTATCAAATCGAAATCGATGAACATATCATCTCTAAATTCAAGGAGGAATGAGGTAGCCTCAAGATCAGGAGTTATAGATGAAATGAAATCTAATTTTTCAAGTGACCTCTGTGTTGAGTATGAACACATAGCACATGTCAAACCAGTAGCCTTAAGGTTCGCATGAAATGACTGTGAGAAAGAGACATTACTAACAAAAAATAGAAGTAATAAAATTATTTTTTTCATTTTTTTTTGACTTATTTGTTAAGCAAATATAAATAAAAATGAAAAACAATTTATTATTATCAATCCTATCTATTTTTCTTGTATCGTGTACAATTAAAAATAAAGTTGAGAATAATTATGTTCCTAAACTTGTTGACATGGATAAAAATGAGGTTTTCATCGATTCTTATAAAGATAATGTCCTTATTCTAAATCTTTGGGCGACTTGGTGCAAACCATGTATTGCTGAGTTTGAGAGTTTAGTGAAATCAAAATCAAGTTATGAAGGTAAGAAAGTTAAGATCGTTGCCATCTCCAATGAAGATCATGATAAAATTATTGACTTTATTGACAAAAGAGATATAGACCTAGAATTCTTGAAGTTAAATGCTGACCTGAGTTATTTTAATGCATATAGCCTACCTACAACTATTATTTTTGACAAAGAAGGGAAAGAAAAATTTAGAATAGCAAGCGGAATTGACTTTTCAAGCAAAAATTTTATCAATAAGATTCTAGATATAGAAAAATTATAAATCTTTTATACCATCTGTTATATTACCAAGGTACCTTTTTGACTTTATATATTTTTCCATATGGTATTTATCATAATCTTCGCTTAGTTCGTCTACTGAATTAATTCTTACATTTTTTGATGCTTGAATAAACTTATTATCTCCTACCCACATAGCTACATGATCAATTCTTGTCCTCCCATCTCTCTCATAACCAAAAAATAATAAATCTCCTACCTGTAGATTTGACCAATCTCTTAATGAGTCAANAGTTAANCCNTCATTAATTTGCTGAGAGGCATCTCTTGGAATTACATANCCATTCATAGAGTATAAAGTCTTNGTAAAACCTGAGCAATCAAAACCCTTAGTTGAGGTTCCTCCCCATAGGTAGGGAATACCTATTAATTTTTTTGAGTATTCTAAGAGATTATTTTTATCATTTTTATATTTATCAAAAGCATTCTCCTTCAATAATTTATTTTTTTCTATTAAAGCTAATCTGCCATCAGGATAACTTACTTCATAAAAATCATTTCTTAAACCAACTACATTAAGCTTTGAACCCATTACAANATCCGAAACGANGTCTTTTTTAAGTTCATCGGTATATGAAAACCCGTAGGTATCAGTAAAAATATATGATGATTTAAAGTAATCATTAAAACCTGACTCTTCCATAACATGGATTCCTCCGTGATCTATCCAAGATATATAGTCATCTGGAGTTTGTACTAAATACCACTCCCCTTCCCTTTTTAAAATTTTTAATTTCGTTCCTAAAACAGCCTGAGATACAAGTTCTGACGAATGAGAAGGCAACCCCCTCAGGTTACCAACTGAGTTATTTACAATTCCGTATCTATACTTATAGTTTGGTAATAATTTTATGCTATCAATATAATCGTAACCGTTTTGATTTATATATTCAAAAAGTTCATTTTTTGCTACAGCTACAGATGTCTCACCCGATACTAAAATTGATTTGCCTACCATAGAAAAATTAACATCAAAAATATTCACTCTAGAATCAGGAATATATATGCTTTTTAGGTCAGCAGACTTTTCAGATAATTTNTCAAAAGTGCCGTCATTACAACTTAAAATTAAGAANCTAAAAAAATATAAAACGTATTTCACTATTTTAAGGCATTAAACTTTTCAAAAATATCTAAAATATACGGTAAAGATCCTGATGAATGATCTTTTCCATCTAATGTAATAAACTCAATACTTGACTTATCAGAAACTTTTGATAAAAATCGATTGTACGTATCAACAGAGTTTTGATAAGGAACAGTAATATCTGATGAGCCGTGGTACATGAACATCTTATTTCTTGGTGTCCAGTTATCAAGGCTATTATCTTCAAGGGCATCAACAAAAATTGAAAAATCATTATTAGAATATGTCTCACTTAAAAATTTTTCATTAAAAAGTGAGCTTATAGTATCATTTAAAACATTATTTATCTGGGATCCTGAAAATTTTCCATTAAAATATTCTGGAATATTTGAAGCNTACGGTTCATTAAAAATTGTGTTCAGTGATATATCCCAGTTGTANGATGTNTTATATCCAATAGCNACATATGCAATATAGTAAGGTACGTGATAGGTCTCCAATGAAAGAAAATAATTCAACATGCCAGTTATATCATATCCACCAGCTGCAGGAGCAGATGCAACTAAATTAATATTTGAGTANNTATTATTTTCAATATTATNNTGTGCTGCCATNGTTGCAAANCCACCCTCTGAATAGCCTGAGAGGAATACATCACCATTATAATTATACCCCTCTAAANTTGCTAATTCCTTTGTAGCAATTAACATATCAACCACTGTCTGTCCAGTAATATCTGACCTATAGTATGGGTGTACTATGTCTTCAGATGAGCCGAAACCCAGGTAATCTGGTATCACTAAAATATATCCGGCACTTGCTGCATTAGAAAAAAAACTATATTGCAGTAGGTCTACAGTAGGAGCGTCGGAATGTAAAGAAGTAGTCCCATGATTAAAATTAAGCATAGGCATACCCTGTTCTGTATCAGGAAATGCAACCATACCAGATGCAATAATTTGTTTTCCCTGATATGTTGTATTATACGTAATTGTATAAACTGAAATATCGTGCTCTAAATATTCAATAATATTACTAAACTCTGAGTTGCTAACAATCTCTACGACATTATCTTTTGAAACTGTAAATAATTTTGAAAAATCATTTAGCTTGGCTCTAGTTATTTCATCATTTTGACACGAGGATATAAATAATGAAATAAATAATATTAGTCTAAGTTTTTTCATTAATTGATTTTTAGAAAACAAATTTAACTATAATTGACATATGGAAAGTTACGGATTTCTATCTTTAGTTCCTCCACTAATTGCAATATCGCTCGCAATTATAACAAGACAAGTAATTGTTTCCCTGTTAATTGGAATTTTTTCAGGTTGGTTAATAGTAGGTAATTTTAATATTCTATCTGGAATTATTTTATCAATTGAGGGAATAGTAAATGTTTTTTCTGATCCAGGAAGTACTCGAGTTGTTATCTTCACATTTTTAGTTGGTTCCTTGATAGCTTTTATTCAGGTAAGTGGTGGAGTTGAAGGGTTCATAAGGAGTGTTAAAAATAATTTTGATACTTCAGAAAATAAAATATCCACCAGTAGAAAAAAAGCTCAGATTTTTGCTTCGATTACTGGAATTTCTTTATTTGTTGAATCTAATATATCAGCTCTTACGGTTGGCACAATTTACAGGCCCATATTTGACAAGCTAAAGATATCAAGAGAAAAACTTGCCTACATAGCTGACTCAACTTCTGCGCCATCAAAATTATTGATTCCATTTAATGGCTGGGGGGCCTTCATAATGGGTCTTCTTATCACCCAAGGATTAGAGTATCCTTTTCAAGAACTAGTGAGTGCATTGAAATATAATTTTTATCCAATTCTAGTAATCATGTTATTGTTCTACATGATTTTATTTGATAAAGACTTTGGGCCAATGAAGAAAGCAGAGCTTAGAACAAGGAAAGGAAACAAGTTTAATGATGGGTCAATACCTATGGTCTCAGAAGAAATTACAGTTTTAAAAGCAAAAAAAGGAGTTAAAATAAATTCTTTGAATATGTTTATTCCGCTTTTAACAATGGTAATAGGAATGTTATTTATGTTGTTTTATACTGGTTACAGTCCAAATTTAGAGGATAAATCTTTTTTCGGCATAATAAAGAATGCGTCAGGTTCATCATCAGTTCTCTATTCAGTAATTATTTCTCTTTTAGTTTCTTCAATATATTATATATCAAATAAGATATTGACAGGGAGAGAGACCATAAATTATCTTATCAAAGGAATGTCAGGAATGATGCAGCTATCTATACTTATTCTTTTAGCATTTGCTGTTGGTAATCTTTGTAATGAACTTGGCACTGGTATTTATGTGTCAAACTCTATAAAAAATATTATTTCCCCAGAATTAATCCCATTCCTACTTTTCATTACAAGTTGTTTCATCTCATTTTCTACAGGTACATCATGGGGCACATTTGCTATAATGATTGCAATTGCTGTTCCAATTTCAAATGAACTTGGTATAAACCCCTCATTGGCTATTGCTGCATCTTTAGGAGGTGGAGTTTTCGGAGATCATTGCTCACCTATATCAGATTCATCTGTAGTTTCTTCAATGGCATCTGCAAGTGATCATATTGACCATGTCAAAACACAAATTCCTTACGCAGGACTATGCGGCATAACATCTGCTATACTATATCTTATTTTAGGGTATTATTATTAAAAAGAAAAAGCACTTGCTTAAACAATTGCTTTAAAACCAAACTAACTAAACTATCGTGTGTAAATATAGACGCAATTTAAATTGTCACAGTTACAAAAAATTCACTTTTTATTAAGAAATTGATAATTATTATCAAAAAATATATCTATTAATAAGATTTTCAAGATACTCTTGCTTACCAGATATCATTTCTGGTTCATCAATTTTTTTAGCGTGTCTATATAAATCATCAAGAGAAAGCTTATTCTGAGTAAATAAATTACCCTGACCACTATCAAAAGAAGAATACCTTTCTTCATATAATTTCAAAAACTCAGATTCATTAAATATTTTCTCTGTTATTAAAAGTGCTCTGGCAAATAAGTCAATTCCTCCAATATGAGAGTAAAATAGATCATTAAGATCAGTTGAATTCCTTCTTGTTTTTGCGTCAAAGTTAATTCCACCTCCTTGCAAACCTCCAGATCTATTTATTACAATTAAAGCTTCAATAATTTCATAAATATTATTAGGAAACTGATCAGTATCCCAACCGTTTTGGTAGTCTCCCCTATTTGCATCAATACTTCCAAGCATACCAGCATTAGCTGCGACTTGAAGTTCATGATCAAATGTGTGACTTGCCAGAGTTGCATGATTAACCTCAATATTTAACTTAAAATCTTTATCTAAACCGTAATGTTCTAAAAACCCAACAACTGTAGCAGCATCAAAATCATACTGATGTTTTGAAGGCTCCATTGGCTTAGGCTCAATAAAATACCATCCTTTAAAACCATTTGATCTACCGTAGTCTTTTGCCAAGTGCAGAAATCTAGCCAAGTTGTCTAACTCCTTTTTCATATCTGTATTTATAAGGGACATGTACCCTTCTCTTCCTCCCCAAAAAACATAATTCTCTCCACCTAGTTCTATTGTTGCATCTAATGCGTTCTTAACTTGGGCTCCTGCGTATGAGACAACATCGAAGTTAGGATTTGTCGCTGCACCATTCATATATCTAGGATTTGAAAATAGATTTGCTGTTCCCCATAGTACTTTAATATCACTTGATTCTAACTTTTTTTTACCGTATTCTACAATTTTTAATAATCTCTTTTCAGATTCATTAAATGACTCTGATTCTTCTACCAAATCAAAATCATGAAAACAAAAATATTCAAGACCTAATTTTGAAATAAATTCAAAAGAAGCATCCATCTTATCAAATGATCTCTGAATCACGTCAGATGATGAAGACCAAGGGAAAATTTTTGTTCCAGATCCAAAAGGATCATTCCCTGTATTCACAAAAGAATGCCAATAAGCAACTGCAAATTTAAAATGTTCACTCATTTTCTTACCAAGAACTACCTTGTCCTTATCATAATATCTATAAGAAAGAGGATTATCAGAATTCTTACCCTCGTACTTGATTTCATTAACTCCCTTAAAATATTCTTTTTGACCAACTATAATTCCCATGATGTTTAATTTAATTTATTTAAAAAGTTTTTCCAATCTTTATACCTATCTAAATAAGTATTCTGACCGTTTGGTATTTCTTCAGATATTATTTTTAGACTTCCAAATGCTTCTGTAGCATCTTCATAATAACCAGAACCTAGTGCTGCCCCCCTTGCAGCTCCCTCGGCCCCATTTGTATCAAACATTTGTAGTTTGACATTAGCAGAATTTATAAAGGATTCCCTGAATACTTTACTTAAAAACAAATTAGCCTTTCCTACCTTAACTGTCTCAACATTAACACCAAAATCTCTTAACAACTCTATGCTGTAGCATAAAGAGAATGAAATTCCTTCCAAAACTGACCTTATTATATGGTTATTGCTGTGCTTATTAAAATCAAAACCTAATAGGTGTGAATCAATTTTTTTATTACCAAATAGTCTCTCAGAGCCATTACCAAAAGGATAGAATTTTATCCCTTCAGGACTATTTATTTTTTCGGATTTAATATCCATCTCCTCATATGATTTTTCTTTAAGCATTGACTTAATCCACGAATAAGCAATACCTGATCCATTAATACACAGTAGAAGTCCATTTCTCTTACGTGTCTTGGAATTTAAACAATGCAAGAATGTATTAATTCTATTATTCAAATCTGTAATGTTTTTATCTGTTACTGAATAAATTACAGCAGAGGTTCCAGCTGTTGCAGCAATCTCTCCAGGTTCTAATACATTTAAAGAAAATGCATTATTTGGCTGGTCACCAGCTCTGTATGTTATTCTCAAACCCTTACTGAAACCAAATCTCTCTATAATGTCATCAGAAACTGTACCTTGATCTCCAATAGAATCTACAACTTCAGGTATTAATTTATCTTTAATATTGTAATAGTCGAGAATATCTTCACTTATGGTCCCCGATTGAAAGTCCCACATGATTCCTTCTGATAATCCCATTGGAGTTGTAGTCAAATTGTTAGTTAGTTTATAGACTATAAAATCACCAGGCAACATTATTTTATGAATTTTATCATATATGTCTTGTTTGTTATCTTGTAACCACTTCAGTTTTGAGGCAGTAAAATTTCCTGGAGAATTAAGTGTTTTTGTTTCAAAAATATCATCATTCATTTCAGCCTCGGCTTTCAGGCCAGTTTCAACTGCTCTTGAATCACACCAAATTATTGCATTATGTAAAGGATTATATTTTTTATCTACCACAACTAACCCATGCATTTGATATGAAATTCCAATGGCTCTTATAGACTTAAAATCATTACTTTCTCTTAGATGATCGAAAGTATGAGAGATGCATTCCCACCAGTAATTTGGGTCCTGTTCAGCCCATCCATCCTGCTCAGATATTATTTCCATTTCAGAGTCTGGGTACGTAAAAGAATCAATTGATTTACCAGATTTTCTATCAAATATGGATGTTTTAACAGAAGAGCTTCCAAGATCAATACCTAAAAAAAAGTCACTCCTACTCATTTAAAAACATTATATTGTAATTCGTGTGCACAATATAGATAATAAAATAGAATTTAGGGAATCAATTACACTTGTCATAGGCAACATGATTGGCGCTGGTATTTTCATGTTACCTATTTCTCTTTCTGAGTATGGATCTATAAGTTTGTTAGGTTGGATAATTTCAGGTTTAATAGCAATTGCACTTGCTAAGATTTTTAAAAAACTATCAAAAAAATATCCAGGTGAAAGTGGTCCTTTTACTTATACAAACGTCTTTTTTGGTGAATTTATTGCATTTGTTGTGGTTTGGGGATATTGGATTTCAATACTTCTTTTGAATGCTAGTCTTGCCATTGCTGTTACCAGTTATTCAACAGTTTTTGTTCCTGAATTAGAAAATAAATATTATAATATATCATTTTCAATATTAGTAATTTTTATTATTTCAATAATAAGCTTTAGAGGAATAAAAGGGATAGGTAACTTTCAATTTTATACAACAGCAATCAAAATAATACCACTTATACTAACTGTAATTATAGGATTCTTATTCTTCAACTTAGAAAATTTTTTTCCTTTGAATATTTCAACAAAAACTGATTTTGAGGCTATAACAATAAGCACTACATTAACTTTTTTTGCTTTTCTTGGAATAGAATCAGCAACTGTGCCAGAAGAAAAGATAAAAAATCCAATAGAAAATGTATCAAAATCAACTTCATATGGTGTCTTTTTTACTTTTATACTTTATATACTATCATCTATAGCCCTAATAGGAATCTTATCTCCTGAACAAATTCAAAACTCTAATGCACCCTTCGCTGATGCAGGAGGAATTATTCTTGGTGATTATGCGAGGTACCTTATGGCATTTTTTGCAATAGTATCTGCTCTTGGATGCCTTAACGGGTGGACACTTCTTCAGATAGAGTTGCCAAAAAATCTATCGAAAAATAATTTGTTTCCAAAAATATTTTCAAAAGAAAATTCTAATAATATGCCTATCTCAGGATTAGTAATTTCAAATATTATTGTAGTGAGCTTGATAACAATGAACTACTCGAAAGACTTATCTAATATTTTTACCGATTTAATTTTAACATCAACATTTTGTACATTAATTCTTTACCTTTTTCTAACTATTGGAGAGATTTTATTAATTTTTAAAAACAAAAAATACTTAAAAACTAATTTTATATCAATACCCGTATTTGTATTTTTAGTTTGGATGATAATTGGTGTTGGGTATGAGTCAATACTTTTAGGCTTATTATTACTTTCCATATCAATTCCAATATATTTTTACCAGAAATATTATGCTTGAAATAAATAAGATAAGAGAAAACTTTCCTTCATTAAATTTAAAAGATTCTCACGGAAATGATATCATATACCTAGATGGACCTGGAGGAACTCAAGTTCCATCAAATGTAATAAATAGTATCTCTGATTATTATAAAAAATATAATGCAAATACTCATGGTGAATTCATTACCAGCATAGAGACTGATAAAATTATGGATGAATTGAGATCTAAAGCTGCTTCTTTTCTAGGTGCTGAAGACGGGAAATGCATTTCAATAGGTCAGAATATGACAACTCTAAACTTTAGTCTAGCTAGGTGCCTATCTAAAATTTTTAAAGAAGGCGACGAATTAATAATTTCAGAGTTAGATCATGAGGCAAATAGAGGACCATGGAAAACACTAGAAGATGTTGGAGTAAAAATAATTGAAATTGATTTAATGTCTAATGGCGAGCTTGATTATAATGATTTCTCAAAAAAAATTAATAATAAGACAGCTATGGTTGCTGTAGGTATGTCCTCTAATGCATTAGGCACAATGAATAAAATCGATAAAATTAAAGATATAGTCAAAAATCATAAATGTTTATTTCTTCTTGATGCGGTACATTATGCTCCACATTTTTCAATAGACGTTAAAACATTAGATTGTGATTTTTTATTGTGTTCTGCATATAAGTTTTATGGTCCCCATATGAGTATTTTATATTCAAAGCCTGGACTTTTAGATAAATTAGATACTGAAAGGTTAATTGTTCAAGATCAGAATGCTCCCTACAGAATAGAAACTGGAACTTTAAATCATGCAGCTTGTCACGGTGTTTCAAAGGCAATAGATTTCATATCAGAAATTGGAATAGGAAATAACTACAGAGAGAAAATTATTGATTCATATAAGAAATTAAGTCTTCATGAATTCACCTTAGCATCTCAACTATTTGAAGGACTTAATAAATTAAAAAATGTTGAAATTATTGGCCCTGACTTCTCTTCAAGGAAGAGAACACCTACCGTATCCTTTATACATAAATCTAAATCAGCAAATGAAATATGTAAAGAATTAGCTAAACATAATATATGTGCATGGGATGGCCATTTTTATGCACTTAAAGCAATTCAAAAATTAGGACTAGAAGAAAAAGGTGGCGTTACAAGGTTAGGAATTTCAATTTACAATAAATCGTACGAAATTGATAAAACTATAAAAGTTTTATCTGCAATTTGACTTTATTATCGGGTGATTTTATTGTATTTATTCATCACATAATTAAGAGTCTTGTATGAATTTAATAGAATTTCTTTGATGGCTTCATCTTTCATCCACTCAACCTTTTCTATTTTCTCTTTTTTCTGAGGTTTCATTTTAGAATCATCTAAAGAATTCATTACAAACCAAGATGTTTTTTTAAGTATGAACTTCTTATTTTTTGTGTAAGTATGCCATGTTGATATTATTTTTTGGTAACATTCAACCTTAACCTTAGTTTCCTCTTCAACTTCTCTCTTAGCACACTCTCTTATAGATTCCCCTTTCTCTTTCTTGCCTTTCGGTAAATCCCATTTCTTTAGTCTGTAAATAAAAAGAATTTTTCCATCATCATTTTTAACAACACCACCACCAGCCTTTATTACCTTAAACATTTTCTTTACTTCCCTTAAAACATTTTTATAATCCTTTAGCGTGATTGTAATAGAATAAATTTTTCTGAATTTTTTTATTGTCATTTTCTTTAAGAGATCAACTATAGTTTCAATAGTCGAATCATATATTAACACTCGAGAAAATAACTTCAGTGGTACTATTCCTGATGACCCATCGATATGCGTGTCAAAATCTTCTTTTTTGAACTTTAAATTATTCAGTTTTTTAAAGCTAATTTGAATGTCATTTACAAAAATGGTTTTCATTATATTATTAAAAACTTTTTATATAATACTAAATTAAAGCTTAGTTTTGTTTTATATGAAATCTTATGAACTATTATATGAATTATTAAAAATTAATTCAATTAAAATTCAAACTAAGAAACCTTTCACTTGGGCTTCTGGGTGGAAATCTCCTATATATTTTGACAATAGAGTTTCTTTATCATATCCTAATATTAGATCAGAGATTAAAGAGCAGTTATCAGAGTTAATTAAAAGAGAATATGAAAATGTAGACGTAATTGCTGGTGTAGCTACTGCTGGTATTCCACAAGGTGCTTTAGTTGCTGATAATTTACAAAAACCTTTCATTTATGTTAGATCTAAACCTAAGTCCCACGGAATGCAAAATATGATTGAAGGAAAACTTGATGATAATAAAAAAATAATTCTTATAGAAGACCTAGTATCAACAGGGGGCAGTTCTATAAAGGCAGTTGAGGCACTAAGAGAGAAAAGTGCTGATGTTCTGAGCGTTATCTCAATATTTTCCTATGGATTTAAAATATCACTAGAAAATTTTGAAAAAGCAGATTGCTTCTCTAAAAGCTTATTCGAATACGATGACCTTATCAGTGTAGCTCTAGATAAAAATTATATCAACAACAGCGACGCTGAGAGTCTCAGAGAATGGAGAATAGATCCAGAAAAATGGGGTGAAAGATTTCTTTAAGAAGTTTTCTTCACGTTTCCAGCAATCTTACCCTTCTTTCCGTCTACTAATTCAAATTCAACAGAATCTCCCTCATCAATTTGATCAATAAGACCAGTGGAATGAACAAAATGTTCAACTTCAGAACCGTCTTCTATAATGAAACCGTAACCTTTAGTTGGATTAAAAAATTTTACTTTACCTGTACTCATATTTTATATAATTAGCTCGCAATATAAAACTAAAATTCTTAATTACAACACTAATTTTTTTTTTCTTCATAAACATATGTCATTTCTATAGGAATTATATAATCAACTGCATTCAACTTTTGAAATGCTGCAAGAGAAAGCTTAATATTTACCTTATCATTTTCTCCAGTTTCAGGTAATTTACCAATAACTCTTACTATTACCATACTTTCATTCATCTGATTTTTTACAAAAATAATTGTACCAACTTTAGCCGACTTATGGAGGGCAAGATATTTATCTCCAGATGACTCTTCACCAATACTAGATGCAAAGCCCTCTTCTATAATAGTGATCGATTTATTTTTTTCAAATTTCTCTTCTGCCTGAGTTACTTTCTTTTGAATCAAAAGTTTTTGTCCTATAGATAAGTTATTATTTATTAAATCATTAATAGAAGATAATGAGTCTACAGAAATTTCGTGTAATTTAGAAATTGAAAATAAAGTCTCTCCTTTTTTAACAATATGATATTCCTGTGCATAGGAAAGAATACCATTTAGAAAAATAAGAAAAAAAATTAAACCTTTTTTTAATACCTTTATATTCATAAATTTTTAATAATGTATTCAAATATATTTAAGCTTTTTCTATTATTCATAGCACCTATACTAATATGTGATGCAGAACCTGAAAAGAAGAAGATTTTATTAGGAGAGATAAAAGCAAATATTGATCCAAGAACAAATCGATATACCAAACTTCTACTTGAAGAAGGTAAAAAAAATCAATATGATATTATAATAATTGAAATGGATACTTATGGAGGAGCAGTAAATGATGCTGATGATATAAGAACAAGAATCCTAGATTATGACAAACCAATATATGTTTGGGTTAACAAGGATGCTGCCTCTGCTGGAGCATTAATATCAATAGCTTGTGATAGTATTTATATGAGCAGTGGAGCTAGTATTGGTGCTGCAACAGTAGTGACTGGAGATGGTGAACAGGCTCCCGATAAATACCAATCTTACATGAGATCAATAATGAGATCAACTGCCGAAGCAAAGGGAAGAGATCCAAAAATTGCTGAGGGAATGGTAGATGAAGACCTCCAAGTTGACAGCGTATCACAGGAGGGAAAAGTAATAACATTTTCAACCAATGAAGCTATTAAATTTGGATTCTGTGACGCAGAATTAAACTCAGTGGAAGAGATACTTGAGAGGCAAAATATTGAAGATTATGAAATTTCAAAGTTCAGCTTAAGTTCTACAGAAAATATCATTTCACTATTTTTAAATCCTTTCGTAAGTGGTATATTATTACTTCTTATTTTTGGAGGACTATATTTTGAATTACAGACTCCAGGTATTGGCTTTCCGATAATTGCATCAATTACGGCCCTACTATTGTACCTTATCCCTTACTACCTTAACGGAGTAGCAGAAAATTGGGAAATAATTCTTCTATTTTTCGGAATTATATTAATAGCTGTAGAAGTATTTATTATTCCTGGATTTGGTGTATTTGGGTTATTAGGCTTATTTACCTCTATTAGTTCTCTAATTCTAATTATGCTAAATAACGACCTATTTGATTTTACTTTTGTAGTTTCTAGTGACATAGTTAGTGCAAGCCTATCTGTTTTAATATCTATATTTTTACTAGGAATTCTTATACTCTTTGGTGGAATAAAGTTAACTGACACAGATGCTTTTAAAAAAATAGCTTTAGAAGAAACTCAAGATTCAAAAAAAGGATATATCTCTAACAAGTATCCTAAAGAAATTGTAGGAAAAATTGGAAAATCATTCACTGTTCTGAGACCTAGTGGAAAAGTTATTATTAATGATTCCATTTATGATGCAACTTCTTCAGATGGATTTGTTGAGAAGAATTCAAAGATTAAAGTTGTGAGCAACGAAGGCTCAGCATTAAAGGTCAGAAAAGTTTAAAATGAATATATTAGGGGTAATCCCATCAAGAATGGAGTCGAAGCGTCTTCCAGGTAAGCCATTGAAAGATATTAATGGGAAATCTATGATACAGAGGGTTTATGAGGCTGCAATCAAATGTAAAAAGATAAATGATCTCATTATAGCCACACCTAACAAAGAAATATTTGATCACGTGAAGGGATTTAAGGGAGATGTAATAAAAACATCTGACAAACCAATTAATGGTACAGAAAGAGTATATGAAGCATATAAAAAAATAGATAAAAAATATGATTACATAATAAATATTCAAGGAGATGAACCATTTATAAAATTAAAACAAATTGAAGATTTAATAGAAATATGTAAAGAACCAAATGGCATTTGTACTCTTATCAAAGAAGAAAAATTTTCAAGTGAATTAAATAAAAATTCAGTAATGAAAGTTGTGAAAAATATAAATAACGAAGCACTATATTTCTCAAGATCTCTTATTCCATATGGAAATACAAGATCTTATAATAGACATATCTGTATATATTCATACAAACCTTCAATTCTTAAAAAAATAGTACATTTACAACCTACTCCTCATGAGATAAGTGAGTCTTTAGAGCAGTTAAGATGGTTAGAAAATGGTTTTAAAATAAAACTTAATTCTACTGATTACGACAGCTTTAGTATTGACACTAAAAATGATTTAGAGAAAGCAAGAAATTTAAATTTATAAATAATGAACTTTATTAAGGAAATATTAAAGAGTACAATAAAAGGGATAATCTCATTTTTTCTAGGATTATTAATTATCATAATAACTTTCAGTTTCCTATCAGCCCTATTTTCAGGTGAACAAGAAGAGGTTATTTATATTGAAGAAAATTCTCTTCTTCATATCGATAACCTAAGTATTATAGGAGATAGAGATACAAAACCATCTGATCTAAATTTTAATTTAAATGATATTCCACTACCACTTCCTCTTATTGATAATTCGGATCTTGAGCAAAAAATAAGCCTTCAAACATTTAAAAGAGTTATAGAATCAGCTAAAAATGATGATAAAATAAAAGGTATATTTCTAAATGTTGAAAATGCATCATTAAGCTTTAATAAAGTTGAAAAGGTACGTTCAATCCTTGAAGATTTTAAAAAAGATAAACCTATTTACTCATTCTCTAATATTCAATCAAAGGCATCTTATTATATTTCATCAATATCAAACTTCAATGCAATTTCTCCTCCAGGTTTTATATCAGTAAGCGGATTTGGAATAGGAACTTTCTTTTATAAGAGTCTATTTGATGAAATTGGAATAAACATAGAATTATTTAGAGCAGGAGAATTCAAGGGAGCAGCTGAACCTTTTGTAAGAAATAACTTCAGTAAAGAAAATAAAAAACAATACATGAATCTTCTTGATTACAGAATGGAAAATTACCTAGGTAATATATCAGAATCTAGAAATATAAAAGAAGATGTGCTTATAGACATGATTGACAAATACCAAACTGAATTGTCTTCAGATGCATATGAAAATAATCTTATTGATAGCATAATGTATGAAGATCAGATGACTGATTATTTAAAAAGTAAAGTTGATAGTTCTTACAAGAAAATAAAATTAATTAAATATTTAAATTCTTTGGAAAAAGTAAATAAATACAACAAAAACAAAATAGCAATTTTATATTTAGTTGGTGATGTTTTACCAGGTTATGGAGATGAAGGAATTTTTTCTGAAACTATAATTGACAATATTAAAAAGATTAAAAAAAACAAAAATATCAAATCAGTTATTCTTTATTTTAATTCCGGAGGTGGAAGTGCATATGCTTCTGATCTAATTACAAGAGAAATTGAATTACTACAAAAAGAAAAACCAGTTATAACTTATATGTCTGATGTCTGCGCATCTGCAGCATACTACATGTCTATGCCAACAGATACTTTAATAGCTTCTGAGGGATCAGTAGTTGGATCTATAGGTGTATTTGCTATATTTCCTGATTTATCAGAATTAATTAGTGAAAAAATTAAAATTAAAAGTGACTACATAAAAACCAATGAAAATATTGGTGAAATAGACTTAGCAAAACCTTTGTCAAACAGTGAGAAAAATCTCATTCAAAGAGGTGTTAACTATTTCTATGACGACTTTCTTGATGTAGTTTCTAGAGGCAGAAATATGACAACTGAGGAAGTTGATTTACTTGCTAGAGGTAAAGTATATTATGGACAGGAAAGTAAAGACCTTAATTTAGTTGATGTTATTGGATCTCTGGAAGATGCAATAAAAATAGCATCTGATCTAGGTGAAGTTGAAAAATATCAGATAGTAGAATATCCAAAACAAAAGACAGATATTGAAAAAATAATTAGCTCTCTGGAAATGAGCACCTCAATTACAGAAATTGATCAAATAGATAATTGGCTTGTAAAAAGCTTACTTAGTGGAGAAAAGTTTGATCCTTACCAGATGAGATTAGAATTTAAGTTTGATTAATTATCTAATTTAATTTCTGAATCCTTTATCATTATTATTGGGACTATCTGGTTGTCATTAAACTGACCAAAATAAGATCCAGTGCTGATAACACCCTTTATGAGGCTCTCATTTCTTATACCAAACTGAAAAAAATCCCCGTACTCAGAATTTATCTTCATTATCATATTCATTAGCTCAACGCCGTAAATAAAATTCATCGTTAATTTTCTACCTGTTTCTCTAATGAAGAAATCCTTTAAATTCCTATAGATATCACTACCCTTGTAATGATAAGATGGACTCACCATAGATATTTTAAGGTTTTCAAATTGGTCAACAGCAATTACATTATAATCTAACCACTGATCGAACCCTAATACAGGTATTGTGTCTTCTCTTATGTCAACAGCACTTACAATATTGGAGGCAAATAAAGAGTTTTTAGAAGAAATAAATACGTGTCCTATACTATCATTTTCAATATAAAACTTATCTATGTATTTATATGTAGTATCTAAATCTTCTATACCCCTACCATCTTTTATGACTAGTTCAGAAATATTTTTTAAGGTATCGTAAAGCGAATCATTTAATATCTCTTCGTATGTACTTGATAGAGAGTCTAGTATTAATCTAGAATCTTCTAAAGAAACTGACTTGGAATATATTACTTTGAAGCTATCTCTTTCAATGTTTTTTTGATAGTTATATGCAATGAGAGAGTCTTGAAAATTATTCTCATAAAAAATTATAACATTTTTATTAGTATTATATTTCGTTGATGCATAAGAAGCTGCACTTGATGAAATTGTTTCTAGGGAAGGCTGAAAAAGCAGAGAATAATTATTATCGCTTATTATCATTGAATTACTAGAGAGGGGATTTATCATTAAAATTTTATTTTCCAAACAGAATTGTTTGATTATCTCGATAGGTTTCCCATATAGAGGGCCAATAATTAAATCTGTGTTATCAAGTTCACCTGAACTTATAATTTTTCTAACCACATCTGGGTCTCTTTTTGTATCAAATGACTTAAAAATTATATTTTCGGATTCAATACCAAGGTTTTGATAAGCATATTTTATTCCATAATAAAGGTCTAGCACAAAAGAATTATTTTTAATGAAATTATTATTATCATAACCAGTATACATAAATGGCAATAAAACAGAAACAGTAAACTTTTTATTTCCAGATCTAAATAAATCTTTTTTTGGAATTATCTCTAAGAGATCTTTAATTTCATCCAGTGCATCATCGTCAAGATATTCTTTCAATAATTTTCTTCCATAATATTTAGCAACAACCAAATTTCTAGGATACTTTACGCGCCAGTTTTTTAAAATTGAAAATGAAGTTATTTTATTAATTTCAGGATCTAAATATTTATAGAGATTATCTAAAATACCATTGTCATTTATCTTAGAATAATAGTTTAGTGCATTATCAATATTATTAAATTCTAACTCAATTATGATAGCCCAATATAGGGCTTCATCTATTTGTGTCCATTCAGAATATTCTTTAATTAACTCTTTAAAAAGGCTAAGTGATTCTTTTTTTTTATTAATCTTATAGAGACTTATGGATCTGTAAAATTCAACGTAAGGATAGAATTGATCAGATTTTTTAATAGATAATTCTTTAGTAACAAGTTCAGAATATTTTTTTTCGTTAAAAAGCTTTTTATAGGAAAGGAAATTAGAATAAGATGATTGTGATATTACATTATTAGAGATAATTAAAAGTATGATTATAATAATAATTTTTTTCATAGCTACTCCCATTCAATAGTTGCTGGTGGTTTCGACGAAATATCATATACCACTCTATTAATACCCCTAACTCGGTTAATTATTTTATTAGATACTTCAGCTAAAAACTCATCTGGTAATCTTGACCAGTCAGCTGTCATACCATCTAAGCTTGTTACAGCCCTGAGAACTACTGTATATTCATAAGTTCTTTCATCTCCCATTACTCCCACTGATTTTACAGGAAGAAGTATTGTAGCAGCTTGCCAAACTTCATTATATAACCCGCTTTCTATTAAAGATGAAATAAATATATCATCTGCATCTTGAAGAAGACCTACCTTTTCTTTATCTACCTCCCCTAAAATTCTAATTCCTAATCCTGGACCTGGAAACGGATGCCTATCTAATATTGAATCTGGGATATTAAGAGATCTACCTACTTTTCTTACTTCATCTTTAAATAAAAGGTTTAAAGGCTCAACTACTTTTAAATTCATTTTTTCAGGTAACCCACCAACATTATGATGAGACTTAATTGTTGCAGAAGGACCTTTAACTGATATAGATTCGATAACGTCAGGGTATATTGTACCTTGCGCTAACCAACTTATTTCTCCAATTTTTTTAGCTTCTTCTTCAAAAATTCTAATAAAATTTTTGCCAATTGACTTTCTTTTCTCTTCAGGATCAATTTTTCCTTTTAAGTCTTCATAAAATATGTCTTTTGAGTCAACTCCTATTACGTTTAGACCTAAGTCTTTATAAGAAATTAAAACTTGTTCAAATTCATTTTTCCTAAGTAGTCCATTATCAACAAAAACACAAAAAAGATTATTTCCAATAGCTTTATTAATGATAAATGCTGCGACACTTGAATCTACACCACCAGAAAGACCAAGAATTACTTTATCTGAACCTAACTTATCTCTTAAATCATTTACCGTCTCCTCAATAAATAAATCAGGGGTCCATGATTGACTACAACCACAAATTTTTAAAGCAAAATTTTGAATAACCTTCTTTCCTTCCTCTGAGTGAGTTACTTCAGGATGAAATTGTAAACCATAAAAGTTGAGTTCTTTAATATGGTAAGATGCTACTTCTACATCATCAGTACTTGCTATTATAGTTAATTTATCTTCATTATCCTGAATGGAATCTCCATGACTCATCCAAACATCAGAGTCAATTTTCACACCTTCCATTATTAAGTTTTTATTATCTATATATGTCAACTTAGCCCTTCCATATTCTCTGATTTTAGATTTTAGGACAGTACAACCATTATTACTAGCGACCATTTGGGCACCATAACATATACCTAAAATAGGAACATCTTTATAATCATTTAAGTTTATAATAGGTGCTTTTTTATCATGAACAGAAAAAGGACTACCAGAAAGTATAAGCCCCTTAAAATTCTTATCTGAAGTAGGTGGATTGTTGTATGGATGTATTTCACAATAAATATTTAATTCCCTTATCCTTCTAGCAATAAGCTGAGTGTATTGTGAACCAAAGTCAAGAATTAAAATTTTCTCTTCCATTTGTAAAATTAAACTTAGGTTTTATAATAGACTAATTAATTCTATATTTTGTAATTTAGTTAATATGTTAAATATTTTAATTTTCATAAAATTCTAACAATGGGAAGAGCATTTGAATACAGGAGAGCAGCTAAAGAAAAAAGATGGGACAAAATGTCAAAAGTATTTCCTAAGCTCTCCAAGGCAATAACATTAGCAGCAAAAGAAGGAGGTTCTGACCCTGAAATGAACTTTAAATTAAGGGCAGCAATTCAAAATGCTAAAGCTGAAAATATGCCTAAGGATAATATAGAATCTGCTATTAAAAGAGCTAGTGATAAAGAACTAAAAGATTTTAAAGAGGTGACATTTGAGGGGAAAGGACCTCATGGGGTTCTAGTTATTGTTGAGACAGCTAGCGATAATGTAGTTAGGACAACTGCAAATGTGAAATCATATTTTAATAAATCAGAAGGGAATTTAGTTACTCCTGGCTCACTAGACTTCATGTTCAATAGAAAGGCAGTATTTAATATTAATAAGGTTGATGTAGATATAGAAGAGATTGAATTAGAGATGATAGATTATGGTCTTGAAGATTTAGAGGTCAACGATAAGGAAATAATTATTTATGGAGACTACTTATCTTACGGAAATATTAACAAGGGATTAACAAAACTTGAAATTAAACCTNCAAANTCTTTANTAAAAAGAATTCCNACNAANCCAATAGAATTTTCTGAAGAAAATTTGATTGATATTGANAAAATGCTNGATAANTTAGATGATGANGATGATGTCCAACAAGTATTTACAAATATTTCTTAGATGTTAGAAAAAGAAAATACATCCCTAGAAAATATGAACTCTTTTGGAGTAGTTCATAGAACTAAAAGATTATTAATAATCAGTAAAGCTATTGATTTAATTAAGTTTTTAAATTCAAATAGTATTGATAAAGATAAAATTCAAATATTAGGAGAAGGATCAAATACATTATTTACCAAAGACTACGAAGGAATAATTTTGCATAGTCAAATTAGAGGTATTGAGATAAAAAAAGAGGATAATGATTCTGTAAACTTAAAAGTAGGATCAGGAGAGAACTGGGATGAATTTGTTAAGTTTTGTGTTAAATCTAATTACTTCGGTATAGAAAATTTATCTCTCATACCTGGATCTGTTGGAGCTGCCCCTATTCAGAATATTGGAGCATATGGTGTGGAAATAAAAGATTTTGTTGAAAATGTAACCGGTATTGATCTGTCTTCAAATGAATTAGTTAACTACACTAATAAAGAGTGTAAATTTAGATACAGAGATAGTTTATTTAAGAAGAGACTAAAGAATAAGTTGTTTATAACATCAGTAGAGTTTAAACTTCATAAAAATTCAAAATTTAATCTAGCTTATAAAGACCTTGAAAAATTAGATAAATCAAAACTTACTATATCAAAACTTAGAGAAGAAATTATTAAAATTAGAAGCAGTAAACTCCCTGATCCTAGTTCTAAAGGTAATGCTGGGAGTTTTTTTAAAAATCCTGAAATTGATAAGTTAAAATTAGAAGAATTAAAATCTGATNATATTGATTTTAAATATTTTGAAGTACCTAGGAAGATGTATAAAATTCCTGCAGCTTGGCTAATAGAAAAAGCAGGCTGGAAAGGTTATAGCAATGGATTAGTGGGTGTGTATGATAAGCACGCGTTAGTGCTAATAAATCATTCTTCNGAAAGTGGAGATAATATATTGAAATTATCAAAAACAATTAAAGATGATGTATATAAAAAATTTGGAATTATGCTTGAGGAAGAAGTTAATATAATATAGACTATCCTTCGTAAGTTACCCTGTAAATTACATTTGCATAATCATCAGAGATTAACATACTCCCATCATCAAGGAATATTATATCAACAGGCCTACCCCAGGCATCGTTTTTCTCTTTTTCAAGCCAACCATAAATAAATGGTTCATACCCAAGTGACTTATTATTTTCAATTTTTACTCTTGTTATCCTGTAACCTATTTTTTTTGTCCTATTCCATGATCCATGCTCAGCAATAAAAATATCTCCCTTATATTCATCTGGAAACATATTACCATCATAAAACTTTATGCCTAGAGGTGCGACGTGCGGCCCTAANTTCTGTACNGGCTTAATAAAATCATCACATGGATACTTTGAACCAAATTCAGGATCAGAAATATCACTTCCGTGACAATAAGGGTAACCATAGTGTTTATTGGGGGCCTGAACTCTATTTAGCTCACAAGGTGGGTAATTATCACCTAACATATCTCTTCCATTATCAGTGAACCACATTTCACCAGTTTCTGGATGCCATGTAAAACCAACTGTATTTCTTACTCCTCTTGCATAAATTTCTTGGTTTTTTCCNTCAAGATCCATTCTTGTAATTGAGGAATATATTTCATCTTTACTCTCGCAAATGTTACATGGGGCACCGACAGGAACATAAAGTTTATTATCAGGACCAATTGAAATATACTTCCACCCATGATGCCTATCAGATGGAAATTCATCAGAAATAAGTATTGGTTCATAAGGATAATANCCAATATCATCTATTTTTTGAAGGTTATTTTCAACATCTTTAAATAACCATATCTTATTGACCTCGGCAACATATAAATCACCATTATGAAAGGCAACACCATTTGGCATATTCGTTAATTTATCAGTGATTAAATATTTTTTATCTACCTTNCCATCTTTATCATTGTCCACAAGTGCAAAAACATTATCTTCTTTTCTATTACCAACAAAAACAGTTCCTGAAGGACTTATTGTCATAGACCTTGCATTCTCAACTTCACTTGCATAAATATCAATTTTAAAACCTTCAGGTAAATTAATTTTATTTAGAAGCTCTTTTAATTCAGATCCGATAGGATAAGACTTTTCTAGTAAAGAGAGAAATGAAAATATTATTAAAATTATATTCATATTATTAAATTAAGTTCCATAATTCTAGTTGATATCATTAATAAATATTAATTTAATTAAATATCAAATCTAACTATGGAAAATATTGATATTGTTGTTTTTGTTACATACTGTATAGTTATACTAAGTATAGGCCTATATGTTTCAAGAGATAAAAAAGGTTCTGGCAAAAGTGCCGAAGATTATTTTTTAGCAGGTAAGTCATTACCTTGGTGGGCTATAGGCACATCATTAATTGCTGCAAATATTTCAGCAGAGCAATTTGTCGCAATGAATGGTTCTGGTTTTGCTTTAGGCTTAGCAATAGCTACGTACGAGTGGATGGCAGCAGTAACTCTTTTAGTTGTAGGAAAATTCTTTTTGCCCATATACTTAGAGAAGAAAATATACACTATACCTGAATTCGTAAAAAAACGATTTAGCAATAATTTAAAAACGATATTGGCAATTTTCTGGATAAGTCTATTTGTTTTTGTCAATCTCACAACTGTTATGTATCTCGGAGGTAAGGCAATGGATACTATTTTTGGTAGCGGAGACGGAAGTATAATAACCATCAGTATAATAGGTTTAGGCTTGTTTGCCCTAACTTACTCTATCTGGGGGGGATTATCAGCAGTTGCATGGACAGACGTTGTTCAGGTTGTTATTTTGATTTTTGGAGGATTACTTATGACTGGCATTGCCCTCACATACGTAACTCCGAGTGGTGGTATAGTTGATGGTCTTGCACATGTATACAATACTGTGCCAGAAAGATTTTCAATGATTCTCTCTGAAGGTGAGATAATTACTCCTGACGGAAAAGATGCTTACTTTCTACTACCTGGAATAGCTGTATTAATTGGAGGTATGTGGATTACAAATACATATTACTGGGGATTTAATCAGTACATTATCCAAAGAACACTAGCTGCAAAAAGCCTCAAGGAAGCTCAAAAAGGGATTGCATTTGCTGCATTCTTAAAACTTATAATGCCAATTTTTGTGGTTTTACCAGGNATAATTGCTTATGTAATAAACCTTGATCCTTCAACAGGTGAACTTATAAAAATATTACCTGACGGGTTTATGTCACAGGACGGAAATATATTAAATGATAACGCTGCTCCGTGGTTGATTAAAAATTATATACCAGTAGGTATTAAAGGTTTAATTCTTGCGGCATTGGCAGCAGCAATTGTCTCNTCTTTAGCTTCAATGTTGAATTCTACCTCTACCATTTTCACTATGGATATTTACAAAGAAATTATTAATGAGAAAGCAGATGATAGAGAACTTGTAACGGTTGGAAGAATTGTAGTATTTATATCATTAATTATTTCAATGCTAATTGCACCTTCTTTTGGTAATCTGGGTCAGGTATTCCAAGCAATTCAAGAATATACTGGAGTTGTTAGCCCTGGAATTTTAGCCGTATTTATGATGGGATTATTTTATAGAAAAGCTACTAACAACGGAGCAATTTGGGGTATTCTTATTTCTATCCCAATCGCTATGTATTTCAAAGTTGTTGCCAAAGGATGGATAGATATTTTTCCAAATTTTATGAAGGGAATGTTTATAGGTGAGATTCCTTTTCTACACCAGATGGGTATAACGTTCTTAATAACCCTACTAGTAATATTTATAATAAGTTACCTAGAAGGAAATGAGAATGATCCGAAAGGAATAGTCCTTTCAAAGAAATTATTTCATACAAGTTCATCATTTAATATACCAGCTTTTATAGTCCTAATAATAACAGCTATGCTCTATGCCATATTCTGGTAGAAGATCATTTGATAATGATAACACATAGACAATTAACTTACGGTAATTTTCTGTTTAAGTACAGAGGAATTCTACCAGTACCNATAATTTTATTATCATTTATTTCTTTTTATTATTCTGATACACAACAAATTTCTCTTCAGCATTATCTTTTTTCTTTATCTGTATCAATTTCTGGTTTGATAATAAGAGTTCTATCTGTTGGTTATGCATTCCATAAGACGTCAGGAAAAAATACAAAAAAACAGATTGCAGAAAACTTAAATACAACTGGNATATATTCATTGCTAAGAAACCCATTGTACTTTGCAAATTATTTAAATTGGTTGGGCATAATATTANTACTTTCTGATATTTTTCTGACCATTATAATTACTCTTTTTTTCACTNATATATACTANTATATAATTATTGTAGAAGAAAATTTTCTCAGGGATAAGTTTAAATCAGAATATGAAAAGTACATAAATGAAACTCCAAGAATATTTCCATCTTTCAAAAATTGGAAACCACCAAAAAATAAATTCAACCTTATAAAATCTCTTATTAATATAAAGAATGGGATGCTCGGAATATCAATTATTTTTTATCTTATCAGCACAGTTGATAAGTACAAATATTCTGGAGAATTTTATATGTTTGGTTGGTTATCATACCTGCTTTTATTTTCTATATTATTTTATTTATCAATTAAACTNATACTAATGGTTTATAAAAAATGAAAAAAGAAATTGATAATATAATAAGGCTTAGAAGAGCTGTCTATCCTAAGAGTTACTCAGATGGAAAAATAAATAAACAAACCATTCTTGAAATTCTTGAAAATGCAAATATGGCTCCTACTCATAAACTCACTCAACCATGGATATTTAAGATATTTTCAAACAATCAAA
This sequence comes from Flammeovirgaceae bacterium, assembly GCA_002702205.1. Lineage (GTDB taxonomy): Bacteria > Bacteroidota > Bacteroidia > Cytophagales > MED-G16 > MED-G16. Next base: position 3,636 of record NZYP01000057.1, on the reverse strand, counting down.
AGATGAATCTTGGAAAAGAATTAGTCTCAAAATTTAGGGGAAATATTNTGGATGTAGAAAAAATATCTGATAAGAAAGAAAAACGAATTCTAGATAAATGTAGGAACTCACAATTTATAATAGCTATATGTATGAGAAGGGATAAAAATAAAACTATTCCAGAATGGGAGGAAATTGCAGCTACAGCTATGGCTGTACAAAACATGTGGCTTTCGTGTACTGCAAGAAATATAGGATGTTACTGGAGTACTCCAAAGTTTGCAAATAAACTACATAAATTCCTAGGGCTAAATAGAAATGAAAAATGTCTAGGATTTTTCTATCTAGGTATGTTTAAGCATAAAAATCTAGATAAAACTAAAAGAGAAAATATTACAGAAAAAATTAGATGGTTTGAATAGTTACGATTTTTTCAATTCAAGAATAGTTATTTCTGGTAAGATCCCAACTCTTCCAGGATAGCCCATAAATCCAAATCCTCTATTAACGTATATGAACTGGTTGTTATACTNGTATAAATCAGCCCATTGTTTGTATGCAAGTCTTACGGGACTAACTCTAAATTTACCAATATCAATTCCATACTGAAGACCATGAGTATGTCCAGATAATGTCAAGTCAATGTCTCTATAGTTATTTGTAACCTGAGCATTCCAATGAGATGGGTTATGAGTCATTAATATTTTAAAATCCTCATTATTAAGACCACTATATGCTTTATCTAGCTCCCCATACTGCTGAAACCTTGACGAGGCCCAATTTTCTACTCCTACTATATTTAATTTTTGACCATCTACAATTACATTATCATTTTCATTCATTAATAATTTCCATCCAAATTCTTTTTGGCCCATTATCAAGTTTTTAAAATTTATATTTTTTTCATTCTCTGATTTCCAACTTGTATATTCTCCATAATCATGATTCCCTAGCACACTGTAAACACCTAGAGGTGCTTTAATTTTAGATAAGTCGTCACCCCACCCTTTAAGTTCATCAGATCTATTATTTACAAGGTCACCTGTAAAAAAAATAATATCTGATTTTTCATTATTTATCATATCAATTCCACCTTTAACTGCAAGTCTATTCCGTAAACTTCCTACATGAATATCTGAAATATGACAAATTCTTANACCATCAAAGGCACTAGGAAGATTATCTAATTTGATAACTCTTCTCTTAATTCTATAGTCATAAACATTATTAGAAATAATTCCATATGNTAATGATGTTAAGGGGAGACCATAGGCGAGGGAGGCAGAAATACTTAAAAATTTAGATCTTGGAATAAGGTTATTTTNATTTTTCATCTTTTTTGGATAAATCCAATAGAAAAACCTTCTAAAGTCATCAATAAGTATGAAAGGTAGTGCTACAACTTTTGAAATAAAATTACCAATTACAAGATTAAAAAAAAGGGTCTTAAAAAAATATCCAAGGTCGATATCAAAAACATAAAACAAAAAATTTAAGAAGGTTACAGATGTTATAGACCAGTATATGTATGATGTAGGTAAGAACCACTTTTTTAACTTATATTTTTTAAATATTTGATAAAAATATACNTCAAGAAGGATTGATATTAGAGTAAAAAAAAATAAAAATGCTGCTCTATCCATTTATGACGAAAAACCTAAATACCTATTTAATTTAACTTGAATTAGATACATAGAAGGAATAACTAATAAGGTAAGAAAGGTAGCAAAAGTAAGACCAAAGATTATAGCCCATGCTATAGGGCCAAAGAATACCATATTATCCCCACCAAGATAAAATGTTAACTCATAACTCTTAAAAAAATTAACAAAATCGAAATTCATCCCAATAGCCAACGGCATAAGACCTAGAATTGTCGTCAAAGCAGTCAATATAACTGGTCTTAGTCTTGTCCTTCCAGCCTCAGTAATCGAATCTACAATTATTTCCATTTCTGAGCTCTTAGAACCATTTAATATCTTTCTTTTCCTATTTAATTCAATAAAGTCGATAAGGACAATCGCGTTATTTACTACGATTCCTATCAATGATATCACTCCAATCATTGTCATTACTACAACAAAATCCATATTGAATATAAGTAAACCAAGAAATACCCCAATTGTACTTAGAATTATTGATGACATAATTATTAATGGAGTTATTATCTTATTAAACTGTGCGACAATTATNATAAACACAAGAAATAAGGCTATCATAAAGGCATTTGATAAAAATGCCATTTCCTCCTCCTGCTCTTGTTGCTCTCCTCCAAAACTATATGAGTAGCCACTAGGTAGAGGAAAGTTTTTTAAAACCATATCGATTTTTGAATTCACTTGCGTAGGATTATAACCAGAAATAACATTTGAGTTAATGGTAATAACCTTGTCTAAATCTCTTCTCTTAACAGAGCTGAAGGTATTAGACATTTTCATAGATACAAAAGAACTTATTGGCACCTGGTAGTATCTTCCATTAGACTGATTCCTAAAGTTGATATTTTTATTCATCAAAGCGTCAACGTCATATCTAAATTCATCATCCAATCTCAACTGAATTTTATAATCATCTTCTCCAATTTTAAATTTTGAAATTTCTTTTCCAAACAAAGATGTTCTAAGTTCATTAGCAAGCATCCCAGTAGAAAGTCCATATCTCCTAAGCTTATCTCTATCAAAATCAATTAATAGTTCTGGTTTTCTCGTGGAAAGATCAAAAATTAACTTCTCAATACCAGGAATATTAGAATCATTAATAAATTTTCTCATATTCTCCACCTGAGTTATCAGTTCATCAAAGTCTGGACCAGTGACCTGAATACTTATTTCACCACCAACTGGGGGGCCTTTTCTGTCTTTACCAAAGGTTATACTTACACCTGGATATTTTTCAATATTGTCTCTCAACTTATCAAGGACATCTATAGTATTTATACCATTTCTTTTTTCAAACTCATAAAAATTAATATTAATCCTTGACCTATTAGGTGAGTCTCGCATAGAGAGAGCTGAGGGATCATTCTCGTTAAGGGTTCTTTTACCAACGTAGGTGACAATACTTTCAATTATACCCTTATATTCATCAATTATAGAGTCTACTCTATCTTCAATAACTTTAGTAAAGTTATTTGTCTCTTCTATGTCTGTCCCAACAGGCATCTCAATAAAAATATTGACATAATTAGGTCTATTTTCAGGAAAAAATAAAATTTTTGGAGGGAACATTTGTACAAGTTGAAATGTGCCAAATAATAGGACTAAAGAAAATAAAATAACAAAATACGGTCTTATACCATACAGTAAGAAAGAAAGTAACTTACTGTAGTTTTTTTCTAGTGCCTTTAGGTATTTATCTCTAAAAATTTTAGAGAGAGGTACGAAGATAAAGTAATTTGATACTATAAATAATGATAAAAATATAAGGATATTTCCCAACCAGTATAACTTAAAAACTATAAATGTTAATCCTATTATAAAAAGGAAAGAAGCATTTTTAGTATACTTTGAAGCATTTTTATTTCCTTCTCCCTCTATTTTCATGAGGTATGATATCATGACAGGGTTAATTACTAATGCTACAAATAAGGAAGATAAGAGGGTCACTATAATTCCAATCGGAAGAAAACTCATAAATTTTCCTGTAAGACCAGGCCAG
>NZYP01000056.1 GCA_002702205.1 Flammeovirgaceae bacterium | reverse complement strand
ATCTAATGCTATTACATCCTTTATTTTAGATGGAAATTTTAGGTAGTTATTTAAATCTTTAATGGATAGGGGCTGTTCGATTAACTCAATCTGTTTAGTTTGATCATAAAACTTGATTGTATCATCCAAAGACCAGCCTTGATTTGCGTCAATCCTTATCTTAATCTTATTACTAAACTTTTCATTTATAATATTTATTCTCCTAATATCTTCATCGACATTATTTCCTAATTTAATTTTTATATAGCTGAAGCCCATACCTTGATATTCATTAATTTCAGATATAGTCTCTTCAGTATTCTTAATTCCTACAGTTATAGATGTTGGAAGACATTTAATTTTTCTTCCCAAAAATTTTCCAATAGAAATACCAAGATTCTTACAGTATGCATCATAAACTGCTAAATTAAAAGCAGCTTTTGATCCTGGATCGTTAATAAATTTATTTTCTATATCATTAATAATCATCCAGAAAGAATCAATATTTTGACCCTTTAAATAATCTACGTATTCTTTTGAGCTATTATATGAATCCATAGTATCTAATCCAACGACATATTTTGAGACATTTGATGCTCCCAAACCAACTGTCCCGTCAGATAATATAATTTTTACAACTAGTGTCTTAATAGATGATGTCGTCTTGTAAGCTATAGTGTAAGGTCGTGTAAGATCAATATCAATAATATCAACCTCAATGTTATCAATTATCATATTTATCGCTTAATACTTTATTTATTCCATTCAATCCCTCGTCAATTGGTAAGAATACTGGTATTTTAAAATCTTCAAAAATAATTTTTTTATGATAAAGTTTTTCTTGATCAGTCATTCCTTGAGTATTAAGAGTTATTGCTAAAACCTCCTTATCAAAGGAATTTATTAATTCTATTTCTGACTGAAGTGATGGCATCACTGCGTTAACATGTTCCCATCCATCATAAAATTTTCTTTTAGGTGAGTGCTGTAAAACAACCCCATCGACATTACCAGAAATTAAAAATTCTGTGCCACAAGGTCCAGATGGGTTTCTTAAGGCCGCCTGACCCTCAATTAATATATATTCAGGTTTTTTCTTTAAGAAACACCTATAAATTGAATCTTCTAACTCACCAGAGACAAAATCATTGAGAGTAGAATCAAATATAAATCCAAAATCCCAACCTTGCATCCATCCAGTTTGACCAGTATAAATCATATCAGATTTAATATTATTCCTTTCTAATTCTTCAACAATCATTTTTGCGGTTGTCCTTTTACCTAATCCACAATCAGTACCTAAAACAACTATTTTCTTAGAAGAAACTTTATATATTTTACCTGACCAGAAACTAAGTTTTTTTCTAGGTTTTGACCTTCTAATATCATAAATATTAGAATTATATTTTAGAGAAATTTTCTTTAGTTCATTATCCTCACTAAGAATAGAATGCAAACCATTCACTATTGAAATTTTATTTTTTAAGGATAATATAACATCTGCCCGCATATCATTAGGTAAAAGTCCACCAGCCGAAGCTACTCCAATAACACAGAAATCTACTTTAATATTTGATTTAAGAAATGATTTTAAATCTGTAAATACTGGAATTTCTGTTTTATTTAAAACAATATCTATCTTACCATTTTTATCAATTTTAATAAATTTTCCTTCAAGAGACTTATCTATAACAGCTCTAATTTTAAATCTCTTTGAACCTCTCAACAAACCATGGGCAGTCTTAGCAGATTTAGAATTGAATTTTCCACCAGTAAGGACAATTGCATCACCTTTAATTTTCATGTTAAGTATAGGATGTAGTTTAATCCAATATTACTAATTTTGCTGTTGAAATGAAAAATTCATTGACTAAAGAACAATTTGATATTCTAAAAAATAAAGGAACTGAATCGGCATTTTCAGGAAAATTATTATATAATAAAGAAGAAGGTATTTATAAATGTGTTGGATGTGATAATAAATTGTTCACATCTGATGAAAAATATGATTCTGGCTCTGGATGGCCAAGCTTCTCTGATATATATTCTGATAAGTCCATTAAAACAAAATTAGATATAAGCTTCGGAATGATAAGAACAGAAGTTATTTGTTATAATTGCGGTGGCCATCTTGGCCATGTGTTTAATGATGGCCCTTCTAATACTGGAAAGAGATATTGTATTAACTCAGCTATACTTAAATTTAAAAAGAAATGAAAAGAGCTATAGGAATTGATATTGGAGGAACAATTACTAAAATTGGAGTTGTTAGTGAAGACGGAATATGCTCTCACAAAACATCATTTAGGACAAAAGAATACTCAAAATTCAAAGATTATATAGATAACCTAACAAATAGAATAACTGAGATACAATCTAAATTTAAAAATATTGAAGGAATTGGCATTGGAGCTCCTAACGCATCTAAAAACGGAACAATTAAAACTCCAGCAAATCTTAGATGGGAAGGTGAATTGAATATTATTGATGATATAAAAAAGAAAATAAATCTGCCATTATTTTTATCAAATGATGCAAACTGTGCCGCAATGGGTGAAATGATTTATGGGAATGCTAAAGGTTTAAATGATTTTATAGTTATTACATTAGGTACAGGGCTTGGAAGTGGAATAGTATGTAATGGAAAACTTTTAGAAGGTTCAGAAGGTTTTGCTGCAGAACTAGGTCATTTCACAATTAATAATAAGAATAGATACACTGGACTAGGCATGAAGGGTGGATTAGAAGCTTATGTTTCTGCAACAGGTCTTAAAAGAACTATTCTTTACATGTTATCAAAATATACTGATAAAAGTATATTTAGAGATGTTTCATATAACAATTTACATGGAGAAGATATTACAAAAGCAGCAGATAATGGTGACTTAATTGCTCAAAAAGCTTATAAATATACTGGAACAATACTTGGCGAATCACTTGCAAACTTTGTTACTTTTACACAACCAGAAGCTATAATTTTAACAGGTGGTTTAGTCCATTCAGGTAAATGGATTTTAGAACCAACAAGAATAGCATTTAATAAAAAATTATTGCCATTTTATAAAAATAAGGTTGATATATTATTATCAGGATTAGAGGATAAAGATTCTGCTATATTAGGTTCTGCAGCATTAGTATGGAAAAATATTTAGCAATAGTATTATTCATATTAATTCAATCATCCTCTTTTTCCCAAAAAATAAGAGTTGTAGATGAATTAAATGAACCTATATTCAATGTGAGTTTTTACACTTCCGACCTTATTAAATCAAGCTTTTCAAATATTCAAGGTGATGTAGATTTATCAGTTTTTAAGGGGAATGATACTATCAATATCCAACACCCATCATTTAAGAAATTAGTTATTATAAAAAATAAAATAAATCAAAAAATCATACTAGAAAATTTGATAATTGAAATAGATGAAGTTGTTATAAGTGTGAATAGGTGGCAAGAAAGCCTTAATGAAGTAACAAATAAGAATTTATTAATTGATAGAAATTTAATAGAAAAAAACTCTCCTCAAACATCAGCTGACCTCTTAGAAAAAACAGGTGAAGTCTATGTTCAAAAAAGTCAATTAGGTGGTGGTAGTCCAATGATTAGAGGATTTTCAGCAAATAGAATATTGCTATCAATAGATGGTATTAGATTAAATAATATTATATACAGAGGTGGAAATATTCATAACATAATTTCTATTGATCCTAATATACTTGAAGGTGTTGAAATCCTTTTTGGTCCAGCATCAGTAATGTATGGTAGTGATGCAATAGGTGGAGGTATTAATTTTAAAATTAAAGACCCTACATTCAAACTCAAAAAATTAATAACTGGGTCTCAAAATATTCAATATAACTCCTCTAATAATTCAAAAATTTATAATATAAATATAGAGTTGGGTAATAAAAACATTTCAAATATTTCAAGTTTTTCTATGAGCTCATATGATGATTTATTATCAGGAGCAAAAAGAATTAAATACCCAAATTTTGGTTTAAGGGAGGAATTTGTTGTTAGAGATAATATAAATGATAAAGATGTAATAATTAAAAATAACAACCCTAATAAGCAGGTTGAAAGTGGATACTCTCAACTAAACTTGATAAATAAAACTAATTATAAAATTAATGATAGTAAAAATATTATTTATGGTATTTACTATTCAAAATCTTCAGATATTCCTAGATATGATAGACTAATTCAATACGATGATATTTTAACACCAAAATATGCTGAATGGTTTTATGGCCCAAGTATATTTTTTATGAATAAAATACAGTTTAATTCATTCACAAAAAATAAATTTTTTGATGCATATAAGATAATAATAGCTAACCAAAAATTAAAAGAAAGTAGAAATTCAAGAAAGTTCAACGATTATTTTTTAAACCAAAGAGATGAAAACGTAAATATTACATCTTTAAATATTGACTTTGATAAAAAATTAGAAAATAAAGAATTCTATTATGGTTTTGAATCAATATATAACTATGTAAAGTCATCAGCTAGTTCAAAAAATATATCAGATAATTCTACATCTTCAATTTCTACAAGATATCCAGATGGTGGAACAAGATATATTTCACATTCAGTTTATATATCATTCAAAAATTCATTTAAAAAAATTAAATTCAATGCAGGTTTAAGAGGTAATATCTCTAATTTAAAAGGTATATTATCAGGTAACTTTTATGACTTTGATTTCAATGAAATACAATTAAATAATGCATCTTTAAGTGGTAATTTTGGTTTAAGATATGACAAAGGAATCTCAGTATTAAAATTTCAATACTCAAATGGATANAGGACACCAAACTTAGATGATGTTGGTAAAGTTTTTGATTCAGAACCAGGTAATTTAATTATTCCAAATCCTAANCTGAAGCCAGAAATAGCTAATAATTTTGAAATTAACTATGAGGTTTCTGGCAAGAAAATACTAATTAAAAATTCTATATATTATATAAGGTTAAAAGATGCTATAACAAGGTCATTAACAAGATTTAATAATCAAGATTCAATTATGTATGATGGTACCTTAAGTAGAGTTCAAACATTAACAAATACTGGAAAGGCANATGTNTATGGATTCAGTAATAAAATATCATATTTAATATCAAAAAAATTAAAATTCATNAATACAATATCATACAATTATTCTANTGATATAATTAATAAAAAACCATTAAGACATTCACCTCCCTTATTTGGTAAATTTGAAATTTCATATAAAACTAAAAGTATTGAATTAATATATGATCTTANATATAATGGAAAGAAATCGATTGAAAATTTTTCAGATAGTGAGTTAAATAAGTTATATCTCTATACTGAGGATGGTTCACCATCTTGGAAAACTCATAATATCTCAATTATCTATAATATTAACTATTTTATAAAAGCTAACTTCTCAGTTAAAAATATATTTGATTTACATTATAGAACATATTCATCTGGAATAAGTGCTCCTGGTAGAAATTTTAATTTTGGATTAAATATTAAATTTTGAAAAAAGTAAAACATGTAGTTATCTCAGGAAATATTGGAGTTGGAAAAACGACACTATCTAAAAAAATTTCTGAAAAATTCAATTGGAATTTAGAGTTAGAAGAAGTAAAAAATAATCCATACTTAAATGACTTTTATAATTCAATGTCAAAATGGTCGTTTCATCTTCAGATTTACTTTTTAAATAGTAGGTTTAACCAAATCCAAAAAATATCTGAATCTNCAANAACTGTTATACAAGANAGATCTATATATGAAGATTATGAAGTTTTTACGAAGACATTATATGACTCTGGTTTAATGAAAAAAAGAGAATTCAATAGTTATAAAAAACTTTATAATACAATATTAAAATATATTGAAAAACCTGATCTAATAATTTTTTTAAGGAATGATGACATAGAAAAAATTATTAATAACATTAAAAAAAGAAGAAGAAATTTTGAGAGAGAAATTGATAAAAATTATTTAATAGAACTAAATAAATACTATAGAAAATGGATAAACAATCACAGTAAAAAAAATATAATTGAGATAGATTTAACCGAAAATGACTTTGTAAAAGATAAAGATTTTCTTAAAAGAGTGTTTGATAGTATTGAAAGTAAGATTAATAATTTAAATTGAANGATAATTCNATATTCTGTTTAGGTTTTTCCCAGGGAGGAACTGATTTTTTTGAAAAATCAAATAACAGATACAGAATTATTAAAAACCAAAATAAAACAAATAGTAAAAAAATTTTTTTAGAGTTACGCATATGAATATAAAAGGAAAATTAACTGAAATTTTTGAAACAGTCCAAATAACAGAAACATTTAAAAAGAGAGAATTTATAATTGAAGATTCAAAAAACCCTGAATATCCAGAATTTATTAAAGTTGAATTGATACAAGATAAAGTTGATTTACTAGATAACCTTAGTGTNGGTGATCAAATAAATGTCTTGATTAATATTAAAGGAAGAAAGTGGGAAGATAAGGAAGGAAATATAAGGTATTTTAACTCTATCCAAGGATGGAAAATTGAGACTGATAACGAAAGTATTAACCAAGAAGTACAAGAAAACAAGGACAATTCAATATCAGAGGATGATTTGCCATTTTAATATTATCTAATTCCTGATATATAATTTTTNATTGATTTTTTTAAATTATTTTNAGATAATGCTTTTATAAAAGTTGTACCTATTATTGCCCCATTTGAATATTTACACGCACTTTTNAATGTATTTCTGTCAGATATACCAAAACCAATTATTTTTGGATTTACAAGTTTTAAATCATTTACCCTTTTAAAATAATTNATTTGATCATCACTAAAATCAGATCTTTTACCTGTTATTGAAGATGAAGAAACAACATAAATGAATCCATTTGAAATAANATCAATTTCTTTTACTCTTTCATCAGAAGTATTAGGACTAATTAATGATATGAAAGAAAGGTTATTTTTATCAAAAAAAGGTTTTAAATTTTTAACGTAATCGNTTAAAGGNAAATCTGGTATAATAACACCATCNATATCACAATCANTTATTTTATTAATAAAGTTTTCATATCCATACTGGTATACCGGATTTAAATATCCCATAAGTACTATCGGAATTTGAGTAATCTTTCTGANTAGTTTCAATTGATCAAAAAGCACTGAAATATTCATTCCATTTTTAATTGCAATATTACTTGAATCTTGAATAACTGGTCCGTCAGCAATTGGGTCTGAAAAAGGCATACCAATCTCTATTAAATCAACNCCAGAGTCATCAAGTATTTTAATAATTTCAATAGTATCATTTAGGGAGGGATAACCTGCAGTAAAATAAATACTTAAGATGTTGTTNTTTTTTTCTTGAAAAAGTTTATTAATTCTATTCATATTAATATTTTCCCCATTTAATGTAAGTGTCAAGATCTTTATCTCCCCTACCAGATAAATTAATTACAACAACTTTTCCCTTGATGTCTATTTTATCAAAAACAGAAAATGCATGAGCTGTTTCAATTGCAGGAATTATACCTTCTAGTCTACTAAGCTCAATTCCTGCGTTCATAGCATCATCATCTTCAACACTTAAATAAATTCCTCTTTTTGAATCAAAAAGATGAGCATGAAGAGGTCCAATTCCTGGATAATCTAATCCTGCTGAAATAGAATAAGGTTCAGTAACTTGACCATTCTTATCTTGCATTAACAATGTTTTACTCCCATGCAGAACGCCTTTCTTACCAAGTTTTGTTGTNGCTGCAGACTTATCAGTTGATATACCCAATCCTGCTGCCTCAACACCAACAAGTTTAACTTTTGGATTTTCAAGATAATGATAAAAAATACCAGCAGCATTACTACCGCCNCCTACACAAGCTATTATATANTCAGGATAATCTCTTCCCTCAACTTTTTTTAACTGACTTAACAACTCTTCAGATATAACTGACTGAAATCTAGCTACCATATCAGGATATGGGTGAGGTCCTACAACTGATCCAATTATATAATGTGTATCATCAGGATTATTTATCCAATGTCTCATTGCTTCNTTTGTAGCATCTTTTAAGGTTTTACTACCAGAGGTAGCAGGCCTAACATCTGCGCCTAAAATCCTCATTCTTTCCACATTTGGTTTTTGCCTCTCAATATCAACTTCCCCCATATANATAACACACTCCATATCCATTAAAGCACAAACAGTAGCAGTTGCTACACCATGTTGACCGGCTCCTGTTTCGGCTATTATTTTTGTTTTTTTAAGTTCTCTAGCNAATAAAATTTGACCTATTGTATTATTTATTTTATGTGCACCTGTGTGACATAAATCTTCTCTTTTTAGATAAATTTTTGATCCATATTTTTCAGATAATCTTTTAGCAAAATACAATGGAGTAGGTCTGCCAACATATTTTTTAAGATAATAATTAAATTCTTTAGAGAAAGAATCTTTATCAACTATACTGAGATAATTATTTTTAAGCTCATCTATATTTGAAAATAACATTTCGGGTATATATGCTCCCCCAAAATCACCATAAAAACCACTACTATTAACATTATAATTCATAAGTTCATATTAAATAATTTATCAATTTTTTCAATATCTTTTAATCCAGGAGATTTTTCAAATTTACTATTTAAATCTAGACAAAAAAGCTTTTCATTATCCTTAATCATCTTGATATCATGTATATTATTTAGTGATAAACCTCCACTCAAAAAAAAAGGTTTATCTAAAGATTTATTATTAAGAATTTCCCAGTCAAATGTTTTACCAGATCCACCATATTTATCANTTTTATAATCAAAAAGATAATAGTCAACTGATTCTGTATTCATTTTAATATTTTNNAAATCATCATTTGACCTAATCAAATACGACTTAATTACTTTAATTCCTTTCTTTTTAAGTTTCATAGAATAATCTCTACTCTCATTACCATGTAACTGAACATAGGANAAATTATAAGTCTCTAAAATATTTAATACTTTATCAATTTTCTCATTTACGAAAACAGCAACCTTATTTTTTATTTTTTTGATAAATGAATGATTTGGATTATTNAAAATAAACCTAGGAGATTTATCATAAAAAATAAATCCAAAGTAGTCTATAGGATATTTGCTTAATTCAGAATAGTTTTTTTCATCTATTAAACCACAAACTTTAATCATATAATTGTTTATCATATTTTTTTAATAAAGTCATTACATGCAGAGACAGGATCTTCTTTTTTCATAAAATTTTCACCAATTAAAAAACCATCATAACCATATTCTTTTAGAAGAAAAATTTCCTTAGAATTAGATATCCCACTCTCTGATATCTTTAAAAAGGATGAAGGAATTATATCTGCTAGGTTAATTGAATTATTAATATTAGTTTCAAACTTTTTTAAATTCCTATTGTTCACTCCTACTACATCTATAGAGTCACATAAATAAGATAATTCTTTTTCTGAATGTATTTCTAAAATTACTTGTAGGTTTAAAGATTTAGCAAAATCTGATAAACTTTTGACTTCCTCTTTAGATAAACAAGCTGCAATTAATAAAATAACATCAGCCCCTAAAGATTTTGATTCTATAATTTGGTANTCATCAATTATAAAATCTTTTCTTAGAATAGGAATATTTATATAGCTTCTAACAGAATAAATATCTTCAATAGAACCACCAAAATATTTTGCATCTGTTAAAATTGAAATAGCACTTGAATTAGAANGCTCGTATCCTCTAGATATTTGTAATACCTCTGCACTTAAATTTATATCAGGTTTAGANGGAGATTTTCTTTTAAATTCAGAAATTATACCAGATTTTTCAATTAATGATTTTTTAAGTGATATTATTTCTCTATTAAAATATTTAGATTTTTCAATTATNGAGGTAGGATTATTTTGTTTTAAAAAATCAACTTCCTTTCTTTTATTAATAAGAATTTCCTTTAAAATACTCATTTATTTTCAATAAAAAGCTTTAAACAATTATATGCATTTCCAGATTCTAATGATTCTCTAGCTATTTCAATACCTTCTTTTATAGAAGNAAGTTTTTTTGCACAATAAATTGCCAATCCTGAATTAGCTAATACAGCATCAACCTGTTCCNTAGTTCCATTATTGTTTAAAATATCTTGAAATATTTTAGAAGATTCATCAATATTTTTTCCACCACTTAATTTATCAGAATGAATTAAGTTAAAATCTAAATCTTTTGGTTCTAACATTATATCGTGATTATTAGAAAATAATTTAAAATCTCCAGTCAAAGAAACTTCGTCATAACCATCAATACTATGCACAATACAATAATTTTTATCTGTTTTAGAGTAAATATGAGAGTANAGTCTAAAAATATTAGAATTAAAAACCCCAACTAGTTGACTTTTTGGTTGAATAGGGTTAACCATCGGTCCAAGCATATTGAAAAATGTTTTAACCCCTAACTCACTTCTTATTGGCGAAATATTTTTTAAAGATGGATGAAACAATGGTGCATGTAAAAAACATATATTTGATTTATTGAGACTATATTTTAAAGAATCAATATCATTAGAAAATTTGTGTCCTAAATGAGAAATAATATTTGATGATCCACACGAAGAAGAAACACCATAATTACCGTGTTTAGATACTTTTATACCAGCACCCGCAACAANAAATGATGAAATTGTTGATATATTAAATGTATCTTTACCATCACCTCCTGTTCCACATAAATCTATCAATTCATCACCATTAATATCAATATCTAGAGACAATTCAATCATCGCCTCTCTAAAACCATCTAATTCATCAGAAGTGATATCTCTCATTAAAAAAACTGTTANAAAAGAAGATATCTGAGAAGTATTAGTACTTCCATCAGTTAATGAAAATAAAGCACTTTTTGCTTCTTCTTTACTCATTATCTTGTGATTANATAAATCTTTTAATAAACTTTTCATATTAATTATTTATAAAGTTTTGTATCATATTAAATCCAGTTTTTGTTTGAATTGATTCAGGGTGAAATTGCACTCCTTTTATATCATATCTTTTATGAGAAAGAGCCATTATAACACCATCTGAATCACTAGCAATAGTCTTTAACTCGTNAGGAAAAGAATCTTTATCTACAGACCACGAATGATATCTACAAGCTTTTATTTTTGATTTAATACCTTTAAATAGGTAATCATTATCTAAATAAATATCGGTTTGAACTCCATGCAAAGGCTCTTTCATATTATATAATTTACCACCAAAATTTTCTGCAATAGCTTGGTGTCCTAAACAAATTCCAAGAATAGGTTTTGAACTATAATATTTTAGAATTAATTCCTTCATTTTTCCTGCATCTTTAGGAAGGGATGGTCCAGGTGTCAAAATAATTTTATCAAAAAAATCAACTTCAACNATTTTAATTTTATCATTTTTTATAACAGATATATCTAAACCACCTAATTCTCTTAAAATATGGACAATATTATAAGTGAAACTATCGTAATTATCTAAAACTAAAACCTTCATATCTTCTCAGCAATTTGAATAGCTTTTCTTAAAGCTTCTATTTTGTTATATACTTCCTGATTTTCACTATCTCTGTTAGACTTAAAAACAATTCCTGCACCAGCTTGGTAGAATAATCTTCTATTTTTACTCAAAAATGATCTTATAATTATAGCATGATTAAAATCACCATTGAATCCCATAAATCCTATAGCNCCACCATAAAATTCTCTACTTAGATTTTCATAATTTTCAATAAGCTGCATTGCTTTATGTTTTGGGGCACCAGATAAAGTTCCAGCAGGAAAGGTTCCTGATATCAAATCAATTTTTTTATCTGGTTTTATTTTACCAGACACTTTAGATACNAGATGAATCACATGAGAATAAAACTGAATATCCTTAAATTTTTCAACTTCAACATTTTTTGATATTTTACTCAAATCATTTCTAGCTAAATCTACTAACATTACATGTTCAGAATTTTCTTTTATATCATTAGATAATTTTTCAGCTTCTTTCNTATCAAANTCATCATCACCNGTTCTCTTAAATGTACCTGCAATTGGATATATCGTAGCTTTATCATTTTTTATTACAATTTGAGCTTCTGGAGAACTACCAAAAATCTTAAAACTTCCATAGTCGAAATAAAATAGATATGGAGATGGATTTATAGATCTTAGTGCTCTGTATACTTGAAACTCGTCACCTTGGAAATCTTGGTAGAACCTTTTAGATAATACTATTTGAAAAACATCTCCTAGCTTACAATGTTTAATCCCATTATCTACTAATTTTTTAAATTCTAAATCTGATAGATTTGTTCTTTCCTTATCTTTTCTCTTAAAAGAAAAAGGAATTACAGGTTTTCCAGATATTATATTTTTAATTTTTTCTATCTCTGAGATATCATCATCACCATAGAGATGTTCAAAAATTAATAGTTCGTTATTAAAATGATTAAAAACAATAACATATTTAAAAGCATCATATAATATTTCAGGTATTTTAATCTCTTTTGAATTTGAAATTGATATATTTTCAAAATACTTAATAGAATCATAAGAAGTATAGCCAAATAAACCATTTGAGGGGTATTCCAAATCATTTTTATTAACCTTAAACTGATTAATAAAATAATTTAAATAATATGATACTCCCTTATTTTTATCTATATTTTTCTCTTCTATCTTATTATCAATCGTCATTTTAACAATATTATCATTAATAGAAATTTGAGCTTTTGACTCAAAACATATGAAGGATAAGCTGTTGTCTGAACCCTTATAATCAGAACTTTCTAATAGAAAAATTTTAGAATATAAATCTCTAAACTTAAGATATACACCTACTGGAGTATATACATCTGATATTATCTTTAAAAAATTTGTTTTTATTTTCATAACAAAAAAAACCCAAGCTTCAAGCTTGGGTTTTAATTTATAAAATACTTTTAGCTATCTGCTTTACATGTTTATATAGTTAGACCACCAAGTATTTAATTTTATCATATAACTAAATTATAACCTAGAAATTAAATTACAAAATCAATGAATAATTTTTTTAACTCTATTATTCATAACATAAAACCATAACGGAGGTATAAGAGAAAGAATCATCATACCAGGATAACCAGTTGGCATCTCAGGTGTGTTTTCATGGTTTTTCAAAACTTGGTATTTTCTTGAAGCATTAAAATGATGATCAGAATGCCTAGATAATTCAAATAACATAATTCTTCCAATCGGATGGTTAGAGTTCCAAGAATGAAAAGGCTGTACTCTCTCATATTTTCCTTTTTCATTTTTATTTCTTTGTAAACCGTAATGTTCAATATAATTAACAGTCTCTAGTAGTAAAAAACCAAAGACTGAACAACATGTAAAATATAATAATAACTCCAAACCAAAGAAATAATAGATTGAAAACAGGAACATAATTTGAATTAATTGGTATATAAGCATTTCATTTTTAATAGAAATTATCTTATTTCCATTTCTTTTAAGTCTAGAATTCTCAATACTCCAAGCTGACAAATAACCAAATGAAACTGCTCTAAACCAAAACGAAAAAATATTCTCTCCAAATCGTGCCGAGGAAGGATCTTCTTTTGTCGAAACTCTTTTATGATGCCCCCTATTATGTTCAATAAAAAAATGCATATATAAGGAGGGAAGCAATAAAACTTTTGAAAAAAACTGTTCAAATTTATTTTTTCTGTGTCCTAGCTCATGAGCTATATTAATTCCAAAACCTCCACATATAAGTCCCATAGATAGAATCCTACCCACCTTATCAGAAATTGATATTGGATCACTCATAGATACTAAAAACTCCCAAATAAGGAAATATATAATAGGAATAAACATATATAAGATAATATCATAAGAAAAATCATCTTTAGACATCTCCTCCTCTGCATCAGAAATGTTCTTACTTGAAGGTTTAAAGAATAATTCTAAAACTGGGATAAATAAAAATGCTTCAATTATTGGAGCATAAGTGAAAATACCAGTGGAATTAAATGAAACATATGCCAAAAAAGGTATTGATAGTGTAAGAAAATATTTTAAAAACCTAAAATTCATTGTTTTTTATAAAAGCTACGTAAATATACTAATGAAAATGATAATGTATTAAAATTTGAAATATCTGGAATTATTTGATTTTTAATTTTAATATCAAAAATATTATCAAAATTATGTTGATAACTAACTAATAGTTGAATATGATTTTTATTTATATTAAAAGAAAAGCCACCCATAGCAACTAAACCATAAGAAAACATATTATCCCTTTCCTTATTAAAGTAAAAGGGTTCATCTGGAAAATTGATTTTTATATTCTTTGAATTTTCTGAAATCATAAATTCAGCAAATGGCCCCAAAGCAAAATTAATTTTCAATTTTTTATTACCAAAATAGGTAGTCATCATAAATGGAATGTTTATAAATTCAAATTCAGACTGATAAAAATTACTGTTAATATTATTCTCTTGATCATAAGTCCACCCTTTCTTTATTTTTGAAATTTCTATTCTTATTCCTGTATTCTTTTCATTTTTTATTTCTGTAATTAAGGATAAATTAAAATTATTTAAACTAGATGTCTTAATATTTTGAGGGAAAAAGTTGTTATAAAAATGAATATTTGAATTATTAAAAGATGTCTTTATACCTAAAGAAATTGAGTTCTGTGAAATAAGTTGTGTACTTAAGAATAAAAAAAACAAAATATGAACCAGTATCTTCATAAAAATTGATTTAAAATAACCAAAAAAATGAAATCATTACTTTATTTATTAATTTTATTATGGCAAGCTGGTACGACCAGCTCCTACTGAATCCCCCAGGTCTGGAAGGAAGCAAGGGTAAGTGGTTGTAGCGGTGCGAAACTGGTTTGCCATTTTTTTATATATTATGTTCATTATAAAAATAAAAGGGAAGGCTAAGATTCCAGATTTCATTCAACTCAGAGATGATAATATGATACTTTTAGAATATTTCAGTGCTGCAAGGCCACTAAATAAACTTAAAGGATACGGTATAAAATCATCTGACAGTGAGATTATGAGGTATGTAGAAAATTTAGAATATGGAAAACTTCAAAAACTTAATCTAAAATGATAAAAAATCCTATCCTTAAAATAGAAGACGCCTCAATATTTCATCATTTTAAAACAATTTTAAATAATGTTAATCTTGAATTGGATACGGGAGAGTTTATATATGTTATTGGTAAAACTGGAAGCGGTAAAAGCTCATTGCTTAGAACAATTTATTGTGATATTCCTCTTAAAATGGGAAAAATTATAGTTGACAACCAAGACATATCAAATATTAGTAAAAAAGAACTACCTTATCTAAGAAGAAAAATTGGTATTATTTTTCAAGATTTTCAGTTATTTCAAGATAGAAATGCATATGAAAATATAAAATTTATCATGACATCTACAGGTTGGAATGACAATAAAAAGATGGATGAGAAAATTTTTGAATTATTAGAGAAAGTTGGTCTAGAAGATAAATCAAAAAACTATCCATTTGAATTATCAGGTGGTGAACAACAAAGGTTAGTAATTGCAAGGTCTATTGTCAATAATCCAAAGATAATTATTGCTGATGAACCAACAGGAAATTTAGATCCATTAATAGCAGAAAAAATATTAAAACTTCTTTTAGAAATAAATAAATCCGGCACAAGCATTATTATGACTACGCATAACTATAACCTTATTCAAAAATATAAAAAGAGAGTATTAAAATGTGAAGACGGTTTAGTAAAAGAAACTTCTATTTAGCACTTAATCTATCAATGGCATTTTGAAAATCCGGTGAAATCGTTAGTGCCTTATTAAAAAACTTATTAGCCTCTTCTAAATTTTTTTGTTCTAAAAATATTAGACCCTTGAGATAGTTAAGTTGGGCTCTTATAAGGACTTCCTGTACAGAGTTATCACTTTTAGAAACAGAAACTGACATTTTTTCAGTTTCATTATTATTGATTAAAATATCAAGATTTGTTAAACTTTCATTATAATTCTTAAGCTCAAATTGAAGAAAAGATATAGTATACAAAACATCTATTCTATCAGTTTTAAGATATAGAGATTCATATTGATCTAGAGCCTGCTGCTTTAATCCTAGATTTTGAAGTGATATACAAGATATTTCTAAAGCAAACATATTAGTAGGTTGCATGGCTAAAATTTCTCTTGATATCATGTATGATGGAGCCCATTGAGATAGTGTCAAATATTCTCTCATCAAAGAGTCTTTTAAGAAAACATTTTCAGGTTGCAATGCTATCATTTTATATAAAGCATTAATAGCAACTGATGGGTCATTATAAGTTTTAGCTTTAATATATATAGAGTTTTGTAAATCAAATTCATTAACCTGAGAATAAGATTTACTAAATAACAGTAATGTCACAATTGAAAGAAATATTATTTTTTTCATTTTTTTAAATTTTTAACTTCTAATCCTAAAGATTTCCCTAATATTAATAAAAGATCAAGAGCTTCCTCTCTATTATTTTTAATTTTTCCATCTAAAATTTGATTTTTAATTTCACTTTTTAATTCACCAATGATTTTTGATGGTTTAATTGCAAAAATATCAATTATTTCCTGACCTGAAATAGGCGGTTGAAAATTTTTTATTTTATCTGATTTTTCAACTACTCTCATTTTTTTCTCAACTATATCAAAATTCTTTAAATATTTCTTAGCCTTATCTGGATTCTTTGTTGTAATATCAGCTCTGCATAATTTCATTAAATCATCAATATCATTTCCTGACTCATATAACAATCTCCTAATAGCAGAATCTGTAATATGATCCTTAACTAAAGCAATAGGTCTTAAATGCAACCTAACAAGTTTAGCTACATACCTCATTTTATCATTTAGTGGAAGTTTTAATTTTTTAAAAATTTTAGGAACTAATTTTGAACCTAAATCTTCATGACCATGAAATGTCCAACCAACCTTCTCGTTATATCTTTTAGTATGAGGTTTGGCAATATCATGTAATATTGCAGACCATCTTAACCATAAGGAATCGGTACTTTCACATATATTATCAAGTACTTCGAGTGTATGATAAAAATTATCTTTATGAGAGTGGTTCTTTACCTTATCTACCCCATGGAGATTATTCATTTCAGGGAAAATAAACTTTAATAGTCCTGATGAAAATAATAATTTGAATCCATATGAAGGTTTTTTTGATAAAATAATCTTATTTAATTCGGATGTTATCCTTTCCTTACTTATTATTTCTATCCTTTTAGCATTTTCTATAATAGATGAAAATGTTTCCTCCTCAATATCAAAATTCAATTGTGATGCAAATCTTATAGCTCTCATCATCCTTAAAGGGTCATCCTCAAATGTTTTTATTGGTTCGTCACAAGTTCTAATTATTTTATTTTTTATATCATTTATTCCATTGAATTTATCAATAACACTTCCATAATCACTATTCATAGATATGCATATTGCATTAATAGTAAAATCTCTTCTACTCATATCATCATCGAATAAACCAGGCTTAACTAATGGATTTCTAGAATTTTTAGAGTAAGATTCTTTTCTTGCACCTACAAACTCAAGTACATAATTATTATTTTTAATGGAAGCAGTTCCAAAATTTTTAAATATAGAGACATTTGAAAAACCTTTATTTTCAGAAAGTTTTTTAACTAATTCATATGGTTCTCCTAAAGTCATTACATCTATATCCTTTCCCTTTTTCCCAAGAATGAGGTCTCTAACAAATCCACCAACTAAGTATGTTTCTATATCAATTTTATCTCTCAAATCTTTGAGAAATCTAATTGAATCAATACCATTAATTTTTTCTCTTAAATTCATTTTTACATACAAAGTTAAAATTATTGTTAATTCATCTTAATAAAATTAAAAATTATAAAACTTTATAATTATTTACACTAGATTTATATCCCGTTACAACAAAATCATATTTCAAATGAAAAAGTACATATTCGTAACGGGCGGAGTAACTTCATCTCTTGGGAAAGGAATAATTTCCGCATCTCTTGGACTTCTCCTGAAAGCCGTTGGTTATAGAGTAACAATTCAAAAATTTGATCCCTATCTGAATATTGACCCTGGTACTATGAGTCCCTATGAACATGGAGAATGTTACGTCACTAAGGATGGTGCAGAAACTGATCTTGATCTAGGTCATTATGAGAGATTTCTAGGGATAACAACTTCTCAAGATAATAATGTAACCACAGGAAGAATATATAATAATGTTATATCTAAGGAAAGAAAAGGTGAATTTTTAGGAAAAACTGTTCAAGTTATACCTCACATAACTGATGAGATAAAAAATAGTTTTTATAAAATTGGAAAAAAAAATAAATATGACATTATAATCACAGAAATTGGAGGTTGTATTGGTGATATTGAGTCTTTACCATTTTTTGAGGCAGTTAGACAAGCTAAATTAGATTTGAAAAGAAACGATTTTCTAAATATACATTTGACGTTAATACCTTACCTTTCAACTTCAGGAGAATTAAAGACAAAACCGACTCAACATTCAGTAAAAAAAATGTTAGAAGCAGGAATTCAACCAGATATTCTTGTTTGTAGAAGTGAGCACCAATTAACTAAAGAAATAAAAAACAAATTAGCCCTTTTCTGTAATGTATCGAAAGANTCTGTAATTGAATCTATTGATGCAAAATCCATATATGATGTTCCTGTACTAATGAGAGATGAAAATCTTCATTCAATAGTCTTAAACTCTTTAGGCATTAAAAAGAAAAAACCATTAAGATTAAGTCGTTGGAAAAAATTTTTAAATAATCTTCACTCATCAAAAAACTTAATAAATATTGGAATTGTTGGAAAATATGTAGCTCTACATGACGCCTATAAATCAATATCTGAATCTTTAATTCACGCAGGTGCAAATTTAAATTCAAGTGTCAACATATCTTGGTTATTATCTGAAGATATAAATGACAAAAATGTTTATAAAAAATTATCAGGTGTTGANGGGGTTATAGTTGCTCCTGGTTTTGGTAAAAGAGGTATAGAGGGGAAAATATCTTCAATAAAATATGTTAGAGAAAATAAAATACCATTTTTTGGTATTTGCTTAGGGATGCAATGTGCATGCATCGAGTTTAGTAGAAATGTCTTAATGAAAAAAGATGCAAACTCTACCGAGTTTAATGACTCAACAAATTATCCAATAATTGATTTAATGGAAGAACAGAAAAAAATTATAAATAAAGGTGGAACTATGCGTCTTGGGTCGTATAAATGTAAACTATCAGAGAAATCAATTGCAAAGAAAGCNTANAAAAANGATNTTGTTNANGAAAGACACAGACATAGATATGAATTTAATANTTTATTTAAAGATGATTTTAATAAGAATGGTATGATGACAACGGGAATTAATGAAAAACTTAAATTAGTAGAAGTTATAGAATTAAAAAAACATCCTTGGTTCATTGGAACTCAATATCATCCAGAATATAAAAGCAGAGTTTTAAAACCTCATCCTCTATTCATTAGTTTTGTATCAAAAATTAAATCATTAAAAAATGGATAACGACAAATACATAGGGTTTACTCTTATTATGTTATTAATTATAACNTATTATGTTTTTTTTCCTCCCGGACAATCAATTAATAATCAAGAAGAAGTTAATAACTCAGAAAAGGAGACTATAAGTAGTGAAGAAAATNTNCAAGTCAATAAAAGTAATGAATTTNTTTCTCAAGAAGAGGGNGAAAAAATAACACTAGAAAATGATCTTTTTACAGTAGAATTTAATTCAAGAGGTGGAATTATTGAGAATGTTTTTTTAAAAAAGTATTTAAATAATAATTCTGAAATTGTACAATTATATAATGAAAATGAAAGTATTATAAATTTTAAACTATCNAATCAAAATATCAATTTTGACAATATAATTTTTAGTTATGATGTTAATAAAAGTGTAGATAATCAAATATTAAATTTTACATCAAATTCTAATAATGGTNAGAAGATTACAATAAAATATAAAATTGATCAAAATAGCTATCAAATAAATCATAGCATAATACTAAATGAAGGATTTGAAAATACTGATTTTATTGATTTGAAATGGAAAAACAAACCTTATCATCAAGANCTAAATACCTATAATGAAAAAAATCAATCAACTATAAACTATCTGGATGAAAATGATAATTTTGATTACTTAGATTACCCTTCAACTGAAGATGAGTCTGTTGAAATTTCTAATCCCATTAAATGGATATCTTTTAAACAACAATATTTTATATCATCAATTATAACTAATGATCTCTTCTATGATTCAAAATTATATTCCCTACATGAAAGNGGGGATGAGTTTGTTAAAGATTTTATAATAGAGTCAAAAATCAAGTTAATTAATAATTCCATTAACCTGAATTATTATTTTGGACCTAATGATTATAAAATATTAAAAGAAATTTCTACTGATTTTGATAAAAATATTTACTTAGGTTTCGAGACAATAGGAGTTCGTACTTTTAATAAATACATTTTAATTCCAATATTTAATTTTTTAAAAAATTTCACNGAAAGTTATGGTTTAATTATTCTTNTAATGGTTATAGTCATTAGAATCATAATAACTCCATTTACATATAAGTCTCATATCTCAATGGCAAAAATGAAAGTATTAAATCCAGAAATTCAGGCAATAAGAGAAAAACATGAAGGTGATATGCAAAAATCTCAAGCAGAAACTATGGAACTTTATCAGAAAACAGGAGTAAGTCCGTTGGGTGGATGTTTACCAATTTTATTTCAAATGCCAATTCTGATATCNGTNTTTTATTTTATCCCTAATATGATAGAGTTTAGAGGACAATCTTTCTTGTGGGCAAATGATCTATCTACTTACGACTCTGTACTTAGGTTACCATTCTCCATCCCATTTTATGGTTCTCATGTAAGTCTTTTTACTATTTTAATGGCTCTTTCTATAATGTTAATGAATAAAACCAATATGCAAATGCAAGCATCAATGGAAGGNCCAATGAAATATTTCCAATATTTTATTCCTATAATGATGTTGTTTTTCTTTAATAGCTTTTCATCTGGATTAACCTATTATTATTTCTTAACAAACATTGCCACNTACGGTCAAATGAATATATTTAAAAAGTTTGTAAATGAATCTAAAATCAAAGAAGAGATTGAATTAAATAAAAAGAAAAATATTAATTCAAAAAAATCAAGTTTTCAGATTANACTCGATGAAGCAATGAAAGCCAGACAAAATAAAAATAAAAAATAATTTTTATGGGTAAAATTATTTCAATAGCAAATCAAAAAGGTGGAGTTGGAAAAACAACAACTTCAATTAACCTTGCAGCAAGTTTAGCAGCAATGGAACGTAAAACTCTTTTAGTTGATGCAGACCCTCAGGCTAATTCAACATCTGGATTAGGAATATCAAAAAAAGACATCAAAAAAACTATATATGAATGTATGACTGATGAGTCACTAATTATTGATGATATCCTTAAAACTGATATTGATTTTTTAGAGCTATTACCTTCAGGTATAGATCTAGTAGGTGCTGAAGTTGAGATGGTTGACTTGGAGAATAGAGATAATAGGATGAAAAAATGTTTAAGTAAAATACGAGATGAATATGACTTTATAATCATTGATTGCTCTCCATCTCTTGGGATTGTTACCGTAAATTCATTAGTTGCCTCCGATTCAGTAATTATTCCAGTTCAGTGTGAATACTTTGCTTTAGAAGGATTAGGAAAACTTCTTGAAACAATTAGATTAATTCAATCTAAATTAAATAAAGAGCTTACAATTGAAGGTATTTTAATGAGTATGTATGATGTTAGGTTAAGGTTAAGTAATCAAGTTGTTGAAGAAGTTCAAACACATTTTAAGTCATTAGTATTCGATACTATTATACCGCGAAATGTAAAGCTAAGCGAAGCTCCTTCTTTTGGAATTCCTGCAATATCATACGATGCAAATTGTAAAGGATCATTAAGCTACTTAAATTTAGCTAAGGAATTAGTAGATAAAAATGAAAGTATTAAAGTATCATGGTAAATAAAAGAAATACTTTAGGAAGAGGATTAGGTTCTTTATTGAGTGAAAATGATCAAAATATTAAGAATAATTTATTCGAAGAAATTGAGATTAATAAAATTGAGATTAATCCGGATCAACCAAGAAAAAAATTTAATGATAAAAATCTAAAAGAACTTTCTATATCAATTAAAAATTATGGGATAATTCAACCAATTACTGTTAGAAAATTATCTGAAAATAAATTTCAATTAATATCTGGTGAGAGAAGGTTTCGTGCATCAAAAGTTGCTGGATTAAAAAGAATACCATCATTTATAAAAGATGCTGAGGAGAAAGAAATGCTTGAACTTGCACTTATAGAAAATATTCAAAGAGAAAATCTTAATTCAATAGAAATCTCAATTTCATACAAAAAATTACTAAATGACCTTAAAATTAGTCAAGAAGAATTAGCAGATAAGGTTGGGAAAGATAGGTCTACAATTAATAATTATCTCAGATTATTAAAGTTACCTCCTTCTATACAAAATGGGATTTTAGAAAATATAATACAGATGGGTCATGCCAGATCACTTATCACTA
The DNA here is from genome assembly GCA_002702205.1 of Flammeovirgaceae bacterium. Lineage (GTDB taxonomy): Bacteria > Bacteroidota > Bacteroidia > Cytophagales > MED-G16 > MED-G16. Next base: position 11,058 of record NZYP01000056.1, on the reverse strand, counting down.
TCGAAAAAAGTGAAGTTCAGTTAGAGATATATAATGCTATTGTTAAAAAAGGATTATCTGTAAGAAAAACAGAAGAATTAGTAAGATCATTAAATAGAATTAAAAAATCTAAAAAAGCAGTTTTTAAGTCAAAAGAAATAGAAAAAATTGAAGGAAAATTATCCTCTCATTTTGGAACCAAAATTTTTACCTCAGGCAATAGCTCTAAAGGAAAAATAATAATACCATATAAGTCAACTAATGATCTAAATAGAATACTTGAAATTTTAGATATTATATAATGGTTAGAGTTTTACTTTTATCATTGATTCTAAACAACTCATTATTTTCTCAAGAGAATATAGATACCATTTACAGTATAAATAAAAATATAAAAAAAGCGACAAGGCTATCTGCTTTTGTACCTGGATTAGGTCAGGTATATAATAAACAGTATTGGAAGATTCCTATTATTTTTGGTGGGTATTCCGTAATTGGCCATTACATAAAATTTAATAATGATATGTATCAAGAATTCAGAACAGCTTTAGTATATGAAACAGATGAAGATGCATTAACACTAAACCCCTACCCTAATTTTAGTCAAAGTTCATTAGAAAGAAACATGGATTTTTGGAGGAGAAATAGAGACTTACTTATTATTTTCTCTGGAGTATATTATCTTCTTAACATAGCTGATGCACATATTTTTGCACATTTAAAAGATTTTGATACAAACGATAATATATCATTAAGAATCAAACCGAGTTTAAAAAATATTAATAATACAAATGTTGTAGGTATTTCTCTTAACATAAACTTTTAATATTATTAATTTAACTATTTAAATATTAATTTTAAATCATGAAAAAAGGTCCTATTAGAGAATGGTTTGATGCTTTACTTTTTGCTGTAGTAGCTGCTACTCTTATAAGATGGGCTACATTTGAGGCATTTACTATTCCAACACCGTCAATGGAAAATACCTTATTAGTTGGAGATTTTTTGTTTGTTAATAAATTGAATTATGGTCCTAGGACACCAATGACGCCTCTTCAAGTTCCCCTCACACATCAAAAAATATGGGGAACCAATATACCATCCTATCTTGACTGGATAAAACTACCTCAATTTAGACTTCCTGGATTCAGTAATATTGAAAGAGGAGATGTTGTTGTTTTTAATTACCCATCAGAAATCGATAAGCCAGTAGATTTAAAAACCTACTATGTAAAAAGATGTGTTGGCTTACCTGGAGATACAATTTCTATAGATAATGGAGATATTTTAATTAATACAGAAAAAACTACTGAACCAGAAGGTATCCAAAATCGTTATTTTTTAAGTACTCAGACTACAATAAATGATAGGATTTTTAAAAAATATAGTATTTGGGAGTACACTAAAGTTACTAATGGTTACTACATAAACACAAATAAAGAAAACGCTGAAGCAATTGGTAAAGAATCATTTGTAAACGGTATCTCAGTTTACAGAATGGACAAAACAGTCGCCGCAAATAGAATCTACCCTAATAATAAATATATATGGAACACAGATTATTACGGTCCTCTACTAATACCCTTTAAAGGTCTTAGCATTGAAATAAATAAAGATAATTTATCTAAGTATGGAAATGTTATTACTGATTATGAAAAAAATAACAACGCAAAAATAGAAGAAGAAATTCTTTATATAGGTAATGAAGTTGTTGACAACTATACTTTTAAGCAAGATTACTTTTTTATGATGGGAGATAATAGACATAATTCTGAAGATTCTAGGTTTTGGGGATTTGTCCCACATGACCATGTTCTTGGTGAAGCCTCATTTATTTGGTTCTCATATGATTATAAGGAAGATAACTTATTTAAAGCTATTAGATGGAGTAGATTTCTTAATATCATAAGATAAAATCACCAATTAATTTCATTTATATTATTTGAAAGAAGATATTCGTTAGTCTTCTTAAAATGAAAATTTTTAAAAAAACCTTTGTGAGCAGAGAATGGTGATGGATGAGATGATTTTAATATTAGATGTTTATTCTCATCTATTAATCTGCTTTTTGATTGAGCATATTTTCCCCACAACAAAAAAACTACATTTCTTTTTTTAGAAGAGATATTTTTAATAACAAAGTCAGTAAATTTTTCCCATCCTATATTAGAATGAGATCCTGGTTCTGATTTTCTAACAGTTAAAACTGAATTAAGTAATAGAACACCCTGATTTGCCCATCTAGATAAATCACCATCTGTATATTCATATTCTGGATAATTATTTTTTAATTCAATAAATATATTTTTTAGAGATGGAGGTATTTTTATATTTTTTTCTACGGAAAATGATAGCCCATTAGCTTGACCTTTTCCATGGTATGGATCTTGACCTATAATAACAACTTTTAATGAGTCAAATGGACATAAATTAAACGCATTAAATATTTTATCTCCCTTGGGGTATATTTTATGGTATTTATATTCATTTTTAATTTTTTGAACTAAAAGCTTAAAATAATCCTTTATAAAAAACTTTTCTAATACATTATTCCAAGATTCCTCAATTTTTACTCTCATTTTGGATTAATTTTGATTTAAATACTTTTAGTATATGAAAGATAGAAAATTAATATATATACTCTGTTGCTCGATTATATTTTTCCTCGGTATATCTATATATTTTATTTATAATAATTATAAAAATGAAGAGATAAGAATTAAACAACAAAATGAACTTGATGAACTATACTTAGATCTTGACTCAGTATCAAATGTTTTGAATGATAAAATTTTAACCATTTCTCAGTTGGGTGGTGATATTGACTCTTTACTTATACTAAAGGAAAATATAGAATTAGAAAAAAGAGAGTTCAGAAGTAGAGCATATGCACAAATAAATAGATTACAAGGTAAAGTTGAAGGATATAGAGAGTTACTAATAGCTCAAGACGAAGAGATAGAAAAATTAAAGAAGTTAAATGAACAACTATTTGAAGAGAACAAAGAACAAAAAGTTGAAATTAATAATTTAAATAGTACAATAAGTACTATTAACAGATCTAATAAAAAACTTGAAGAACAAATTGAGGTTGCAGGTAGACTTGAGTTGAAGAATATTCAAGTAAAAGGAATTTACAGAAATGGTACAGAAAAATTAAATTCTTTTAAAGAAAGATCTCTTTCAAAAATAAATATAGAGTTTACTGTTTTAGAAAACTCACTTTCAAAAATTCAAGTTATTGGAATTTACTTAAGAATTATAAAGCCTTCAGGTCAAGTCTTATATGATATTTCAAGAGGATCAGGGTCATTTACTTATGAAAAACGAGAGATGTTTTATTCAATTAAAGATGATATTCTAATTGATAAATCAGAGATGAAATATAATTTAGAGTACACCAAAAGTGAAGATTTAGACAAAGGAACATACGAAGTATTTTTATACACAAACGACTATGAAATTGGAAGAAGTGAATTTATCATCAAATAATTATTTTTTTTCAATCAAAACATTAGATTTGCATCTCAATTAAGATAGAGTTATGAATAAAAATTACGAGACAGTATTCATAATAAACCCCGTTCTATCTGAAAAACAGGTAGAGGATACTGTCAAAAAATATAAAAAACAACTTGACTCAAATAAAGTTAAGTTTATATGTAACGAAAGTTTAGGCTTCAAAGAGCTTGCATATCCTATAAATAAAAAGAATTCTGGTTTCTACCATTTATTCCAATTTGAATCTTCAGACATTAGTGTCGTAAAAAACTTAGAAGTTGAATTAAAAAGAGATAGATCTGTGTTAAGATATATGACCGTTTCTTTGTGTAAAGACGGTATAGAATTCAATGCTAGAAGAGCTAAAGGAGAATTTAAAAAGAAAAAAGAGAAAAAATGAGAAATCAATTTAATTCAGCCCTACAAAACGAATCAATTGACAGGTCAAGTAAATTAAAGAAATTTTGTAGATTCAAAAAAAGTGGTATTAAGTACATAGATTATAAGGATCCAAACTTCCTAAAACAATTTATAAATGATCAAGGAAAAATTCTTCCTAGAAGAATTACTGGTACAAGCCTAAAATATCAAAGAAAAGTAACTCAGGCTATAAAAAGAGCAAGACATTTGGCTATTTTACCATACACAACAGACTCACAATAATATGAAAGTTATATTAATTAAAGATGTTCCTGGACTTGGCTTTCAAGATGAGAAGGTTAACGTAAAAGACGGATATGGTAGAAATTTTCTCATACCCAAAGGGCTTGGGGTACTAGCTAATAAATCTAATTCAAAAGTATTAGAAGAAAAACTTAAACAAACTGTAAAAAAACAAGAAGAGATTTTAAAGTCAGCTGAAAAAATTGCAAAGAAAATTGGTGATCTGAACTTAGAAATTAAATTAAAATCTGGTGCTGATGATAAAGTTTTTGGATCAGTAACAACAGCCCAAATTACTAAAATGTTATCTGAAAAAGGTTTTGAAATTGACAAAAGGAATGTAACACTTAGCTCAAAAGTTAATTCTACTGGAGAATATACCGTATTTTTAAAATTACATAAAGATGTTACTCATGAAATATTACTAAATGTGACAGGTACAATCCCTAAGAAAAAAAAGAAAAAAGTTAAAGAGTCTAAAAAAGAAGAATCTGAAAGTCAAAGTAAAGAATCAAATAAAATTGAAGTTGATACATCTTCAAATTCCGAAGACAAAGAGGGAGAACCTAAATCCGAAAAAGAAAAAAAATAAATATTTTTTTTAAAAAAACTTTTAACATTTACTAAATTGATTTTTCACATATAATGAAAAAAAAATATTTAGTTGACGTTATCATTCCTCTCCCCTTAAATAACTATTATACATATTTAGCTACCTCTAAAATTAGTATTGGCACAATTTTAAAAGTGCCATTTGGAAATAACAACGAAAGTGTAAATGGAATTACTATATCAAAATGCTATGAAAAAAAGATATCATTTCCTGTTAAAAAAATTATATCAGTTGGTCATCAATTATTTTCTAATGAACAGATAATATTTTTAAAATGGATAAGTCAATACTACATGGTAGAGTTACCTAAAGTATTTAATTCTTTATTTCCAAAACACATATTTAATATAAAATCAAAAGAATTAATTTCTGACTTAACAAATAATAAAAGTAAATTCATTTCAAATATAGTAGTTGATGATTCAACTAACTTTATTTCATTTTTAAATAAAGAAATAAAATCTCAGAAAAGAAGTAATTATAAAATTCTGATTCTAACACCTAATATTTTAAAATCTTATGAGATAAAAAATAAATTAAAGTTTAAGAGTTGTTTATATGATTCTAGCAGGTCAGATAAAGAAATAAGAGACATATGGAAAAATATTAATAATGAAAAAGACACTATTGTAATAGGGGTTAAATCAGCTTTATTTTTGCCATTTTCAAATCTTAGTAGTATTTATATATTAGATGAAAATGACATATCATATAAAGAAAGTGATAAAGTTATAAGGTTTAATACAAGAGATTCAGCAGTTATGTTGTCAAAAATTCATAATTGTAAAATTAATTTACTTTGTAATTTTCCTTCTATTGATTCAACAAATAATTTAATAGATAAAAAATACCAATTAGTAAATAACGAAAAGGAAAATAAATTAAAACTGAACAACAGAGTTAGAGTAATTAATATATTGGAAAGTAGAATTAAAGAAAAATATGATGGAATTCTTACTGATGAAATAAAAAAGGAAATTTCTAATAGAGTAAAGAAAAATAAGAAGACATTAATATATTCACCATTCACCTCAAATATTGAAGAAATTAAAAAGTCACTTTTAAAAAATGGAAAAAGGATATTAGTAAAAGAAATTATTAAAAAAAATCTTGTATCAAAATCTAAAATTGAAAGATTAATTCAAAATATATGTGAGTATGATGTTTTAATTGGAAATCAGTCAATTCTCTTCAACACATTATTCGATAAATTTGACCTGATTGTTCTTATTGAACCAGAAAAAATTAGGCTAAAGGCTAATTATAAATCAAATGAAATTATTTTTAATATACTATTTAAGACTATAAATTATTTAAGATATAAAGATTCTATTCAGGTTATAATTCAAACTAATGAATCACAGAGTCCTATTTTACAAAACGCTCTAAAATTAGATTATAAAACGTTTATTAGAAGTGAGTTAAAAGAAAGAAAAATATTTAAGTTTCCTCCTTATTCTAAAATAATAAAGGTAGAAATAAACTCTCCAAAGAAAGAAAATAACACTAAACTTGGTTCTTCATTATTTCAAGATTTAGTAAAAAAATTTAATGATCTTGAAATTAGTGATATTGGCATTTCTAGTGATGGAAAAAAATACGATATAATAATCAAGTTAATAGAAATAAATAATCTTAAAATAAAAAAACAGAAGCTTTACAGCTTTTTAAAAAAGATTAAAATGAATAAAAAATTCACTGATGTTTTAATTAACATAGATATTGATCCCTAAATTTTCCAATTCTCTTTTAAATAATCAGAGCCTCTTTTTGAACTTAAATCAAATTTGCATGGAACAATTGAAACATAATTATTATTTATAGCAGATTCATCATTATTTGGATCATTATCATGATTAACAAAATTCCCTACCATCCAGTAGTATTCTCTGCCATATGGATCGTATCTCTTATCAAATGTTTCTTCCCAAATTGCATTGGCTTGTTTACATATTTTTATTCCTTTAATTTTTTCATCTGAGATGGCAGGAATATTAACATTAAGGGCAACTAAATCTGGAATTCCATTATCAAGAGCATTTTGAACAACTTTTTCAATAAATGGGGTTGAGTGAGATAAGTCAGCATTTGGATCATAATCACAAAGAGAAAATCCAATTGAAGGTGTATTTTCAATAGCTCCTTCTATTGCAGCTGACATAGTACCAGAATATAATACGCTAATTGATGAATTACTTCCATGATTAATTCCACTAACTATTAAATCAATTTTTCTATCTTTCAGTAAATGATGCTTAGCTATTTTAACACAATCTGCTGGAGTTCCACTGCATTTATATGATATTTCATTATCAAAAATATCTGATTTTACCAATCTTAATTTATCACCAACTGTTATAGCATGACCCATTCCTGACTGAGGACTATCTGGAGCAACAATAACTACTTCACCAAATTGACCCATGATTTTTACAAGATGTCTAATACCTCTTGAATCAATTCCATCATCATTAGTTACGAGAATTAAAGGTTTCTTCATGTTTATATTTTGTTATAATAGTTTATAACTTTTGCAAGATCACTCATTTTTTTAAGATTAATTCTATTCTTATTAAAATAAGTTTTCATAGATTCTGCTTTATCAGACATTACATTATATAAGTCTCTTTTCTTACCATTAAATTTTATGATTTTTCCATTATTCTCAAGAAAAAAATAGTCGTATTTGACTTTATTTATATAACTATAGTTATTATTAAATCTTGGTATCATACTGTAACTATAATAAGAGGGAAAATAATTATTTGATATAGATTCAGCTACAATTCTCTCTCTCAACAAAAGACTTAATTTACCTTGAATCACAATTTCAAATAGAACGGGAACACTATAGTTATAACCAACTTCATACATTAAGGAATAAAATTGTCTGTAATCTCGAATTGTCTCATCATATATTTCAAAAAAATATAAATTATTGACATTGTAAGCCTTTAATGTTTTTCCGTTATCTAATTGAATTGATTGATTTTCAAAATCATATTTTAAATCTCCTTTAATTGAATCACCTTCATTGGTTACGAGAAGACCTGGATGCCATAAATCACTCGGGAATTGCTGAGCATTAATGTTCAATGAAATAAAAAGAAAAAAAATAACTTTATTCATTAAAAATTTATTTCTTCAAAATATCATGACCCATTTTATCTCTTTTCGTTTCAAGATATTTAAGATTATACGAATTTGGGGTGACCTCTATTTTTGTATTTTTTACAATCTTAATTCCATACCCCTCCAGTCCAATTCTTTTTTTTGGATTGTTTGTAAGAAGATTAATTTTTTTAATTTTTAAATCTTTTAATATTTGAGCTCCAACACCGTAGTCTCTGTGATCCATTTTAAAACCTAACTTATGATTTGCTTCTACAGTATCAAAACCTTTTTCTTGAAGTTCATAAGCCTTTAATTTATTAATTAAACCTATACCTCTTCCCTCTTGATTCATATAAAGAAGCAGGCCCTTCCCGTTCTCATTTATTTGGTTCATAGCCATCTTTAATTGAGATCCACAATCACACCTTAGTGAACCTAATATATCACCGGTAACGCATGAGGAATGAACTCTTACCAATACCTCATCTTCATCATCCCAATTCCCTTTTTTAAGAGCTATATGAGTATCTTTTGAGTTGACTTGCTCATACGCTATAAGGTCGAATGAACCAAATTTAGTAGGTAACTTTATTGATACTTTCTTTTCTATTAGCGTTTCAGATTTCAACCTATAGTTTATAAGATCTTTAATGGATATAATGACCATTTTATGTTTTTCTGCTACATCAAATAAGTTATTTAATCTAGCCATAGTACCGTCATCATTTAAAATCTCACAAATGACTCCAGATGGATACAGACCAGCTAATCTTGGTAGATCTACGGATGCTTCTGTATGACCAGCTCTTCTTAAAACACCTCCCTTTAATGATTTTAATGGAAATATATGACCTGGTTTAGAGAAATGATCTGAATTAACTTTTTTGTCAACCAGTGCTTTTACTGTCTTTGACCTATCAGACGCTGATATACCAGTTGAAACACCTCCTCCCTTAAAGTCGACAGAAACTGTAAAAGAAGTGCCAAATTTATCAGTGTTTTTTCCAACCATCAAATCTAAATTAAGTTCTTCACATCTATCTGACTCTAAAGAACAGCAAATAAGTCCTCTTCCCTCTTTTGACATGAAATTTATAACCTCTGGTGTAACCATAGAGGATGCACAAACAAAATCACCTTCGTTTTCTCTTGATTCATCATCAACGATTATTATAACTTCACCTTTTTTTATAGATTCTATTGCCTCTGGTATTGTATTTAATTTTTTCATATAGATGTTACGTTACCTAATTGTTTTGCTATCTCTATTTCAGTAGATTTTAATTTGTTATGAATTTTAATAATCTCTTCCTCATTTATATTATTAGATTCATTATTTAAATTTTTTAGATTATCGTTAATCATCTTCTTTACTAATCTAAACTTAAGTCTTAATATATTATTGTACGTAGTTTTTTTCAAAGAGTCTGACTCTTCAGAGACATGAATATTAAATTTATCTTTCCACTTATTACTTATCTCATATTTTGAGGTTGATAGGTCGATAACCTCGTTTTTAATTGAGTCATACTCTTCAGAAAAAAAATAATTAATATCAATAATGTTATCTCTATTAAACTCTTCCTTAAATGTTTTAATTATCTGTATGTAACTCTCATTTGTAAAGTCAACATCTTCAATTTCTCTTAAAAAATATTCGATAAAAGATCTTCTATCTAGACCCATAACCTCAAAATCTTTTGTCCCATAATTAACCAACATTCTTACACATTCCCTCTCATGATGATTTATGACATTATTAATTTTTATTTTATCACTTTTTGATTTTTGAGGTGTTGATAGGTCTTGTGATCTAGAAGTATTCTTATTGATTAATAATTTATTCATCTCAGTAATTAATGAGTTTTCATTAATATTTAGAGAATTGCTAGTTTCCTTTATAAAAACAGACCTTTTTATAGAGTTAGGTATTTTTGAAATAGATTTTACAATATCAAATATCATATCTGATTTCTTAATTGGATCATCTTTATAATTTTCATTTAATAATTTGACTTTATAATTTATCAAGTCAGTCTCATTGCTATTTAAATAATTTTTAAACTCTGATTCGTTCATTTTTTTTGATAAACTATCAGGGTCTTCATTTTTTGGTAAGGAGACAATTTTAACGTTTAAATCATTCTCTAATATTAAATCCATTCCTCTCAATGAAGCATTCAATCCGGCCTCATCACCATCAAATAGTATTGTGATATTTTTAGTGTATCTAGATAAAAGTTTTATTTGACCAGTCGTTAATGAGGTCCCTGAGGATGAGACAACATTATTGATTCCTATCTGGTATAAGGATATGACATCAGTATACCCTTCAACTAAATAACACTTATCCTCTTTCCTTATCTCATTTTTAGATTGATATAGTCCGTAAAGGATATCGCTTTTAATATACAATAAGGTCTCTGGGGAATTAATATATTTAGGTTGTTTTTTCTCTTCTTTTATCTGTCTTGCACCAAAAGCAATAACCTTTCCAGTTATATTATGAATTGGAAACATTAACCTATTTCTAAACCTGTCATACTTTTTATTATCCTTTACTATTATTAAGCCTGCCTTTTCAATTAAAGTTTCATCAAATCCATTTTTGATTAAGTGTTTAAGTAATGAATCCCAATCCTCATTGCTATAACCAATATTAAATTTCTTAATCATATCAGCGTTGACACCTCTATGTTGTAGGTATGTCATAGCAAAGTTCTGGCCACTCTCAGTTTTTAAATTATTCATAAAAAACTCATTGGCCCTTGAAAGAATTATCAGTAAACTTTCTTTTTCTGTATTCTGAGGAGAGTAATCATCTGAATCTTCAATCTCAACACCATATTTTTCTGCCAAATATTTTAGAGATTCAACATATGACATACTTTCAACTTCCTTTAAAAACTCAATTGCATCACCGCCCTTTCCAGTGCTAAAACATTTAAATATTTGTTTAGATGGAGAAACAAAAAAAGATGGGGTTTTTTCAGATGTGAAGGGGCTTAAAGCTTTATAACTTGAACCAGATTTTTTTAATGAAACAAAATCACCAATAACTTCAACAATATCTAGTCTTTCTTTAATCTCTTGAATGGTATTTTCGTTAATCATATATTACAAATATGATGAATTTATTATTTTTTTAGATTTTTAATTAAATATAAATAACTTGAAGTCAATGAAAG
>NZYP01000055.1 GCA_002702205.1 Flammeovirgaceae bacterium | reverse complement strand
TCAAATCTGAGTTTAGTAATATCAATATTATTTTGGCAATTATTGTGAATATGGTCTTAGTCTATATTGTATTAAAGTCCTCAGAAAAAATCGAGAAGATGATAGGAAGTCAGGGTATAAATATACTAAGGAAAGTGTTTGGTATTATTCTTCTTGCTATTGGAGTAAAACTATTTACAACAAATATTAAGATAATATTCTCTTAAGGAGATCAACTACCCTCTCTAACCTCAAACTTCTAGAGCCCTTTACAAGAACATCAACCCCTGAAAACTCCATTACAGATAGAGCTTTTTCCATCTCATCATAGTCTTTATACCATCTTGATTCTTTGTTAATATCATGAGCGGCAAGCATTTTCTCACCAACTAAAAAACAATTTTTTAAATTTAATTTAGAAGTGAGAAGTCCCAACCGGTTATGTTCCGTAGACGAAATTTCACCCAGCTCATTCATGTCACCTAAAATAAGGATCTTCTCATTATCTGAAAATTTCATAACAGACTCTATCGCATTTTTCATAGAGATAGGGTTCGCGTTATAGGCGTCAAGAACTATTGTAGACTTATCTACATATATAACTTCTGACCTATTATTTGAAGGTAATTCAGAGGAGCAAATACCTCTAGAAGATTCAGACTCACTTATTCCAAAAAACTTAGCGACAGAAATCGCCATTACTATATTCTCATAATTGTACCTTCCAAATAGTTTTGAAACCCTAAGCTCTTCAAGTCCATTCTTTTCATCTTTGACTTTAAATATAATTTCTGGTTCATACATCTCCTCACCACTAGGCGAATTAATAACCTCTACTTCAATATTTGAATTTTCCCCTTCTACCTGGATAGCACTTTCAAATCTTTTGGTAAAATTTTTAATTGTCTTGTCTTTGATATTTAAGAAGATCTGACCTCCATTCTTGTTAAGAAAATCATACAGCTCGGACTTTCCCCTGACAACACCTTCAAATGATCCAAAACCCTTGATATGCGCATTAGAAATATTTGTAATCAAACCACATGAAGGCTTAGCTATCTTACATAAAACCTCTATGTCCCCAACAGAACTTGCTCCCATCTCTATAACACCAACCTCATGCTTATCAGAAATACTTAAAATACTAAGCGGCACCCCTATGTGGTTGTTTAGGTTTCCTTCTGTAGCATATACCTTAAACTTTATTCCAAGNGCAATTTCAATCAAATTCTTTGTAGTAGTTTTTCCGTTTGAACCTGTTATCCCAACAATAGGTATCTTTAAGTTGTCTCTGTGAACAATAGCAAGATCTTGTAAAGCTTTGAGAGNATCCTGAACTAATAAAATATTATTTGACTTATNACTTATACTTGGGTTGTCCACAACAGAGCAAAGTGCGCCTTTATTTAAAGCCTCAAGAGCAAAGTCATTGCCATCAAAGTTTTCACCTTTCAGACAAAAAAATATNTTATTTTTTTTAACTGTCCTAGTATCTGTGGAAACACCAGAACTTGTCTTAAATATCTTGTATAGTTCTGTTACCTCCGTAATCATTATATTTTTTTTACTTTATAAGCTACATCTACTTTACCTTTCATGATCTCAGATAATTTATTTTTAAGTAGTTTCCTTTTAAGAGGAGATAGGTAGTCTACAAAGAGCTTGCCCTCTATATGATCAAATTCATGTTGGATAACCCTTGCCCTCATGCTATCGAATTCCTCTGTTTTTTTATTCCATGACTCATCAAAGTATGTGACTTTAATTGACGACTTTCTAGATACATCACCNCTAACATTNGGAATGCTGAGGCACCCTTCCTCAAAATCCCAAACTTCTCCACTCTCTCCTTCAATNACAGGATTTATAAAAACTTGCTTAAATTTTTTCATTTGCTCATCCTCCAACATCGAGCCGTCTACAACAAAAATTCTTNNAGATATTCCAATCTGCGGAGCCGCAAGACCTATACCATCAGCGCTATGCATAGTCTCATACATATCTTCGGCNAGCTTCTTTACATCTATCTCCCCCTCAACTANATCATCAGCTTTTCNTCTAAGGACATGGTCTCCGTACAGAGTTATAGGATATATCATGAGTTTCTAATTAAGTAAGACTGTAAAATTAAACTAGCACTAACTTTATCAATATTACTTTTTTTTCTTCTATATTTTTTATTCTTTCCAAGAAAAATCAATGAGTCCTTAGCTATTTTTGAGGTGTATCTTTCGTCATAAGTCTCGATCTTAACAGAGCTAAACTNAGCAGCTAACTTGGCCATGAACTCTTTTGTAATTGAAGTAGAGTCTGTAGGTTCTCCCCTTAAATCTAAAGGCATCCCCACAAGGAAGAGATCTACCTCNTTTTCATTCAGATATGATTNTATGAAATCAAATATGTTTTTATTTTCACATGTGAGTAAGGGTGTTGATATTATCCTTTGATCATCAGTTACGGCTACACCTACCCTCTTGGCTCCGTAATCAAAACAAAGAATTCTTGCCATTAATTAAGAAATGATATATTTCTAATCTTATCTGAGATTAGATTTTCAAGTTCTAGAGCTCTTGGAAATAAAATTTTATTTTCAATATCTGAATGGATTTCTAATTCATTATCAAAATCCTTTAACTCTTGAAATATTACCTTGAGGTGAAGATTTTCTATATTATCAAGTGAATAGTTTTTTGTTAGACCTCTGATACCGCTCATCTCAGAATCTTCATTCATATGCTCATCAGCTATTTCTTTCAAAGAAATATTTTTAAGAGCAAAAAATAGTTTAGCGTGGTCTGAGTCTTTAATTCTTGAGCTAGATAAATTTTGGATATGGGTAAATATAAACTTTTCTTCTTCTAATATGTGATCTACAAAGTCTTCGTAAAAAATAGGGAAGATGAATTTTAGATCTTTAAAAAATGGATAAGATTTGTCTTCAATATCTAGGTTAGAAATTAAGTCTTTTATATAAGGGAGTTTATTCTTTATGAAATAGCTATGATTATGTTTGAGATATTCAATCACTAAGTTTAGAGGAGAATTCTCTAATGTATCAAAGTCTAAGTCGAAAGATTCATCTAGAGATAGCCTGTATCCTAATAACGATTCTTTTTTTATTCCCTTTATTTTACAGATTTCATTTATAGTAAGATTGCCACATTTATAGAAGTTGACTCCAAACGAATCCAGTACCTTGGCGTACCTGTAGTCATTATTAACCACATTATAAATTCTCTGATTTTCCACGTTTCCTGTTTTCAAAAACATGGAGTTAAAAGTAGGAATTAATATTTATTTTATAAAATAATTGTGAAGAAAAAATTGATAAATCTGGTTAATTAACCATTCATTGAAACTAAAAATTCCTCATTATTTCTTGTACCCTTAATTTTAGAGAGTAAAAACTCCATTGCTTCAACTGAATTCATATCAGCAAGATACTTTCTTAAAATCCAAAGTCTTGACAACTCATCTTTATCTATTAGGAGATCTTCCCTTCTTGTACCAGATGCAGTTACATCGATTGAAGGATATATTCTTCTATTAGATAATTTTCTATCTAGCTGAAGCTCCATATTTCCAGTTCCTTTAAACTCTTCAAATATGACCTCATCCATTTTTGAGCCTGTCTCTATAAGGGCGGTTGCCAAAATAGTTAAAGAGCCACCTTTCTCAACATTTCTAGCTGCACCAAAGAATCTTTTTGGCTTATGAAGAGCATTTGCATCAACACCACCCGATAAAATTTTTCCGGATGAAGGTATAACTGTATTGTGTGCTCTTGCAAGCCTAGTTATAGAATCTAAAAGTATTACAACGTCATGACCACACTCTACCATTCTCTTGGCTTTCTCTAATATGATATTTGCTACCTTAACGTGTCTTTCAGCTTGCTCATCAAAAGTAGAAGAAACAACTTCTGCCTTAACACTTCTCGCCATGTCTGTAACTTCCTCAGGTCTCTCATCTATCAAAAGTATCATAAGATAGACCTCAGGATGATTCTCGGCAATAGCGTTAGCAACTTGCTTAAGAAGAACTGTCTTCCCAGTTTTAGGCTGAGAAACAATCATTCCTCTCTGTCCCTTACCTATAGGTGAGAAAAGATCTAAAATTCTTGTAGAGTAATTATCTTGGTTTGTACTTAGGTTAAGCTTCTCTTCAGGGAATAGCGGAGTCAGATATTTAAAAGGGATTCTGTCTCTAACCTCTTCAGGAGTCTTTCCATTAATTTCTGAAACCTCAATCAAGGCAAAATATTTTTCATTCTCCTTTGGAGGTCTTATCTTACCTAGTACGGTATCTCCTGTCTTGAGACCAAATAATTTAATTTGTGAAGGAGAGACATATATGTCATCTGGGCTAGCCAAATAATTATAGTCACTACTCCTCAAGAAACCGTATCCGTCCTGCATCATCTCTAGAACACCCTCACTCTCTATAACTCCTTCAAACTCTTTTACCTTCTTCTCGTATTCAGAGTTTTTTCTTTGATCAGGCCTATCTTTTCTAACTCTAGTATCTCTTCTGTCATTAGACCTTCCTCTTGGGGCTGATTTTTTTACAGTTTTTTTACCATCTTCTTTTGGCTTCTCAGACTTTGAAGAGGCCTTCTTAGGTTTTGAGATTGCCTGCTCATCTAATATTTTATAGATAAGGTCTTGCTTAGATAGTTTAGAGGCACCCTTTATCTTGAGCTCCTCCGTTATCTCTTTAAGCTCTGATAATAGCTTATCATTAAGTTCGTCCATTGTGTACATATCGAAAAAAGTTTAGATTAATGTGTGTTAGTGGGAGTTTTTTAGGTTGACCCAGTAACAATTGACTCCGCAATGATACCATTATTCTTGAATTTGTCAAAAAAAAAATTAATTTTTATTAGATTGGAGTTTTAGACCAAAAATTCATTCAAAATTAATAAAAAACCTAGGCATGCTTGAAATAACCAGGATCAGAAATGACTTCGATAACGTAGTGAAAGCACTCAGAAAAAGGGGGCTTTCTGGAATAGAGAAGAAATTAAATGATTTGATAGATTCCGATAACCTAAGAAAATCCCAGAAAACAGAGATCGATAAGATATTTAATGAATCAAATAACCTCTCTAAAAAAATCGGTATAGCCTTTAAGAGTGGTGAAACCGATGAAATCGAGTCTTTAAAAAGTAAATCTCAGGAGTTAAAAGAGAAAAGTAAGAAAATTGCAGAAGGTCTTAAAAAGACCGAAAATGAAATTAATGAGATTCTATTTGGGATACCTAATACTCCAGATAGCAGGGTGCCAGAAGGTAAAAGTGATGAAGAAAATAAGGTTATATACTCATCGAAAGTTTCTGAAGTTGATAAAGACCTAAAACCTCACTGGGACCTTATAAAGGAATTCAATATTATTGATTTTGAAATAGGCAATTCCATAACTGGAGCAGGTTTTCCTCTCTACACTGGAGATGGGGCTATACTCCAAAGAGCTCTGATAAACTATTTTCTAGACTTTGCTCGAGAGGAAGGATATACAGAGGTTCAACCTCCTATTTTAATAAATGAGAACTCTGCTCTAAACACTGGTCAGTTACCCGACAAAGAGGGTCAAATGTATAAACTTGAAAATGAAAATTTATATTTAATTCCTACCGCAGAAGTTCCGGTGACTAATATTTATAATAAGAAAATAATGGATTCAAATTTATTGCCTATTAAGAACGCTGCCTACACACCCTGCTTCAGAAGAGAGGCAGGCTCTTGGGGTTCTCACGTAAGAGGTTTAAACCGACTTCATCAATTTGATAAAGTAGAAATTGTTCAGATACATGACAAAAATGGTTCCGAAGATGCTCTTAATAGTATGTGTGATCATGTCCAGAGGTTGATAGAAAGCCTTGAAATTCCATTCAGAAAAATTCTTTTGTGCGCTGGGGATTTAGGTTTTACATCTAGCATAACATATGATTTTGAGGTATATGCTCCAGGTCAAGACAGGTGGCTGGAATGTAGTTCAGTTAGTAACTTCTTAACATACCAGTCTAATAGAATGAATCTTAAAGTTAAAGATGGAAAATCAAAAGAACTTGCACACACACTCAACGGATCTGCTCTTGCTCTACCAAGGATATTAGCATCAATACTTGAAAATAATCAGGAAGAAAATTCAATAGCTGTTCCAGAGGTCTTACATAAATATACTGGCTTTAAAATGATTTCTAAATGATAATTAGACCTGGTAAAAAATCTGATGTTCCAGAAGTATTTAATTTAATTAAAGAACTTGCTGAATATGAAAAAGCGCTTGACAAAGTGACGAACTCCGTTGAGAGACTTGAACTAGACGGTTTTGGTCCAAACCCTGTGTATGAATTATTCGTTGCAGAAAATGAAAATAAAATAGTGGGAATGGCTCTAACATATTACAGGTACTCTACTTGGAGAGGAAAGGTATTATATCTCGAAGATATAATAGTTAAGGAGGCCTTAAGAAGAAAAGGGATTGGGAAAAAAATTTTTGACTTTGTTTTGGATCATGCAAAAATTCAAAATTGCATAGGTTTGTCTCTTCAAGTCCTTGACTGGAATCAGGTTGGTATGAATTTCTACAAGAAATACGAAATGGAGTTTGATAGCGAGTGGGTAAATTGTTACCTAGAGTTTTAGCATGAATAATAAAAAAAATATATGTGTAATAGGAAGTGGATTTGCAGGCATATCAGCAGCCACTTATCTTGCTAGTGAAGGGCATAATGTATATATACTAGAAAAAAATTCTAAGGTAGGTGGCAGAGCTAGAAAATTCTCTGCTAAGGGATATACCTTCGATATGGGCCCCTCTTGGTACTGGATGCCTGATGTATTTGAAAAGTTTTTCTCTGACTTTGGGAAAGAAATTGGAGATTATGTGAATTTAAAAAGATTAAATCCATCGTACAGAGTTTATTTTCCTGAAAACGAGAAGTTAGATATCCCAGCTGATTACGATGAACTTAAAGAATTATTCGAAGAACTTGAAGAGGGCGCAGGAGAAAAACTCGATCAGTTTATAACTCAGGCTGAGACAAAATATAATGTAGGTGTGAAAAGTTTAGTCTACAAACCTAGCCTCTCAGTAAAAGAATTTATAAACAGAGAAACTATAACTGGGGCATTAAAGCTTGATATTTTCAACTCCATGCACAAACACATCAGAAAATTTTTCAAAAATGAAAAAATAATTAAGCTCTTAGAATTTCCTATTTTATTTTTAGGTGCCACACCTAAAAACACCCCATCACTCTACAGTCTTATGAATTATGCAGACATAAAATTAGGTACATGGTACCCAGAGGGTGGGATGCATAAAATAGTTGAGGCCATGGTTTCTCTAGCAAAAGAAAAAGGGGTGAAGTTTTATTTAAGTGAAGAAGTCAAATCATTTGACTATTCTAACAAGACAATCTCAAATGTCATAACTGAAAAGAAGACATTCGATGCAGACTACGTTGTTTGCTCTGCTGACTACCATCACTTCGATCAAAATGTACTAAAAGAAAAGTTTAGGAATTATTCAAAATCTTACTGGAATAAGAGAGTCCTAGCGCCATCATCTCTCATCTTTTATATTGGTTTGGACAAAAAGCTTAAAAACGTAAAACATCATTGTCTTTTCTTCGATAAAGATTTTGAAAATCATGCAGAGGAAATATATTCTACTCCAAGGTGGCCCTCCGAACCACTTTTCTATGCTTCATTTACATCAAAATCCGATAAAACAGTAGCACCTAAGGGTTGTGAAAATATGTTTTTATTGATGCCAGTGGCCCCTGATCTTGAGGATAATAAAATAATTAGGGATAGGTATTTTGAACTCATTCTATCAAGACTTGAGAAGATTACCAAACAAAATATTAGGGATCATATTGTATATAAAAAGAGTTATGCTATAAATGAATTTAAGAAAGATTATAATTCATTTAAAGGGAATGCTTACGGACTGGCTAACACCCTATTTCAGACAGCAATATTTAAGCCATCTCTTAAAAATAAAAAACTATCTAACTTATATTTCAGCGGACAACTTACAGTACCTGGACCTGGGGTGCCTCCATCCATAATATCTGGAAATGTGGTGGCAAATGAGATATTAAAAAATATATAACTAATATTCTAACTCGTAATTATCAAGTTGAATGTCATCGATTCCATCACCATCAAATGGATTTTCTATCTGTTCCTGAACATTAAAGAGTGATATCAATATGAATGATATGATAATATTTAAAGCATAAACAATAAATGTTGTGTCGAAATATTCTGTTCCTCCAAAAGTTGAACCAATTTCATTTAATTGCCCAGAATAACCAATATTATAGATTAGAGTTGGAGCATAATAGAAGGGAAATATGTATATAAACAATTCACAATATGCTCTTATTGTTTGGGGAGTTCTGTGAACCTTAATAGATATAGAATTTTCAACTCCCATGATAACATCTCTCATAAGTCTGTAAACTCTAACAGAAATACTTCTACCAAGGAATTCTCTGTTCTTATCTATAAATAATTTTATTTTCTGTATTGAATTATTTAATGCTTCCTTATCATTTGATTCTGAATATAAAAACTTAATTAGTTCAGATTTTACTTCAATTACCTGCTTACCTATACTTATCTTATCTGCCTCAGACACTTTTGAAACGGTGAAAATATATTTAATTGAAGCCAGAGCTCCTTTTGCCCTTCCTAGATGTTCGAGGGCCTTCTCTCTTCTCTGGAAAGCACTACCCAAAGTAAATACGAGAGGAAAGACAACAGCTATAGAAATTAGAGTTAAGTCTAGGTCAAATGAAAGTTGGTATTTAAAGGCTAACCATGTTGCAATCACGGAAATAATTAATGAAATTACTGTCCTAATATTAAGTGCACCCGTGTATTTTTTAATGTTCATGAGAAAGAAATTTAATAAAGAAAGGATTAAAATTCTATTTTTGAGTGTTATATATTTAATCCTTAACACTAATATCTCATATTCTCAGTCAAATAAACTTTTTGGTGGTGACCTAAACTTAAAGCTTCAGTTGTCATTTGACTTCAAAGAACTGTATAAAAACACAAACGATTCTACATTCATAAAATCAAAAATGATTTTCTCAGGAGATGGCGTTGGGGAGGATACAATAACCGCGCGTGTCCGTGTTAGAGGCAACTTCAGGAAGAAGATATGTTACTTCAAACCCATGAGACTAGAGATAAGAAAAAAACAAGCTCAAAACACAATATTTGATGGAAATAGAAAATTAAAACTCGTAGTCCCATGTCAAAATGAGAAAGATAAAGACGAACTAATTTACAAGGAGTGGATGGCTTATAAATTTTTTGAGGAACTCTCAGACGTACACCTAAAAACCCAACCGGTTTCTCTTAAGATAATTGAACTAAAAAACGGGAAAGAAATTGAGCACACGATGTTTGCTTTTCTGGTAGAGGATGATAATAAAGTAGCTGATAGACATGAAATAAAAAAATACCCAAAGAGGAGAATGAGTCCGCTAGCAGTGAAAGACTCTTCGGCAATAAACTTCACATTATTCTCTTACATGATAGGTAATACAGATTGGTCGATGGCATACCAGCATAATACCGAAATGTTTTACGATGGTAGGAGGATGATTGCTATACCCTATGACTTCGACCACAGCGGATTGGTTAACGCATTCTACGCCAAACCAAATCCAATGCTAAAAATATCTAGTGTTACAGAGAGAGTTTACAGGGGCCTCTGTAAAAGAAATCCACAAACATTTTCTAATATGAGGGAATTTTACATCTCTAAAGAGAACTCAGTTTTTAGCGTACTCAACGGCTTTAAAGAATTCTTAGACGAGAAAGAGTTCAGGAGGTTAGATGATTACATAAATTCATTTTATGATATTTTGAAGTCTGACACAGAATTCAAAAATAAAATCCTAAATAAGTGTAGAGGATAATGCCATTGCATGAGAGACGCTATTAAACTTTATGAAGAAGTAAGTTTTAACTGTAGTGAGTTAATCACAAAGAAATACAGCACATCATTTTCATTAGGTATCAATACATTAGGTAAGGAAATTCATAAGCCTATATACGCAATATATGGATTTGTAAGGTTTGCAGATGAAATAGTTGACACGTTCCATGATCAAGACAAGGAAGCTATTCTAGACCAATTCGAAGAGGACACGTATGATGCCATAAAAAAAACATTTTCTACGAACCCAGTTCTTCACGCTTTCCAATCTGTTGTCCACAAATACAAAATTAAAAAAAATCATATCCAGGCATTTTTAGATAGTATGAGGATGGATCTAACAATGAAAGATTTTACACAAAAAAGTTACGAAGACTATATCTACGGATCCGCAGAAGTAGTAGGCCTGATGTGTTTAAAAGTTTTTTGTGATGACAAAGAATATAACAAACTGGAGAGTTACGCAATAAGCTTAGGCTCAGCATTTCAAAAAGTTAATTTCCTGAGAGATATAAGGAGTGATTTTGAGGAAAGAGGAAGAGTTTACTTTCCTGAAGTAAAATTTAAAACCTTTAGTGAAGCAGATAAAAAAAGTATTGAGAAAGATATTGCTAAAGATTTCAGCAATGCTCTTATCGGTATAAAGATGCTACCACCTGTGGCAAGGTCAGGTGTCTATCTCTCGTATAGATATTATATCGAGCTACTTCACAAAATACAGGCTAAAGATGCTATTCAGATTAAGGAAGAGAGGATAAGGGTATCTAATTTTAAGAAATTTATTATCTTAATTAGAAGTTATTTAACCTTAATCTGAAATGACCCTTTACTTCTACCTTCTGCTATTTACAATCTCATTTCCCTTAGCCGCTTCATGGGACAGGAGGTTTCAGTACGCTAAAAATTTTAAATACCTATTTCCTTCATTTCTCATAACAGCAGCCTTCTTCATAATTTGGGATATTATTTTTACAAAAAATGGTGTGTGGGGATTTAGTGAAGTACATACAAGCAACCTCAAAATTTTCTATCTGCCAGTTGAGGAGTGGTTATTCTTTATAGTTATACCCTTCTCTTGTGTATTCATATATGAGAGCGTGAAGTATTTCCACAACGTTAAAAAGTATAACTCGATAGCACGATATGTTTTTCTTATTTCAGGAATTTTATTAATTATTGTCGGGTCACTAAATAGTGATAGGGATTATACATTCTGGAATTTTATCTTTTGTGGTATCTTCTTACTTTACAGTAGTTACAAGGAAAGAAAATATCACGCAAATTTTTTAGTGAGTTTTCTATATGTTCAGATTCCTTTTTTCTTGATAAATGGCATTCTAACAGACGGGAACTTTGACTTTGATTATACTACAGACCCAGTTGTGTGGTATAATAACAGTGAAAATCTTTCCATAAGAATGATAACTATTCCTTTTGAAGACATATTTTATAACCTTCTTCTTCTTATGATGAATGTAACATTTTATGAAAAATTTAAGTCTAAGACAATAACAAGTTTTTAATATTTAAATTTGTAGAATGTTAGGTCTAGATGTAACGATTGATACTAAGTCTGGTTTTTGCTTCGGTGTGGAGTATGCCATCGAGATTGCAGAGGAAATCTTAGAGCAAGATGGCGAACTTTATTGCCTTGGAGACATTGTCCATAACGACATGGAAGTTAAGAGGCTAGAAGATATGGGACTCAAAATAATTGATCACGAAGAGCTAAGAGAGATGAGAGATGTTAAGGTTCTAATTCGAGCACACGGAGAACCTCCTTCAACATACGACCTAGCCATAAAAAATAATATCACGTTGATGGACGCATCATGTCCCGTGGTCCTCAAACTTCAGAATCGAATAAAGAAGTCCCACGACAAAAAAGAGAAAATTTATATCTACGGAAAACACGGACACCCAGAAGTAAAGGGCCTAATGGGACAGACTGGGAAAGATGCTATTGTCTTCCAAGATATTAAGGAACTTGACCTCGACAAATTACCAGAGTCATTAACTCCCTACACGCAGACAACTAAAAGTAAAGAAAAGTTTTATGAAATTGTCACCAAACTAACAAAGACGGGGATAGACGTGAATGTTAACGATACGCTCTGTCGCCAGGTGAGTAACAGAGATAACCAACTCCAAGACTTCTCGAATAACTTCGATAAGATTGTGTTTGTGTCGGGTACAAAATCGTCTAATGGGAATG
>NZYP01000054.1 GCA_002702205.1 Flammeovirgaceae bacterium | reverse complement strand
TTTTATCAAACCATTTCTAATATCAGCACCAAATCTAGATGCCTGATTTTCAAAATCTATCATCATTTGAGGACCCATTATACCCTCCGGATAACCTGGGTAGTTTTCAACGTCAGACGTGATAGTTAATTGACCGCCAGGTTGGTCTCCTTTGTATAATACGGTTTTTAGTCCAGCTCTTGAGGTATAAATTGCAGCAGTATATCCTGCTGGTCCAGATCCTATAATTAAAACATCAACATCTTTTGATGACATAAATTCTTATTTTTCAGGTTTTGGGATTAAAGCTTTTCTTGAAAGTCTAAATTTACCAGTTCTTCTATCAACTTCAATTAACTTAACTTTAATCTCCTCTCCTTCCTCTAATATACCATCCATTGACTCTACCCTCTCCCATTTAATTTCAGATATATGTAGTAAACCATCTTTTCCTGGCATAAATTCTATAAATGCTCCAAAGTCTTTTATTGATTTAACTTTTCCTACATAAGTTTCACCAACTTCTGGAACAGCAACAATAGCTTTCACCCTTTCTACAGCGTTATCCATATCCTCTTGATTTGAAGAAAAAATATTAACAACACCATGATCTTCTACCTCTTCAACTAAAACAGTAGCACCAGATTCTTTTTGAATCTCTTGAATTATTTTACCACCAGGACCAATAACAGCACCTATCATATCTTTAGGAATAGACATTTTATGAGATCTTGGAGTATGAGCTTTCAAATCAGATCTAGAACTCTTCATAGTTTTAGACATCTCCTTCAATATATGTAATCTTCCTTCTTTAGCTTGATTTAATGCTTCAGATAGAATATCATAAGATAAACCATCTATTTTTATGTCCATCTGACAAGCAGTAATTCCATCTTCTGTTCCTGTTACTTTAAAGTCCATATCACCTAAATGATCCTCATCACCTAATATATCAGATAATATTGCATATTTACCTGATTTAGAATCAGAGATCATTCCCATAGCAATTCCTGATACAGGTTTTTTAATTTCTACACCAGCATCCATAAGTGCTAAACTACCTGCACATACTGTTGCCATTGATGATGATCCATTAGATTCGAGGATATCTGAAACAATTCTTATAGTATAAGGATTTTCATCGTCTGCAGGTAACATATTTTTAAGTGCTCTCAGTGCAAGATTACCGTGTCCTATTTCTCTTCTACCTGCACCTCTGTTTGGTCTAACTTCACCTGTTGAATATCCTGGAAAGTTATAATGTAAAATAAACTTATTATATCCGGAATGCATTGCACCATCAATCATCTGCTCATCAAGCTTTGTTCCTAATGTAACAGATGTCAAAGATTGAGTTTCACCTCTTGTAAAAATTGAGGAACCATGAGCATTAGGTAAATAATCAACCTCAGACCATATTGGTCTAATTTCATCTAACTTTCTACCATCTAATCTAATTTTTTTATCTAATACAGCGTTTCTAATAGCATCTTTTTCTACATCATGAAAATATTTTTTGAATAAAAATTCATCAAAATCTTCATTTTCTTCTACACTTGTTAAATATTTTTCTCGTACCTCATTAAAAGCATCGCCTCTTTTCTTTTTGTCAGCTATGCCCTTTTCAGCTATCTTATAAAGATCATTGTAAGTTTTATCAATAATGTCTTTTTTAAGATCCTCATCAGATTTTTCATGAGAGTAATCTCTATTTCCATCACTTTTTATTTTTTTCAATAAATCATTCTGAAGCTTACATAATGACTTAATTGCATCATGAGCAACCTTTAAAGCTTCAATAATTTCATTTTCAGATACTTCTTTTGACTCACCTTCTACCATACAAATATTATCGAATGAAGCACCTACCATTAAATTAAGTGTAGAGTTATCAATTTGTTCAGGTGTAGGATTAACAATATATTTTCCATCAGATTTTACAACTCGAACCTCAGATATTGGTCCATTAAATGGTATATCAGAAACAGTTAAAGCAGCTGATGCAGCAAGTGCAGCAAGTGCATCTGGTAAAACATCCTTATCAGCACTAATAAGATTTAATATAACCTGAGTATCAGCATGGTAATCCGAAGGAAATAAAGGTCTTAAAACCCTATCTACAAGTCTACAAATTAATACTTCGTGATCTGAAAGCCTACCCTCTCTTTTCAAAAAACCACCAGGAATCTTTCCTGCCGAAGCAAATTTTTCTTGGTAATCTACAGATAGTGGAAGGAAATCCACATTGTCCATTGCTTCTTTCTTTGATACAGTTGAAGCTAGTATCATGGTCTTTCCCATTGTGAGGACAACAGATCCATCTGCTTGTTTAGCTAATTTTCCTGTTTCAATTGAAACCTCTCTTCCGTCAGGAAGTTTTGTACTTACATTTATTGGTTTTATCATAGTTGTGTAATTTTATTGATATCAGTCTATAGAATAAAGAAAAAGAAGGAAAATAGTTTTATTTCCTAATGTCAAGCTTTGCTATAATATCTCTATATCTCTCAATATGTTTTGATGAGAGATAATTGAGTAACTTTCTTCTTTTACCTACTAACCTTAATAGCCCCATTCTTGAGGAGTGATCATTTTTATTACTTTGTAAATGTTCAGTAAGGTGTTTTATTCGATAAGTAAACAAAGCTATCTGTGATTCAGCAGAACCAGTATCATTGTTTTTCTTTAACCGACCATGATTTTTAAAAATCTCTTGTTTCTCGTCTTTATCTAAATACATGCTTAGTCAAAGTTTAAATTATTATTTGTTTAAATCGTGGCAAAAATATGAAAATTAAAATGTTTAAAAAATATTTATTGTTTTTTCTGAAATATTAAAAATTTACTTTTTANTGATTCTATTATATTNTACTCAAAAATTCGAGAGTCTTTCCTAGCTAAATATAATAACAGCATACCTAATGGAAATATTAATAAATTTGACATCCANGCNGCTAGAAATGGA
This sequence comes from Flammeovirgaceae bacterium, assembly GCA_002702205.1. Classification (GTDB taxonomy): domain Bacteria; phylum Bacteroidota; class Bacteroidia; order Cytophagales; family MED-G16; genus MED-G16. Next base: position 7,883 of record NZYP01000054.1, on the reverse strand, counting down.
GATATAAGATCTTCTCTTGCCCATTTCAAACCTAGNATATTTAAGACNTAATAAATNATGTAAAAAAGGATTGAAATGATAACAGGTATACCTANACCTCCTCTTTTAATTAGTGCNCCAAGAGGTGCACCAACTAAAAACATAGATATACAAGCAAATGCTTGAGCATACTTTTTAATTAACTCAATTTGATTTTTATTTATTTCAAATTCTTGAGATTTTATTCTAGCAGCATTAATACTTAGATTAGTCTTTATATTTCTAGCACTATTTAATGCTCTAGTATATATTAGGCTATTCAATCTTAATTTCTTTGATAAAGAATCATAATATTTATTATCAAAGAGAGTTTTTTTACTTTTCTTAGAATAGAAATCTAAAACTTTATCAGATTCATTGAGTTCACCTCTTATGTATTCAACATCTTTAGGAAAAACAAAATTATTTTTCATATGGTAATCATAAAAGGCAGATGAGGTTTTAAGCATCACATACCTCTGCTTACTTTTATTATATTCTAATGAATCTATAGAACTACTAAGTTCTTCTATATTTTTCATTCTATAATCACCAGCAAAAAGTTCTTCTTTAGTTCTTTTTAAATCAAATGAAGACATATCAAAAACCATTTTCATAAATGAAAAATTATTTCTGTAAAACTGATTTATATCATTTAAATTATTCCGATTTGAAGGAATTTCTGTAAAAGAATTTCCATTAAATAATTCAAATACTAAATACCTATTATCAAGAATTGAATACATCATCGAGGAGTCAGAGAGTATGACTCTATTATTTCCTGGATAAGTAATGTGATCATAGATCATTACTCCCTTTAATAACTTATCATCTATTTTCTCTTGAACTTTTATGGTGTATCCTGGAATTCCATTATAAAACTGACCTTCTTTTAAGTCCATAGATGGTTTTTTTCGTTTTATATCGTATAACAGACTTAAAGCTTTAAGATTCGCTTTTGGTACAAAGTTGTTATTAGAATAAAAAGCGAAAAAAGTTAAAAAAACAGATACTACAAATAAAGGAGAAAGCATCCTAAGTAAAGATAAACCTGAACTTTTTATTGCTACTAATTCATTATTTTCTCCAAGATTTCCAAAAGTCATTATTGAAGATAAAAGAACTGCAAGAGGAAGTGCATCTGGGGTAATTCTAACTGAGAAATAAAATAAAAACTCTAAAAGAACACCAAAACTTAAGTCTTTACCTAGAATATCATCAAAATACTTAAGCATAAACTGAAGTAATAAGATAAATACTACAACAAAAAAAGTAATAAAAAAAGGTCCTAAAAATGACCTTAATATTAATGAATCAGTTTTTTTCAATTTATCAGGATATTACGCTCCAATTATTTCCTTTAATTGAGACAAAAGATTATCCCATATCTGGTAGGATTCATCTAGATCATCTGTGTTAGTAAACTCCTCTACCCTTACAAATACAGACTGAGTTAACTCGTTAATTTCCAATCTAAACTCAAGAGTATCATTCTCTTTTGGCTTCTCGTCATCATTTAAAAATCTAAATTTTACATACCTATTATTTTTTATTGAATCAATTACAGCAATCCTCTCCTCACCATCGAGAATAAAAATCATAGTCTTATCAATATTATTTATGTTGACGTCATCAGCAAACCATTGACATAAACCAGTTGCAGTACTAAGGTATGGGAATAACATTTTTCTGGAGGCATTAATCTGATATTCGCCTACAAATTTCTGTTTTGACATTGGGTTTTTTTTTATCAATCCTTTAAATATATATTAAATTTCAAGAACCAAAAACATTTTCTTTATTAATAATAATATATCTAGATTTGCCTACTTTTAGCGAGGTAGCTCAGGTGGTTAGAGCGTCGGATTCATAACCCGGAGGTCGGGGGTTCAATTCCCCCTCTCGCTACTAAAAGTATAAAACAGTTATACTTTTATAAAGTGTAATTTTTATTTAAAAAACTTACCTAATAAATGTGTATGTAAAGTCATTAGACAATTCTTCACTAAAAGAATATCTTTCACAATCGAACAATTTAATTTTTTCTCTATCAAGAATATTATTATCAATTATATATCTTGACATTAAACCTCTGGCTTTCTTGGCATATATAGCTATAGTCTTATAGTTACCATTTTTAAATTCTTTAAATACAGGAGTAACAATTTTATTTTTTAAACCTTTTTTATTTATAGATTTAAAGTATTCTTCAGAAGCAAGATTTATAATAAACTCATTTTCATCTTTCAAATCATCTTTTAATAAATCTGTTATTTTATCTCCCCAGAATTTATATAAATTATTACCTCTGTTATTACTGAGTTTTGTTCCCATTTCTAACCTATATGGTAATATTTTATCAAAAGGTCTTAAAAGACCGTAAAATCCAGATAAAATTCTTAANTTATCTTGCATAAAATTGAGATTTTCTTCTGAGATAGANTCTGCATCAAGCCCAGAATAAACATCACCTTTAAAAGCAAATATTGCNTGTTTNGATNTGGATGATGATGATGGGNTCTNCCAATTTTTAAAACGATTAAAGTTNATCTCTGCAATTTTCTCACTAACATTCATTAAATCTTGTATACCACCAATAGAATATTGGACTAAAATNTTATGTAATTCNGAAGTATGACTTAACAANCTACAATCAGTAGAGATTCCNGGAGTATTAAAGTCATCAAAATTTAGTGTTTTAGAAGGAGATATTAATATTTTCATGTTTTATATTTTCTAAGTATATACTTAAAATTAATTGATAAAGTTTTATTTAATTCTTTTACCGATAAGAAATTTATAATTTGGATTAACTACCATAGGAACTCCTCTCATAATCATGAATTCAAGTGCTTTTTTTTGATAAATATTTAATTTATCTGNTTGACCAGAAAAATTGATNTGCCAAATTTGATGTATATATTCATTTACAGCAGTCTCAGAATCATATTCTCCATTTTCAAGATTGTTCTGCTCAGAAATATCATATGTTCCATTAGAGATATCTTGATCCATTAACTCTCTAAGGTAAGCACCCTTTGTAAATTTGAAATCATCATCTATCCTATTAAATGCCTCTGTTATTGTATGAAAAGTTTCTTCCCATGTGGCATCCTGATTATTAGGCCTCCAGAGAGAAGATTTAAGTTCATTTATTTNAAAACCTTTACCNTTATATGTTGGGATATAAGGCCATTTATCAGAAAACATTCCCATTCCATACACTCCATGTTTTTCTGTTTTTGAAGTTATATCATCTACAAAATCTCTATGACCAATTACAAACGCTAAGTTTTTAGAAAGCCCATCATTTAAGTTTAAATATATGTNGTCTATATGCCCATCATTATCTTGGTCTAAAAAACTACTAAATAATTTAATTGAATGATTAAATAACTCAANNGCNGAAGGATTAAAGCCATGTTCAGTTGTGGGTAGTTCTGAACTTGAAACTATATAGAAACCATTTATTTCATGAACATAACAACTATTATCAACAAAAAAANTACAAAGATCAGTTTTACAGTCTTCNTATTTTNTTAAATTATTACATTCATNAGAAATATTACTCAAATTATCACATGATATATTAATNATAATAAATAGATAAAAATAATTTTTCATATTCTCAATAATAAATATCAGATTCTATTTTCAACTAAATTTTCATANATTAAATCATGAATATTTGTTCTTACATTCAATTGATAAATTTGTCTATTCTCTCTCGAGTCGTATACCCTATTAGATAAAAAAACATAAATTAAGTTGTAAGTAGGATCAACCCAAAAGAATGTACCAGTATAACCAGAATGACCATAACTTGACTCTGAAACATATCTTGAGTAGGTACAATTGTCAATATCATATTCTGGTTTTGGTTTATCAAAACCTAGGCCTCGGTAAAATCTTTGGTTTTCATTTTCATATTCTGTAAAAAGCTTAATAACCTCATTATCAATTAATAGGTTTTTATCNTCTTTACCTCCATTTAAAAATATTTGATAAAACTTTGATAAATCTGTNGCTGTAGAAAATAATCCAGCATTACCNGATACCCCATTCATCATAGCTGCACCNTCATCATGNACAACACCATGAATTTGAAAATTTCTAAAAAAATTATCATCCTCAGTAGGAACTATCTCATCAAGATTAAATTTTTTTAAAGGGTTAAAAACCATCGTTTTTAAATTTACTTTATCGTAAATTTTTTCTAAGTAAGAGTCAAAAGTATCTCCCGTTAGGTTATTAACTATTTCTGGAATTAAATAATAAAAAAGTCCAGAATACAATACTGTATCTTCCTCAATAAAATTAGCATTTTTAATTTGTTTGAATATTTCTTTTTTATAATTCTTATATAGATAAAGACTATCTGTAAGCTTTATGTTAAAACGATTCTTGTAAATAAATGAAAGTGTTTTCTTTTTAAACTCTCCATTATCTTTTTTAGTTGTTTCATGAAATGGAATCCATGGCCTTATACCGGTTATATGTTGAAGATAATCTATCACTTTNGTNTCTCCTACTCTNGTATTNTTAAAATATTTNACATAATCNCTNANNGNAGAGTTAATATCNATTANNCCGTCNTNATANAAACTCATTAAAGCAAATGCACCNGCAGTTGGTTTAGTNATTGATGCTAAATCATAGATAGAATTATTNGTAACCANNTTTATACTNTCATATGTATGNTAACCATANCTNTTNTTTAAAATNTCNTNACCATCTTTTANAACTACAATTTGNGCNCCAGGAAATGCATTNNGTTTTATTGCNNNNGAAATTATNGAGTCTANCTTNTTATTAAGNATNTNATTTTGNGCANATAATGAAAAATNAAAGGATANTAAAANTAAAATTATANTTTTCATNTATATTAATTTAACGCCTAANCCAGGAGAATCTAATGGCTNAAGAANTCCATCTTTCAANTTGAACCCTCCNCTAACNATATCTTTCTCTAAATCAAAGCTACCATCTAAATCAAGATATTTAGTGTTTTTAAAAGAAAGAGCAGTATTTANTGCTGCGGATATACTNATTATACTCTCATCATTACATCCCCACATTAAATCAATATTATTTTGATATGCTTGATTTGCAATCTGTTGACCAGAAGTAATTCCACCACATTTCATCAATTTAATATTAAAAATTTTACCATAATTTTCACTGGATAATTTTATTGCATCCTTAAAATTAACGAGGCTCTCATCTAATGCAATTAAATCCTTAATTTTAGATGGAAACTTTAAGTAATTAGTTAAATTATCTACAGACAATGGCTGTTCAATTAATTCGATCTGTTTAGTTTGATCATAAAACTTAATTGTATCATCTAAAGACCAGCCTTGATTTGCATCAATCCTTATCTTAATCTTATCACCAAACTTTTCATTGATAATATTAATTCTCCTNANATCTTCATCAACATNATTTCCTAATTTTATTTTTATATANTTGAANCCNANACCTATATANTCATTAATTTCAGATATAGTTTCTTCAGTATTCTTAATTCCAACAGTTATAGATGTTGGAAGAGATTTAATTTTTCTTCCCAAAAATTTTCCTATGGATATACCAAGATTCTTACAGTATGCATCATAAATAGCAAGGTTGAAAGCAGCTTTTGATCCTGGATCTCCAATAAATTCATTTTCTATATCATTAATAATCATCCAGAAAGAATCAATATCATTACCCTTTAAATGATCTATGTATTCTTTTGAGTTATTAAATGAATCCATAGTATCTAATCCAACTACATATTTTGAGACGCTTGATGAACCTAAACCTACTGTCCCATCAGATAATATGATTTTCACTACAAGAGTCTTAATAGATGATGTAGTCTTGTACGCAATAGTGTAAGGTCTTGTNAGNTCAATATCAATTATATCAATCTCAATATTTTCAATTTTCATAAAACTTGTTTTGNAAAATTTCTAAAATACCNTCAAGGCCATCGTCTATTGGTAGAAAAACAGGAATATCTAAATCTTTANAAATTAACTCTTTATGGTATATTTTTTCTTGCTCTGTCATTCCCNGNGTATTNAGAGTAATAGCAATTACATCTTTTCCATATGAATTAATCAATTTAATTTCAGAATCTAAGGAGGGCATAACTGCATTAACATGTTCCCAACCATCAAAATATTTTCTTTTTGGAGAGTGCTGTAGAATTACCCCATCTACATCAGCAGAAATTAAAAATTCACTACCNCANGGGCCTGAAGGATTTCTTAANGCAGCCTGACCNTCAATTAGNATATATTNTGGTTTTTTTGAGATATAACACTCATATACTGCCCTCTCAAGTTCNCCAGAAACAAAGTCNTTTAAGGTNGAATCAAATATGAANCCATGCTCCCAGCCCTGCATCCATCCTGTTTGACCTGTATATACCATATCAGATNTTATATTATTCTTCTCTAAATTCTCAACTANNAGTTTTGCTGTAGTTCTTTTACCTAATCCACAGTCGGTACCTAAAACTACAATCTTTGGAACTTTAACTTCATNTATTTTNCCNGACCAAAAACTTAANTCATTCCTNGGTCTNGATGCTCTTATATCANAAATCTNAGAATTANTTTGANTAGAAATTTTGACTAATTCTTCATCTTNATTTAAAATAGAGTGAAGACCATTAATAATTGANATACCATTTTTCAAGGATAATATTACATCTCCCCTCATCTNNTNAGGAAGTAANCCACCAGCAGAAGCCACTCCTATTATACAGTAATCAACCTTTAGAGAAGATTGAAGAAAGGAATTAATATCTTTAAAAATTGGGATATCAGATACACTATCCAATAAATCTATTTTACCANTTTTATCAATATGAACATATTTTTCTGAGAAACTNNTATCAATNACTGCAACTACATTAAACCTCTTGGAACCTCTTATCAATCCGTGAGCAGTCTTAGCTGATTTTGAATTAAATTTTCCGTTAGTTAAAACAACTGCATTTCCTTTAATGTTCATTAGAATATGATAAATAGTAATGTATTTTCAATAATAATAATTTTTGAGATTTATATTTGCGAATATCATGAAAAATTCACTATCAAAAAGCCAAATAGAAATTCTTGAAAATAAAGGTACTGAGCCAGCATTTTCTGGTGATTTATTGTATAATGATGAAAACGGAAATTACAAATGTGTTGGCTGTAATAATATTCTCTTCTCATCAAATGATAAATATGATTCAGGATCTGGTTGGCCTAGCTTTTCTGATATTAAGTCAAATGATTCAATAATCACAAAAAATGATTATTCTTATGGTATGGTAAGGACTGAAGTTTTATGTAAGTCTTGTAATGGACATCTAGGTCATGTATTTAATGATGGTCCGTCAAGTACTGGAAAAAGATATTGTATTAATTCACTCGTATTAAAATTTGAAAAAAAATGAAATTAGCTGTAGGTATTGATATTGGAGCAACAATTACGAAAATTGGATTAGTTTCTGAGGACGGAAAATGCATCAAAAAAACATCTTTTAGAACTAAGGAGATAAATAATTTTTCAGATTATATACAAGAATTATACAACTCGATTAAATCAATATGTGATGACCTTAAGTCAATATGTGGTATAGGTATCGGTGCTCCAAATGCATCAAAAAATGGAACAATAGAAACTCCCGCTAACTTAAAATGGGAAGGAAAATTAAATCTAGTAGAAGAATTAAAAAATAAAATAAACACTGAAATTCACCTATCTAATGATGCAAATTGTGCTGCAGTTGGAGAAATGATGTATGGTAATGCTAAAGATTACAAAGACTTTATTGTAATAACATTAGGAACGGGTCTTGGAAGTGGTATAGTAAGTAATGG
>NZYP01000053.1 GCA_002702205.1 Flammeovirgaceae bacterium | reverse complement strand
ATGTTACGCCATCATGCAAATCTTCACCAGGATGAATTTCATAGCATAGATCTACACCATTCTTATCAAATTCATTTAGAATAGGAACCCATCTCTTAGAAAGTTCTTTAAAACCGGTATGAACTAATCCATTCGGTCTTTGAGGCCATGGATACATATACGGCCATAGTAAAGCTCCGGAAAATGTGACATGAACTTTTATTCCTAAATTTTTAGATGCTTTTGCAGCTAATATTAATTGATCTTTGGCCCAAGCTGTCCTCTCTTTTGGATTATTCCTAACTTCTTTCGGAGCAAAACCATCAAACATTTTATCATAAGCTGGGTTAACTGCAACCAATTGTCCCTGAAGGTGAGTACTCAATTCTGTTATCTCAACTCCGTAAGATTGAATTTTTTCTTTATATTCTTGAGCGTAATCTTTACTATCTGCAACTTTTTCTAGATCTATACATCTTGAATCCCAGGTAGGTATCTGAACTCCTTTATAACCTAAACCCGAAACCCACTTACATATATTTTCCATATTATTAAAGGGATCTTTATCATCCATAAATTGAGCTAAAAATATTGCTGGTCCTTTTATTGTTTTCATAATTATATNTTAATCCACTTACATTTTTCNGAAGATTCAATAACTGNATCTATAAATTTCATGCCCCTGTACCCTTCCTGAACAGTAGGGTAATCGTANATTGGATCATTTTTTTTATTATCTCTATAGTTTGATACAGAAAATGCAAAGTTTCTNTAAATATTTGCAAATGCTTCAATAAACCCTTCAGGATGACCCGATGGAGTTCTACAATGTGCCAAAGCAAAATCAGAAAGGTATGAATTATCAACACCTGCTCTAAGTAACTGATTGGGTGAGTTACTTAATTTTAATATTAGAGAGTTTGGGTCTGAATGTTTCCACTCTATTCCACCTCCCTCTCCCCAAACTCTTACTTTTAAATCATTTTCTTCACCAGTAGCTATTTGNCTTGTCATCAAGTTACCTTCTATATTATCCTCAAGAGATAATAAAACATTACCATCATCTTCAAGCATTCTCCCATCAACAAAGACATTAACTTTTGAAAATAACTTTATAATTTTCTTTCCAGTAACATACTCAACCATGTTTGCAGCATGAGTACCAATGTCTCCCATNCTCCCAGCTTTTCCTGACTTACTTGGGTCTGTCCTCCATGAAGCCTGCTTATTATCACCTTTTTCTAGCATTGTACTTAACCAACCCTGAGGGTATTCTACAGCAACTTTTCTTATCTTTCCAATCTTACCTTCTAATATTATANTTCTAGCTTCTTTAACCATTGGATATCCTGTGTAGGTATGAGTTACCGCAAAAGGGATACCAGATTCTTCAACTTTATCACATAATTTTTTAGCTTGATCAGAATCAAAAGTCATAGGTTTATCAATAATTACAGGTATTCCTTTATCTAGGGATTTAATTGCAGGGTCAAAATGAAGATGATTTGGAGTTACTATAGAAATAACATCAATTCTATCTTCCTCTTCAAGGTTTGATTCATAATCCAGCATTTCATCATAACTTTTATAGACTCTNTTGCTGTCGAGATGAATTTTTTTTCCGGTTAATTGTGAATTTTTAAAATCTGAACTGAACGAGCCAGCAGTAAGTTCATAACAGTTATCAAGAAGTGCAGCATTTCTATGAATTGCACCAATAAAAGATCCCTCTCCTCCTCCTATCATACCTAATTTTAATTTTTTCATAAATATGAATTTACTCAATTAATTTATTTAAAGAATAATAGAATCGTCAATTTTAGATTTATCTATTTTATAAAATTCATCAAATACATTGAAAGGTTTCTTTTTATTTTTGATCTTATCATANGTACCATCCTCTTTTAAGAAGTATGCATTACAGTTATCTCTTAGGTTATGATTTAATATAGTTATTGCTTGTTTCTTAATAAAATCATCATTGATTTTAAAAAGTGACTCTATCCTTCTTTTAAAACTTCTAATCATCACATCAGCACTTCCAGAATAAATAATTGGATCACCAGCGTTATGGAAGTAATATATTCTACTGTGTTCTAAATAGTCACCTATAATAGATATAACTCTTATATTTTCACTAAGGTTTGATCTTTCAGGTCTCAAACAACATATACCTCTCACAATAAGACAAATANCTACACCAGAATTACTCGCCTCATACAATTTATTAATTATAAGTTTGTCCTGTANTGAATTAATCTTAATACATATCTTACTTTCTTTTCCATCATTCCGGTTTGAAATTTCATTTTCTATAAGTTTTATTATTTTGTCTCGCATATAAATTGGAGCTGTAATTAAATTTTCATAGTCATCAGGAATTGAATGTCCTGTAATTACATTAAAAAATTCCAAAGCATCCTTAGTATATTTTTTTTTAGAAGTCATCAAACTCAAATCAGTATATAATTTTGATGTTGTTTCATTATAATTACCAGTTCCCAAATGAGCATAATTTTTTACTTTTTCTCCTTCTCTCCTGACAACCAGTAATAACTTTGTATGGGTCTTTAATGCTCCTATACCGTAAATNACATAACAACCAGCTTTCTCTAACTTATATCCATTCTTTAAATTGTTTTCTTCATCAAACCGTGCCTTTGCTTCAAACAATACTGATACATGCTTACCATTCTCAGATGCCTTTAAAAGTGCATCAATCACCCTAGAATTTTTTGCAGTTCGGTACAAAGTAATCTTTATAGATAAAACATTTGGATCTTCTGCAGCCTCAAATAAAAATTGAATTACAGGATCAAAAGAATTATATGGATGATGTAGAAAAANATCTTCATCTGATAAAATTTCAAAAATACTTTTATCAATATTTTTATCAATACCAAAAGGATCAATTGGTGATTTTCTAGTTGGAAGAAGTTCTGAAAACTCTTCAAAATCTATGATCTGATTAATACTTGAAAGATCAATTAATGAATCTTTTTTTACAGTAAAAAAATTANTTTCGTCAATATCAAGTATGTCNTTTAGTTTAGATTTTAAATAATCATCACTATCCTCCTCAATTTCAATTCTNACTACCCTGCTGAATTTTCTGTCNTTTAACTTCTGCTTAAGCTCCTCAAGAAAATTAGATTCAATATCTTCAGATTCCTCCAANGTAAAATCCCCATTTCTTATAATTCTAAATAGAGAAGTTGATTCAATTGTNACACTTCTGAAAAATTTTTTTATGTACTTATGAATNATTTTTTCAATGGGGATAAAAATGATTTTTTCTTCAATCTTATATTCNAAAAATCTAGGTAGATTAACAGGGATCTGAATAAATGAAATCTTTTTCTTATCACTATTGTCAGATGATTTTGTTACAACTCCATAGATCAAGACTTTATTCATAAGTATAGGAAATGAATGAAAATTATCATAAACCATTGGAGTGAGCATTGGAAATATTGTCTTTTTAAAATATTTCTTTACTTTCTTTTTACCNTCCTCATCNAAGGAATCAATTTCTNCAAGATANATAGAGTTTTNATTCATATCTGGNATAATATTTTTAACAAAAAAATTATTNAAATCTTTAAAAAAAAGTTGACTCTCGTTTAGNAAGTAATCTCTGAATGGTAACTCTCTTAATCCAGAATAATCTATTCTGTTTTTTTTGTTGTCAATATAATTATAAAGACTCCCCACTCTTATCTCAAAGAATTCATCAAAATTTGAAGAGACGATTGACTGAAACTTTAACCTCTCAAGAATATTTTTGTTTTCATTTTTTACCTGATCAAGTACCCTATAATTGAAATTTATCCAACTTAGATCTCTACTTATGAGATTACTCTCAAGTATTTTACTATTATCCATTAGAGATTATCTAGAACAGACATTACTTCTTTGACGTGCTTCCTTGATTCTTCAAGAAGTTTATGTTCATCTGGATCTAAATTTAACTCAATTACTTTCTCAATACCTTTAGAACCTAAAACAACAGGAACCCCTAGGTAACAATCGTCAATACCATATTCTCCCTCTAGTTTAATACAAACTGGAAAAATTCTTTTTTGGTCTTTAACAATTGCCTCAACCATTTGAGCAGCNGCAGAACCTGGTGCATACCAAGCAGAAGTACCCATCAACTTCACAAGTTCACCACCACCAAATTTAGTTCTTTCTATAATTTCATTAAGCCTTTCCTCAGCAATAAGCTCTGAAACAGGAATTCCAGAAACAGTTGTNTATCTAGGTAATGGAACCATAGTNTCACCATGTCCACCCAGTAATAATGCTTGAATGTCTTTAGTNGAAACACCTAACTCTTCTGAAATAAAAGCTCTAAATCTNGCTGTNTCAAGAATNCCTGCCATACCCATTATTCTTTCCCTNGGAAACTTTGATGTGAGGTGNGCTTGATATGTCATCACATCAAGTGGATTTGATACTATAATTATTATACAGTCAGGAGAATATTTTATNATATTTTCAGTTACAGAAGTGACAATTTTTGCATTTGTACCNATTAAATCATCTCTAGACATACCTGGTTTTCTTGGTAATCCGGAGGTTATAACTACAACATCTGAATCACTTGTCATAGAATAATCATTAGTAGAGCCAACTGTCTTTGTATCATACAAATTAATTGGTGCTTTCTGGAAGATATCTAAAGATTTACCCTCAGATAAACCATCTTTAATATCAACTAATACAACTTCATTACATACTTCTCTGTAAGCAAGGACGTCAGCACATGTAGCTCCAACATTTCCAGCTCCAACAACTGTTACCTTCATATTATTTTTTTTTATCAAAATTAGATAAGATGTATAAAATCCTCATCAAAAAATTAAATTATTTCAAAATTTAAAATGTTTTTTGTATTTGAATTAATCTTGAATCGATCATTAATCTGTTGACCTACCAACCATATTATTTGATTATTACTATCCTCAATAACAATCTGCCTAAACTTTGATATATAANTCATTTTTANATCTGAAATGTAACTCGATACTTTTTTCTTTTTATTCATTCCTAGAGGATAGAATGAATCCCCTAATTTATAATTTCTATAAGTAATTGGAAATTTAATTTTATCATAATCCAGCTGAGCATTTTCTTTATTTTTACTTATTAGAACTTCACCTTTTTTATAAATAAATGACTTTATTATATAATTACCAACATCAATATCTCCAACTTTATTTATTTTAATATTTAATTTGAAATTATAACTATCAGGCTTAATAATTAAAGTATTTCTATCTGTAATTAATTCATGNGATTCTGAAATTAACTTCTTGTTAGTTTNTTTTAATAGAGGAATAAATTTCTCAATCTGAGAAAATGAGAAGCCGTATTTATTTAAAAATTCGTAAAATAATATCATTTTATTACCAATGTTATTTATAAAAGAATTATCAATTATAACAAACTCATTTTCATAGGACACATAGTTTCTCTCAAAATCAGATAAACTACTCCGAAGGAATTGATCTACTAATCTTAACCTCTTAATAGATGAGGAAATTGAATTTTTAAGTGATGGGTTTATTTCCTTAAGTATAGGAATCACATTTCTTCTTATCTTATTTCGAAAATATATATCACTTGAATTTGAAGAGTCTTCACTCCAATCTAACCTATTATTTTTTGCATAACTTAAAATATCATCTTTACCAAAATTAATTAGTGGCCTTAAAATTTTATTTTTTGATTCAGGTATTCCAATAAAACCTCTCAATCCTGTTGTTCTAGTCAAATTAAGTAAAATTGTTTCTACGTTATCATCAGCATGGTGTGCTGTTAGCAAATAATCATAATTGTTATCAGACATTAACTCATTNAACCACTTATATCTCTTTTCTCTAGCAATCATTTGAAAGGAATTTCCATTATTTTCAGTTTGTGATTTTATTACTTTAGAGTAAAACNTAATATTGTTTCTTTTACATATTGATTTAATCATTTCAATCTCTTGATCAGACTCCTTTCTTATTTTATAGTTACATGAGGCAACACTAAAATTTAATTTACTTTTATTCAACAGATCATTTAAAACCATAGAGTCCACACCNCCACTCACTGCACACAGGAATGATTTATTTTTAATATCAATCTTATTGATGTTAAAAAATTTTAAAAATGAGATTTCATTTAACNCTGATTTCATATTACAAATTTAATAATTCAATATTGCATTATAATAAAACTATTATCTATCTATTTTTANAATATGAAATTATATCAACCAATATTCTTATTAATGCTCTTATTTCCATTTATTGTAACAGGACAAAAAAAAGAAAAGATTAGATATGAGGCAGATGAACTAAAATTTCAAAGAGTAGATAAGGAACCTATTAGAAAACTTAAAAATAATGTAATTTTTAGACAAGGAGATACTGAAGTCAGGTGTGATTCTGCAAATTTTTATAATAGAAGAAATATGTTGGAAGCTTTTGGGAATGTGAAAATTATAAATTCAGATTCATCAACNATTATATCAGAAATTCTTATTTATGATGGTAACAATAAGATAGCAAAACTCAGAGGAAATGTCATTTATGTAAAAGGNAATGAAGAAATTAAAACGAATAAGTTAGATTATTACATTGATACCAAAAAAGGTCTTTATTTTGAAGGAGGTGAATTAAAAGACGAGACAAATAACTTAGAAAGTAGAAATGGTGTTTTTTTTGGAAATAAAAAAATATCAACTTTTTCAAAAGACGTGNTTTTTAGAGGTGAAGATTATATAATGTACTCTGATTCAATGACATATAACACTGAAACAAAAGAAGCAATAACATATGGTTTTTCTGAGATAATTTCTGATGATAGTGTGATAATTAAATCANTAGGTAGCTCTTTTAATGAAATGAATTCTANTACAAAACTTTCATCTAGTAGGATAGAAACTAACGAATATATTCTAGAGGCAGATGAGATAGATTACAATGAAAATAAAATGATTTATGAAGCATATAATAACATAAGACTAAAAATTAAAGATTCAGATTATTATATATTTGGAAATTCTGGAATATATGATAGTAACAAAAAAATAACAAAAATTTACGATGAACCACTTCTAAAAAAACACATTGAGAAAGATACCTTTTATCTCTCATCAGATACTATTTTAGCTTATGGAGATGACAATANNATAAGCGTCATAAAGGCATTTAATAATGTTAAATTTTACAGGAATGAATTTATAGGAAAATCAGATTCAATAAAATTTGATTTAGAAGATTCCACTATCACAATGTTTAATGATCCCATAGTATGGAGTGGTAAAAATCAAATAACATCAGATACCATTAGCTTTATCTTAACTAATAATAATATTGAAGAAATGAATCTCGTTAAGAATTCATTTATAATATCAGAAGATACTCTAAAAAATTTCAATCAAATTAAAGGAAGGGAAATGAAAGCTTTATTTGATGAGATGAATAATATTCAATCTATCAGTGTTAAAGGTAATGGAGAAACTATCTATTATGCACTAGATGAAAACTCAGAAAATATGATTGGCTTAAACTATATAATATGTAGTGATTTGATTCTAAATTTTAATGAAAATGAAATCAGTAATATTATTTTTTA
This sequence comes from Flammeovirgaceae bacterium, assembly GCA_002702205.1. Classification (GTDB taxonomy): domain Bacteria; phylum Bacteroidota; class Bacteroidia; order Cytophagales; family MED-G16; genus MED-G16. The sequence continues at coordinate 1,131 of NZYP01000053.1, read as the reverse complement.
TAAAGATCCCCAGGCCAAGCTCATACCACCTCACGAAATTTCAGAAGATGATAAATTTATTGAATCTTTTAGTTGGAGAGAGGATGAGAAACCAACATTACAAGATGTGGTTTTTTATCTAAGAAAAAAGATATATTTGCGCAATGAGAAATAATTCATTTATAACACTAGTTACCTTAATTTTGATATTATNCTCTTGTAGCGAGTATAGAAAAGTTTTAAAATCTACTGGTTACCAAGAGAAACTTGATGCAGCCTTAGAATATTACGAAGAAGAAAAATTTTTTAAAGCAAGCACTTTATTAAAAGATATAAAACCAATAGTTAAGGGGAGTGAAGAATCAGAGATAGTTGACTTCTATTTTGCATATTCTCTCTATAATCTTGAACAGTACGAGTTAAGTGCTAAATACTTTCAAGCATTTATTGAGCTTTTTTCAAGAAGTGAGAGAGTAGTAGANGCGGAATATTTATATGCATTCTCCCTTTATAAAACCTCACCAAACTCAAATTTAGATCAATCCACTACAGTCCAAGCAATAACAGCTATCCAAAATTTTATTAATAAATANCCATATAATGACTTTTCTAAGGATGCNAATAAAATTATTGATGAATTACAGGTTAAACTAGAAACTAAAAATTTTGAGAANGCCAAACAATATTATAAAACTAGAAATTATAAATCTGCAATTATTGCCTTTGAGAATTTTAATAAAGATTTCCCAGATTCAAAATTTAATGATGAAGGCATGTACTTAAAGATCTTATCTCAGTATAATATAGCTATAAATAGTTTTCAAAATTTACAAGAGGAAAGGTTTAGTGAATTAATTGATTTATATCTAGATTTCATAGACAAATATCCAAATAGTTCGTTTAGAGTAGAAGCAGAAAGAATGTATGTTGAAAGTTTAAATATATTGACTAACTTTGCATCACAAAAAAATTAAAAATTATGAAAATCAAATCCAAAATAACTCAATTGAATGTAGATGAAATCGCATCTAAAACTGGTAACATATATAAATCTGTCAGAGTTATTGGGAAAAGAGCTAGACAGCTTTCTGCGGCTCAAAAAGAAGAATTAAATGAAAAATTAGCTGAATTTGCTTCTGATGTTGATAATCT
>NZYP01000052.1:1368-18401 GCA_002702205.1 Flammeovirgaceae bacterium | reverse complement strand
GAATTAAATAATGATAGAATCCTATTCTCAAATTTTTCAGAATTTGAAAAAAGATATTTACTCTAAAATATATCTTTTGATGGGAGAGGAGACTTTTTTCATTGATAAAATTTCAGGCTTTATTGAGAATACCTACATAGATGAAAGTCAAAGATCATTTAATCAGGAAATTTATTACGGAAAAGATTCTGACATAAAATCAATTATTAGTTCATGTAATAGCTTCCCAATGATGTCAGATAAAAAGTTGGTGTTAGTTAAAGAAGCTCAAGAAATGGATTTCTTTAAAAGACCGAGCGAAAATAATATACAGTTATTTAAAAATTACCTTAAAAAACCAAATCCTTCATCTGTTTTAGTAATATGCCATAAGAATAAATCTATTGATAAGAGAGGAAAATTATATAAGTCATTCACTGAAAATACAATTATTTTAGATTCTTCATCAAAAGATAATAAAGTATATGATAACCAATTGCCAGCCTGGATATCCAGAGAGGTCTCTCAAAAAGGATTTAAAATTGATGATGAATCTATTTTCCTTATTATTGAAAATGTAGGAAACAACCTTGAGAGGATAAATAATTCTTTAAATAAAATTATTTCAAATAAAGATGATAATTCCATAAAGAAAGAAGATGTATTAAACTTTGTTGGTATTAGTAGAGAATATAATTTCTTTGAATTCCAAGATAGTCTTATTGACAAAGATTCTATTAAATTTTCAAAAATCACTAACTATTTTACATCTAACGAAAATAAATACCCCTTTCAGCAGTTATTGGTATATATATTTTCTTTTTACTCTAAGATGTTAATTATTAAAAATAATAATCTTAATAATCCGCAAAAAATTGCATCATCATTAGGCATACATCCTTTTGTTGCTAAGTCATTTTCAAGAGCTATAAATAAATATTCAGTCAAGAACCTAAAACAAAATTTAGTATATCTGAGTGAATTAGATCTTATATCAAAAGGAATTAAACCTATACCATTTGATTATAAGTCTATAGTTAGAGAAATGAGTTTTAAACTATTTTATAAATAAATGAGGAGATTATTTATTTTTATTTTCCTAATAGCATCTATTAGTGCAAAGTCTAATAATGATAAGCTAATAAGATATTTTAATAATCAACACTATGACTTTTATATAGAACATTATATTAAAAACTACAATAAATACAATATCGACAAATATTATACTATCAAGTATTATATCTCAATAATTAAGTCAAATAGAAGTAAAAACTTTAAACATCAATACAGATCAGAAATAGAAAATTTTATCAATACAAATCTTTCAGTCTCCACAAAGGATTTAATTTATGCTTATGGAAAATATGAATATTCTAATAATAGATTTAAAAACGCAATAAAATTTTTAAGTAAAACTGAGAGTAAAGACTCAGGTTACTATATCGGCTTATCATACTATTATTTAAATGATTTTATAAAAGCCGAGGAGATTTTATCAAATTTTAAAAAATCAGATGATAACCTGAATTTTATATTAGGAGTAGTCTATTATAATTTAGATCAGTTTAAAGAATCTATAAAATACCTTAATAAGGTTAACAATGATGATTACCGGCCTAAAATTCTTCCATTCCTAATAAGCATAAACTTTATAAACGAAGAATATCATAAAGTTTTAGAATACGAATCATCATTAGATGATGACACTGATAACTTAGATTATTGTCTCTTTTTTATTGGAAAATCAAATTTAATTAAAAATAATTTTGATAAATCAATAATAAATTTTGTAAACATTAAAAACGAAATAGATAGGGGAGATGAAATAAACTATCTTCTAGCTTACTCTTATTACAAAAACAATGATTTAGATAATGCCAAAAAGTTATTCAATAAAATATTAACAACTAAGAATCAGTACATACAATTAGCATCTTACTATTTAGCATCGATTTTTTATAAAGAAAATAACTTCAATATAGCTAAGAATTATTTCTATGCAGCTTACAGAGAAAACCAAGATGAATTATTTACAAAAAACTCACTCCTAAATTATTCTAAGTGTTTATATGAAATTGGAAATTATGATCTATCTATCACAACTCTAAATAAATTAAAATCTGAATTTCCTAATTATAAATTAGATGAGGTAAATAAGTTAATAAGTGAGAATTACTTCCTGACTAAAGACTATAATAGAATTATAAATTATTTATCTAACCAGACAGATATATCATCTGAAGAAAAAGAAAAGTTTCAATTTATAACATATCAAAGGGGAGTAAATGAATTTAATAAGGGGAAATTTAAAAATGCAATCAATTACTTTAAACTCTCTAATAGGTATAGATATAATATGGACATATATTCAAAAGCTCTATTTTATAAGTCTGAAGCTTACTTTGTTACTAATCAATATTCTAAATCAAAAAATGAATTATTGAATTTATTAAATATTAGAAATCTTGCAAGTGAGATTAAATCAAAAGCTTTCAAGTCAATGGGATATACTCTTTTTAATATGGTAGATTATAAAAATTCTGCTATTTATTTCGATAATTATCTGAAAAGCAAAAAAATAAATTCTATTGAAAATATAAATAACGATGAATTAGATGTTTTTATAAGGCTAGCTGATTCTTATTATGCATCAAAAAATTACAGAAAAGCTTTAAATATTTATAACAAAATAATTGAAAGTAAGTACTCAGATAAAAATTACCTCACATACCAAGTTGCATTATGTTATTACGGGTTAAGTGAATTTGGTAAATCTTTTGAATTTTTAGATAAGGTTATAAACAACTCAAATAAATCACTAACTGACGACGCAATATTTAGAAAGGCTCAAATATATTTTGAAACCTCTGAGTTTGATAAGTCAATAGAATATTATACAGAAATAATTGAAAATATAAAATACAGTAAGTACATACCATATTCTTATCTAAATAGAGCAACTTCATATTTTAATCTCAAATCTTATGATCAGGCAGAAAAAGATTTTCTTTTTATTCTTGATAAAATTAACGATAAGGATATTCAAGGTGAAGCTTTACTTGGTATGCAGAAAATAGTGTCATTCACTAATAATTTCACTCTATTAAATCAACAAATATCTATTTTTCGATCTAATTATCCTGACAGTGATAATATCCAAAATATTGAATATGAAAATATCAGAAACTTATATTTTAATCAGAAATATGATGACTTAATAAATCAAGTTATATCTCTAGATTCTTCAGATAAATCAATAATAAATAGAAATGAAATTGACTATTATCTTGCTGAATCATACTATAAAACAAATGATTATAAAAATGCTGAATTTATATACGTCAATATTTCAGATAGTATCAATTCAAAATATTATTCAAGATCTTTGAATAGGCTAGCATCAATAAATTTAAGACTTAAAAATTATCAGAAATCAATTAATTATTATAAGAATCTTCAAAATGTTAGCAAAAATAATAGGGAGAGGGTAGAGTCATTTATAGGTATTCTTTCAAATTATTTTTATCTGAAAAATTATGATTCTGTACTTTTTTATTCAAACAGTGTAAATAATTTCGAAAAAATATCATTTAATAATAGAAATAAAATTAATCTAATAAGTGCTAAATCATTTTTACAAAATAATAATACTTCTTCAGCAATAGATATGCTTTTAAATACAATAAACCTTGTTAAAGATGAAAGTGCTGCTGAAGCTAACCTTATTCTAGCTCAGATATTTTTTAATAGTGGTCAAAATAATCAGGCATTAGAAACCTTATACTCATTAAATGAAAACTTCCAAGGATATCCATATTGGACTGGTAAAAGCTACATATTAATTGCCGAGATATTTTTATCCAATGACGATAAGTTTCAAGCAGANGCTACTTTATCATCAATAATTGAAAACACATNAATTGAAGAAATAAAAACTGAAGCATTATCACTNCTTAAGAAAATAAATTTAGATGAAGAATCTATATAGCATACTTATAATTTTACTTTTTTCAAGTAATGTTTTTTCTCAAAACAGTGAGGGGGAGATAGAAGATGCTCAAATATTAATTGAGAAAAATAGCCAAATAATTCTTCAGAATTCAGACAAAAAAATAAATAGAATAGACCTTGAAAAGAATAATTTTAAAAAGAAAAAAACATCTTTTGATTTGATTGACAATTTATTTTCTAAGGATATTAGAAAAATTGATAAGGTAGTAAAGAAAGAAGAGCTTAAAGAAACCTTAACTCCAACTAAGCTGACATTATTAGGAGGAAACTATAAAAGCTATTTACTTCATTTTAATCCTAATATCATAGTAAATAATGAATTGTCAATTTTCTCTGACTTTTTTATTAAATCAAATTCGAAAGGATCAGTAAATAATGAATTATCTCAAAATAAATTATTTGATAATAACTTAACAATTAACTATAAACTTACAAACTACAGTTCTTTAACTTCAAACATCTCATATAAAACGAGATCTAGAGGTTTTTATGGTTTTGATTCGAGAATGAATGTATCTGAGAACTTAATTAATGATTTAAAATTTAAAAATAATATTTTTGATTATGGCATTAACTGGGGGAGATATAAGAAAAAATTAAGATATGATTTATCAATTTCAGGTCATAATTATAGAGAGAATAGTTTTTTAAAATTAGGAGATAAAAACTTAAATTTTAAAGGGAATATTACCTATAAATCAAAAAGAATAGAGATCTCTCTTAGCCCAAGAAATAAACTTTACAAACTAGGTGCATATTCGGTAATTCAGTCAAAATACCAACATCAAATAAAATTAAGATCATTAGAATTACCTCTTTTTATAAAATATTACGGTAATAACTTAAGAATCGGAATAGGAGTTAAATATTCTTCATTAAAAAGAGAGGTTAAAGAATCTGAATTATTTGGTGGTTTCTATCCTGAGATGAATATTTCATATTCTATCAAAAATTTATCTTTTTCATTAAATTTTAAACAAGATATTTATTTTGATGAGTATTCTAAAAAAATCGAAAGTTTTCCTTTTTTATACAGTCCGTATATGTTTAATGAGATTTCTAATAGTGATATTAATTTAAATCTAAATTCAAAAATAAATTATCAGTTTTCAAATAAGAGTTATTTAGAATTTGAATACAATAGAGTTGATATAACTGGTAGATTAAAGTACCACAGCTATACTGGAGATATTAGACCCGACGAACTAACTTTCCCTATATATTTATATTCGCTAATTAGATATGAAGATCAGGAGATAATAAACAATTATAATATAAAAGCTAATTTAATTTTATCTGACAGAATAAGCAGTCAGATTAAATTAAAATATAATGATTATGAAAAAACTGAAACTTTTATTCCAGAATACGAGATAGGTTTATTAAGTATGTATAAATCCAATAATTTTAATATTCAGTTAGCTCTAAACATATACCTAGAGAATCACGGGATAACATTTGATAATAAATCATTTGATATGGATCCCTATTTAAATCTTAAATTAAATACCAATTACGATATATCAGAGAAATTATCTGTACATCTTAATATTGATAATATACTAAATCGAAATAATGAAATTTATTTTATGTATCCTGAGTTAGGAACCAATTTATTATCTGGCTTAACATGGAAATTCTAAGATGAAAAAAGATAATGACTTTGGATTAAAAGATTTTGATTTAAAGAAACGTAAAATTACTGGATATAAAAAACCCATAATTTTTTTAATAATTCTAATAGTATTAACTGGAATTTATCTTCTTTATTACAAAAATATAGACACATCTAATACCTTAATAACATATAATGAAAGTGAAAATAAAAATCACATAATTGACTCTTTAAAATCTGAAAACCTAAACACATTAAATACTCCATTATCTGATACTTTAAAGTCAGAAAAAGAGAATAGTATTCAAAAAATTGATTCTGATAATGTTCCATTAAGATTTACTAAAGAAATTATAGAATTAGATTCTTTAACTGGAAATTATTTTATTATTGAAGGAAGCTTTTCAAATTATAATTTATCTTTAAATAGAGCTAAGTTTTTATTAGACAATGGATTTCAACCAATTATTATATTCCCAAAAAACAATAATATGCATAGGGTTGCAGTTGATGTGTATATGGACTTAGATGATGCTAAAGAAAGTTTGGAGGCATATAAAAATAAATTAAATAACAAATTATGGATTTTGCGACATTAATTTTACAAATCATAAACAGTTCTGACTCTAGTGTTGTCATAAACTCACCACAGGAAATAACTGTTCTTGAATTATTATTTAAAGGGGGCTTTATGATGTTACCCCTTCTGATTTTATTTTTTTTTACAATCTACATATTCATTGAAAAAATATTAATTATTAATAGAGAATCTAAATCACCTAAAAATTTTAATGAAGAGATAATCAATAGAATTAAAAATGATGACATTAATGGAGCAAAATTGGTATGTAAAGACATTAATAACCCAGTATCTAGGATGATTCTAAAAGGTTTAGATAAGCTGCATACAAATCTTAAAAATATAGAGACCTCTATTGAGAATGTTGGGAAGATAGAAATATATAATCTTGAAAAAAAATTAAGTATGCTTGCTACAATATCAGGAGCTGCTCCAATGATAGGATTTTTAGGAACCGTTACAGGTATGATTCAAGCATTTATTTCAATAGCTGAAGAAGAAGGTGCAGTGAGTCCAAAATTATTATCTAGTGGAATTTATGAGGCTATGCTTACAACTGCTGCTGGTCTATTTGTTGGAATAATAGCATACCTAGCATATAATTATCTAGTCACAAGAGTTGAAAAGCTTATCCATAATATGGAATATACTACAATTGAATTCATAGAAACTCTTCAAACAAAAAAATGAATTTAAAGTCAACTAATAAGATTAATTCAACATTTAGTATGTCCTCGATGACTGACATAATTTTTTTGCTTCTTATTTTTTTTATGTTAACAGCGTCATTTGTGACTCCTTCAGGATTACCTGTAAATCTCCCTTCTAGCAAGTCATCTACAATAACAATCCAGAAAGTCTCTGTAACTATAACAAAAGATTTGAAATACTTTGTTAATGATAAAGAATCTAATGAAAATCTATTAGAAGCAAACATCAGAGATGCTATAGGAAATGATGAGGGACTAGTAGTTCTACACTGCGACAAAGATGTTCCTGTTGAAAAATTAGTAAACGTTGCTGGCATTGCCACATCTCTTGAGGCAAAAGTAACAATTGCAACAATCCCAAAAAAATAGACATTAGCTATGGATAACAAGAAAATTGAAAGAAAAGCTTTATACCTAACAATATTAAGCAATTTTCTTTTTTTTCTCCTATTAATGATTATTGTAGCCTGGAAAGAAACATATCCACCTCCTGAAGAGTACGGGATAGAGATAGGGACAGAGATTGATTCAGATAGTGATTCAGATGATATAAATGAAAATTTAGATGAAGAAGATGAAATTGAATTAGATGATGAAGATATAGAGGAAAATAAAGAAAGTAATAATGAAGAGATAAATGAAAGTAAATATATAGAGACTCAAAATGAAGAAGAAATTGAAAATGAACAAGAAATAACAACAGAATTAGAGGAAAGTGTATTATTAGAAAATAAAGATGAAAAAAAGGAATTAAATGAAGATGATTTATCAAAAGAAAAAAGTAATGAAGAAGAAGTTGTTGTTAGAGAAAAGAAAATAGAAGAGAGAGCTATATATAGCAACCCTTCATCATCTTCATCTAAGGGATCTTCCCTAGATATGCAAGGTTGGACGTGGGACATTGAACCAAAGCCAGATGATAACAGCTCAGAGAGTGGAAGAATTGTTTTTGAAATTATTGTGGACTATTATGGAGAAATAATTGGATTAAAGACAATTGAGACTACATTAAGTCCAATGGTAGAAAATATATATAGAGAAGAAATTCTTAAACTAACTTTTAGTCCAACTAATAACGAAAATCCAGCAGAACTTTCAAAAGGAAAAATTACATTTATCATACGAAATAATTGATAAATCTTGTTAGCTCATGACTTATAGTGATGTAATTGATTTTTTATTTAATTCAATAAATTCATATCAAAATAAAGGATCTCAAGCAATAAGACCTGGACTGAATAATATTACATCTTTATGTGATCATTTAAATAATCCCCAAAACTCTTATAAAATTGTTCATGTAGGAGGAACAAACGGAAAAGGCTCATCTTCATATGGTATATCAAACATATGTATTGAAAATAAATTATCTGTTGGCCTTTTTACATCTCCACATATTTATGACTTTAGAGAGAGAATTCAGGTAAATGGTAAGCCTGTTGACAAGGCTTTTATTATTGATTTTGTTAAATCTAATAAAAAAATAATTGATAAAATAAGTCCTTCTTTCTTTGAACTTACTACGGCGATGGCATTTAAATATTTTCAACAAAAAAGTGTTGATTTAGCAGTAATAGAAGTAGGATTAGGCGGTAGATTAGATAGTACTAATATAGTTAATTCCGATGTAGTCTTAATAACCAATATAGGATTTGATCATCAAGAAATTTTAGGAGATTCACTTGATGATATAGCTAAAGAAAAAGCAGGAATAATTAAAGAAAAATCAATTTTTATAAAAGGGGAGAGGCAGGACGAAATTGATCATATTTTTTTTGAAAATAAACAAAAACACCTTAAATCATGGGAATCTTTAAAGGTAAAAACATTAAAAAAGGATATTGAAACCAGAGAGTTCGAAATTAATTTCAAAAAAATGAAGTTCAGACTAAATGTTTCTAATCCTACAAATTATTATAAAAAAAATATACCAGGAATAATTGTTGCTTCATACCACATACTAAAAATATTTAATAAGGATATTAATTCAAACTCATTTAATGGTATCAACAAAGCTCATGAAGTCAATAAAATCATGAGTAGGTGGGATGTTATCTCTAAAAAGCCTTTAATCATTGCTGATGGATGTCATAATAAACCAAGCTTTGAGATAGTAATAGAGGAAATTAATACATATAAATTTTCTAATGTTTTTTTTATTATTGGCGGAATGAAAGAAAAAAACTGGTCTGAAATATGTAAAATTTTACCACATCAATATAATTATATTATTACACAACCAAATAATGAGAGGGCATTATCAACTGATAAATTCAAAAAACAATTTGATAAGAATAAACTTAATTATATAAGTTTTTCATCTTTTCAAACCTCTATGAATTATTGTAAAAAAAATGCAAAAAAAAATGATTTGATATTTATAGGAGGTAGTCTATTTATGTTATCTTGATTTCATGAAGAATAAACTAATTAGGTATTCATTTAATGAAACTTCAAAATATGTTATTCAGGAAGGAAAAAAAATATATGATAATATTAAAAAAAATTGGAGCATATATTTTAAAAATAACAATCCTTTAAATATTGAATTAGCATGCGGATATGGTGAACACACAACTCATTTCTCTAAAGACAACATACAGCAAAACTATATAGGGGTAGATATAAAAGGAGCAAGGATTTACAAAGGAGCAAAAGAGTTACATGAAATTAACTCATCTAATGCTGTTTTTTTAAGAACTTTTATTGAAAATATTGACGATTTCTTTGAGGTCAATACTGTAAGTAATATTCTTATTTCATTTCCTGACCCAAGACCAAAAAAAAGGGATATTAAAAAAAGATTAACCAATGTTGGGTTTCTTAATAAATACTATAATCTACTTAAAAAAAATGGGGAGTTAACTTTAAAGACTGATGATACATCACTATTTGAATATACTATTGAAGAATTGAAAAAAACAAAATTCAAAGTCATCGATATTAACACTAATATTCATATGAAAAAGCTGAATCCTAAATTTTCAGATGTAAAAACAAAATATGAAAAGAAATTTATAAGAAATGGATTAACCATCAAACTTTTAACGTGTACTAAGTAGGAAGCGTTATCTTTTCAAGAGTGTCAGAAAGATTAGTATAATCTTTATATCCTGGTCTTAACTCCTCAGATCCAGACAGTTTTAATCCAAAATTATATTTTTTTAATACTGATTCAGTTTGGTTTAAGGTTTCTTTTTTTCCAATAAACACATCATGATTACTAAGTGTTTTGATATAATTCCTACTAAAATCGTCAAATTGATCGACAATTATAGCTTTCAAATTGCTAGAGTTTTGAGTAATGATTTCTAGATTATCACGAACATCATTTAGATCAGGAATATTTATAATTAATTTATTTTTTAATTTTTTGATATATTTAAACTTATAATTGATATTAATATAGTCAACATCAATATTTGATAGGTAATCTTGAGTGTGAGACCATGAGGAATTCCCAAATTCAGCAACAATTTTTGGACCATTTATCCAATTTTTAATTTCCATAAACTTTTCAATTGTTATATGATTTCTTGAGTTTTCATCAAAATTAAAACCTATATAATCAACAAACATACCTGAGCAATATCTTGCATCACTTAAGTTATTAACAGAGCTGACGTAAACAAAATACTTTAAATACATAGGAACATGTAAAGATTAAAAGTCGTAATTTTATTTAAAATTATATAATTCAAAAGTAAATGAGTAAAAATAGGAGAGTTCTTGTTGCAATGAGTGGGGGAGTTGATAGTTCAGTAGCTGCTATACTTTTGATGGAACAAGGATATGAGGTTATAGGTTTAACCATGAAAACTTGGGATTATGAATCTTCTGGTTCCAGTAAAAAAGAAACTGGCTGTTGTAGTCTAGATTCTATTAATGATGCTAGAAATATTGCAGTTGATCTTGGTTTTCATCATAATATTCTTGATATAAGAGATGAATTCGGTGATTTTGTAATTGACTACTTTACTGACGAGTACATGATTGGGAGAACTCCTAACCCATGCGTATTATGTAATACTCATATTAAGTGGGAGGCACTACTTAAAAGAGCAGATAAATTAGGCTGTGATTTTATAGCAACTGGTCATTATGCGAATATTAAAAATAAAGACGGTAGATATTTTATTTCTAAAGGGAAGGATCTTAATAAAGATCAGTCTTACGCACTCTGGGGGATTAGCCAAGAAAACCTAAGTAGAACTATATTTCCACTTGGAAATTTAGAAAAAAATGAAATAAAAAAAATAGCATTAGAAAGAGGCTATGAAAATCTAGTTAAGAAGTCAGAATCATATGAGATATGTTTTGTTCCAGATAATGACTATAGGTCATTCCTAAAGAAGAGAGTGAAAGACATTGACAAAAAAATAAAAAAAGGAAATTTTATAACAGAAACAGGAGATATTGTAGGAACTCATCAAGGCCATCCATATTATACGATAGGTCAAAGAAAAGGACTTGGGATAGCTTTAGGATATCCTGTTTATGTAACAAATATAGATATAGAGTCCAATACTGTGACTGTTGGTTCTTTTGATGAGTTAAAAAGAAATGGCATGTATGTTGACAAGCTTAACTTTATGAAATATAACAGTATTAATGGAAGAGTAAATGCAGACACTAAGATCAGATATAATGATTCAGGAAGCCCCTCAGTAATTGAAAAAGTAGATGATACTATAAAAGTTTATTTTGGCACTAGTGTAAATGCTATTACACCTGGTCAAGCCGCTGTTTTTTATGAGGGTAATGACGTTATAGGCGGCGGATGGATTAAATCTAGTTTTGATCAAAATCAAATCAATTTTAAATCAAAACATTTAATTAATAATGATTAAAACATCTATTTCTATTTTAGACTGTGATTTTAATAATTTACAAGGGGAGATAAAAAAAATTAACCTAACTAATGCCAATCTTATTCATATTGATATCATGGATGGTTCATTTGTTAACAATAACACAATCAAAAAGTTTGACATGGATACTTTATCTAAATATTCAAACAAAAAGTTTGATGTACACTTAATGGTTGATAAACCAGAAAATCATATAGAAAAATACATTACCCCATTAACAAAATTCATATCTATTCATCTTGAAAGTAAAGGAGATATAAATAAATCTTTAGTTAAAATAAGAGAGAGTAATATTAAATCAGGCCTAGCTATTAATCCTGACTCAAAAATTTCTGATTTACATAAATTTATTGACCTTGTTGATATGGTCATAATTATGTCTGTATACCCTGGTAAAGGAGGTCAAAAATTTATTAACAAAACTTTTGATAGAGTAAAAGAGTTAAGAGAAAAATTTAATAATATTGATATATCAGTTGATGGGGGAGTTGATTCATCAAATTCTCATAAACTGATTTCTAATGGTGCTTCTATATTAGTATCAGGTAGTTTTTTAATGAAAAGTGACAATATTAATAATTCGATAAAAAACATGTTAAAAGAGTGGTAATTATTCATTTTTGATCGAAAAATACAGTACATTTGTTTCGTAAAAACTTACTAAATATTCATACCAATTTTTAATGATAGAAGATAGTAGCCAAAACATCATTCCAATCAATATTGAAGAGGAGATGAAGGGCGCTTACATTGATTATTCAATGTCAGTAATTGTTTCAAGAGCCTTACCAGATGTAAGGGATGGTCTCAAACCAGTTCACAGAAGAGTTTTATATGGAATGCTTGAAATGGGAGTAAATTATAATAAGTCTTTTAAAAAATCTGGTAGAATAGTTGGTGATGTTATGGGTAAATATCATCCTCATGGAGACTCATCTGTTTACGAGACAATGGTAAGAATGGCTCAGCCTTGGTCACTAAGATATATACTTGTTCATGGTCAAGGTAATTTTGGTTCTGTTGATGGTGATTCGCCTGCTGCGATGCGTTATACAGAGGCAAAACTTCAGAGAATTTCAGATGAATTGTTATCAGATATTAATAAAGATACAGTTGACTTTCAGCCTAACTATGACGACACCTTAAAAGAACCTACTGTATTACCTTCAAAGTTTCCTAATTTACTTGTGAATGGTTCAAGTGGTATAGCTGTTGGAATGGCAACTAATATGGCTCCACATAATTTATCTGAGGTTATTGATGGAACTATACACTATATTGAAAATAATGATTGCAGCATTGGAGATTTAATGAATTTTATTAAGGCTCCAGATTTCCCCACAGGTGGTATAATTTATGGTTATCAAGGTGTCAAGTCAGCTTTTGAGACAGGTAAAGGTAGAATTGTGATGAGAGCCAAGGCATCGATTGAGATAAATGAAAATGAAAAAGATCAGATAATTGTTTCAGAAATACCATACATGGTAAATAAGGCCTCTATGATCGAGAAAACAGCACATCTCATTAATGATAAAAAAATTGAAGGAATTAGTGATATTAGAGATGAGTCAGATAGAAATGGTCTTAGAATCATATATGATTTAAAGAGAGATGCTATCCCTAATGTTGTATTAAATAATTTGTATAAGTACACTCAATTACAGTCATCATTTGGTGTTAATAATGTTGCACTTGTTAATGGAAGACCAAAAATATTAAACCTTAAAGAGTTAATAGAAAATTATGTTTCTCACAGACACGAAGTTGTAACAAGAAGGACAGATTTTGAACTTAAAGAGGCCGAAAAAAGATCCCANATACTTCAAGGATATATAATTGCTCTTGATAACATAGATGCAGTAATTGANCTAATTAAAAAATCAAANAATCCAGAAGATGCAAGAAATGGTTTAATTAAGAAATATAAATTATCTGAAATTCAATCTAAGGCCATTCTTGAGATGCGACTTCAAAAATTGACTGGGTTAGAGAGAGATAAAATATTAAAAGAGAATGAGGAATTAAATAAACTAATAAAATCTTTAAAAGAAATATTATCTGATAAGGTGATGAGAATGGATATTATAAAAGAGGAGCTAACTGAGATAAAAGAGAGATATGGAGACGAAAGAAAATCTGAAATTGAACATTCTGCAGCTGAATTTACTGTAGAAGACATGATACCAGATGAAGATATGGTTATAACTTTTTCTCATGAAGGGTATGTAAAGAGAACATCTTTAGATGAATATAGAACACAAAGCAGAGGAGGAGTAGGAGCTAAAGGAGTAAAAACAAAAGATGATGATTTTAATGAACATCTATTCATAGCATCTACTCATAATTACCTTCTAATCTTTACTGAATTCGGTAAAGTATTTTGGAAGAAGGTTTGGGAGTTACCAGAAGGATCAAAAGTATCAAAAGGAAGAGCTATACAAAATCTCATTAATATAGAAACTGGTGATAAAATAAGATCTGTAATAAACATTGATAATTTAAGTGATGAGGACTANTTAAATAATAATTTCCTAGTNATGTGTACAGAAGGAGGGACTATTAAAAAAACTAAACTAGAAGCTTATTCGAGACCTAGAGTTAANGGTATTAATGCAATTACCATTAAGGAGAATGANAGGCTATTNGATGTCAAACTAACCAATGGAGAAAATCATATTATTATAGCAAAAAGATCTGGAAAGGCAATAAACTTCCATGAAAATAATGTAAGGCCTATGGGTAGGACTGCAGCTGGAGTAAGAGGTATAAGATTAGAAAGTNATGATGATAGGGTGATTGGTATGATATGTGTCTCAAGAGAAGAATCTGATCTATTAGTCGTTTCTAAAAATGGATTTGGTAAAAGATCATCAATAAATGATTACAGAATTACAAAAAGAGGTGGAAAAGGAGTAATGACACTTAAAATAACTGAAAAAACAGGTAATCTAGTTGCAATTAAAGAAGTGAAGACTAANGACGAGCTAATGATTATTAATAAATCAGGAATTACTATAAGAACATCTATTACAGATGAAAATATTAGAGTTATGGGTAGAGCTACCCAAGGTGTAAAACTTATAAAACTCTCNGAAAATGATGANATCTCATCTGTTGCAAAAATTGAGAATATAGAAGAAGAATAATTTTTTAATTAAATTTGATTATAACCCAGAAATAATGAAAAAATATTTACTNACTATACTATTTTGTTTTTCAATTTTAAATGCCTTTTCACAATATAAAGGTAGTATTAATAAGGCAAGATCATACCTTACAAAATTGGAGCTAACTACTGATCAGTCAGAAATAAACAATTTTTTAAAAGATGCAAAAGGAGAAGTTGATGCTGCAATTCAAATTGANAAAAGTGCTCAAAAAGTTGATACATGGTTAACTAGGGGAGATGTTTATGCTGAAATAGCTAAACAATATCCTGAACTAGATGAAGATGCTATCGATAAAGCTTTAGAATCGTACGATAAAATTGGATTCGAGATAGAAACAAAAAACATATCTGCTATTGAAAACGCCGGTATTGGTAAACAAAACTTATCTACATTTTTTATNAATCAAGCAATTACATCACTTCAAGGATCAAACGAACCAAATTATGAGCAAGCATATGAATCTTTCTCAAATAGTCTTAAAGTAAATCCTAACGATACTCTAGGGCTATTATATGGAGGTTTTGTTGCTGANCAATTAAGTATGTTAACAGAGGCGTTAGGTTTCTACGAAAAGCTAATGAAAATGAAAGTTCTCAATAATAAGAACACTAACACTATATATCAAAACTCAGTTAATATATATTATTCTAACTGTGAACAATTTGAAGAATGTGAATCTTTTGGTAATTCAATTAGACTAATTAATGAGGCTAAAGAGTTATTTCCTGAAAATAATTATTACCCTTCTGTTGAGATAAATATCGCAATGAGACTTAATAAGGTTGAGGAGGCTAGAGGAAAAATTGATAATCAACTGAGTATGGATCCTG
Source organism: Flammeovirgaceae bacterium (assembly GCA_002702205.1). GTDB lineage: Bacteria > Bacteroidota > Bacteroidia > Cytophagales > MED-G16 > MED-G16. The sequence continues at coordinate 2,632 of NZYP01000052.1, read as the reverse complement.
AAAATGCTAATTTACATTTTAATAGGGCAGTATTATATTATAACTTAGGTTTAGCACTTACAGAAAATAATGAATTTAATGAGACTCAAAAACTTGATACATTAGATAAAGTCTTCAAGACTGCTATTGAATCATATAAAAGTACATTACAGTTTGATCCTTNAAATGAAAGAGCATTATTATACATGTTAGATGCTTATAAAGCAAATGCAAAACCTTACTACGATCTAGAAAGGAATCTCGACTTTCTTGCATTAAAAAATAAGTATCAAGCCGAATCAGATAGGCTTAAAAATGAAGGTAATTCTAGAATTTCAGAAGGTCAGGTTTATGCAACTGACTATTTAAATTTAAAAGGAGAGGATATANCNAACGACGATATTGCAACTATTTATCCTATATTTTCAATTATGGAAGACTATGAAAATTTAATAAAAATTTTATCTATATCAGTAAATAGAGATAATTCGAATGCTGAATACCTTGAGGTGTTAAGAAATGCTTACATGAAAGTTAAAGATTATGAAAATGCAGAGAATATATATCAGATGATACTTANACTGCAATAATCATTTCTTTCCATTTTCTAAATATTTTTGAATTTCTTTAGAGTAGTCAATTAGTAAATCATTTGGTATCGGTAATAGCAAGTTATACTGTTTAATTTTCCAACCATCACTNTTTTTTTCTAATACTCCCGTTCCTCTAAAAAAACCGTATTTTTTATTTTCTAATTCCTCATCAAACCATGCTATGGTTTTATTTTTACTAAAATAAACATTTCTAGTAATTGGTTTATATGTCCAACCAGTACCATCTTTAAATCTATCAAGTGCATAAACTTCAAATTCTGACTTAGTCCACCTTTCCTTAGCATCCGTTCCAAAGAATATCGAAATTTCATCAAATAATTTAAAGTAATTTTCTCCATCAGCAATACTTGCATAGTAATGTANCTTATCCAATACATCATTNACTANCTCTTTATCAGAATAACTAATATTTAAAATTATAANGAGATAATAAGTATAGATCATTTCTTATTTAACATAATATAAATTATATAACAAATATCATNTAANNTANATNTCTTTANNNTTATCATTTATTGATATTTTAAANCTTCCCTNNTCAACNACNGGTNCATTTTNANNATTATAAAATTCNAATTCNGANACAGGTAATAGAAAANNTTAATCTNTTTGTTTCNCCNGCNTTNATNTGAANTTTANNNNAATCACGTAATCTNTTNATNTCNGGNGTT
>NZYP01000052.1:0-1362 GCA_002702205.1 Flammeovirgaceae bacterium | reverse complement strand
GCATANANATCNGATGAATANANTTGAANAGTCTCATAACCATCAANATCACTTTCATTTGTNACAAAAACACCNANNTNAANAGTATCAGATAANNNAAANGTATCTTTATCTAACNGCAAAATTTGAATATATAAAATCAGAGTAACTTAGTCCGTATCCAAAATCATAAAGATTATTAACTTCACCAACATAATTATAAGCACCCTGAGCATTATTTTGGACTTCAGATGGTTTATAATAATAAGGAAGTAGAGAATTAGGATAAGCAGGATAAGAATAAGGTAGTTTTCCTGACGGATTAACCCTTCCTGATAAAATATCAGATAAAGCATCTGCACCAAAATTACCAGGAAGATACACGTTAATAACTGCACTCATAAGTGGCTCAATATCAGATATTAATCTAGGCCTACCTAAATTTAAAATTAAAATGATAGGCTTGCCTGTTTTACTTAATTCAAGTGCTAATTTTGATTGTAATTTATGAATATTTAAATCATTTAAATCGCCTGGTTTTTCAGTGTATGTATTCTCCCCTAAGCAAAGAACTATATAATCGGACTTCCTAGCCTCCTGAACAGCTTTATTAATGTTAACTTCATCCATATCATAGTAATTACCTCCTTTTCTATATGATACTCCAGGAACATGTTTGACATTACTAGATCCGAAGTTATTTCTTACAGCCTCAAATATTGTATTGTAATCACCAGCAAAGTCATCAGTAAGATCTCCTTGCCAAGAGTAAGTCCAGGCTCCATTTAGGGTCCTCATATTATTAGCATTAGGGCCTGTGACTAATATTCTTGGACTACCCTTTAGTGGTAGTATTTCATCATCGTTTTTGAGTAAAGTTATTGACTCAGATGCAGCCTTGTAAGCCAATTGATGATGTTTTTTTGATCCAAAATCTTCATATTCTTCAAAATTTGTTACTGGATTATTAAAAAGATCTAACTCAAACTTAAGTTTTAATATTCTCATTACTGCATCGTCAATTCTTTCCATACTAACCTCTCCTTCTTTCACAAGAGCTATAAGATTCTTTATATAATGCTCATATTCATAAGGAATCATTGACATATCAATACCAGCATTTATAGCCATTTTAATAGCTTCTTTCTGATTTTTAGCAACTTTATCCCTGTCATGAAGTTTTCTTATATCTTCCCAATCAGTTAGTATAACACCTTCAAACCCCAGCTTTTTCCTAAGTACATTAATCATTATGTTATAATCAGCATGTACCGGTACGCCATTAATAAGACCAGAATTTATCATCACAGTCTTAGCTCCTGCTTCAATAGCCTTCTTAAAAGGCTCTATGTGAAACTCTGACAATACATTATCAGGAATATA
>NZYP01000051.1 GCA_002702205.1 Flammeovirgaceae bacterium | reverse complement strand
ATATTAAGAAAATAAATAAAAATATAATATTTGATATCAGAAATTATGGACACTCAGGGTGGAGAAAACTTTATGGAGATGAAAAAATCATAAGGTGGTTATTATCATGGAAGAAAAGTTAAATTTGCATAATGAGAAAGATTGTCTACTTAACCGGAGTTCTTGCAATATGTTTTTTTATTATTAGTGGAGCCTTTAAATTACTTCAGCTTATGGGAGCGCCACTATTATTAATATTAAGTACATTTTTTGCATGCTTATTTGTTATATCATTAGCTATTTATAAGTTTAACGATAGAAACTAAGTATTTTTTTTATTAATATTTTTTAAAATAAAATTTAGTATTACTCCATAAAAAGGCAGAAAGAACAATAATCCAATTACTATTTTAATAATACTTTGATTTGCAGCAATCTCGATCCAGTTTTCTGACATATATAAATCTGTAGAACCATAAAAAGCAGCATAGAAAAAAATAAATGTATCAATTATNTTAGCAAAAATCGTTGATATAGATGGNGCTAACCACCAATATTTATATTTCTCTCTTATTATTTGAAAAATATANACATCTAATAAAGTACTTATTCCGTAAGCAGAAGCACTAGCAAATCCTATTCTAAATGCTTCATAGGTAGATGATCCTTCAAACAAAAGTACTCCAATAGATGAGATAATAGCAAATGGATAAGAGAATGCGATAGTAGCACGAGCTATTGACTTTCCTAATATTCTAATAGTTAAATCAATTGCCAATACGACAACTGGGAATGAAAATGCTGACCATGTAAGTTTTAGATTATAGATTTCAATTGGAATAGAAACTAAAAAATTAGATACAGTTATTACTACGATTTGAAAAAANACAAGTATTATTAANNGTCTTCTATTAATTTCTTTAAACATACAAACTATTCATTATCTAAACTTTCCCANGGGAATACTATCCATGAGTTATCTATACTCTTATCAATCTTTTCAGAGTAATAATCAACTTTAAAAGAACTTGACTTATTGTTTATTAATACAGCAAATTTCAGCTTAGATAAATGCTCCTTAAACATCTCACTTATCTGAGACAANGTATTTCCGGTATCGTTNATATCATCTATTATGAGTACCGATGTATGATTGCTTACGATTTTATNATATAAANTATCAATTTTAGAATCTCTGTTANAATCAAAACTATANACTTCATGCCTAATACCCATCTTGTGTGATAAAAAGACTCCAGGAACACACCCTCCCCTATTTATGCTTAATATTAGATCTGGATTCCAGCTTGATTCATTAATNTTTATTTCTAATATTTTAATATACTCTTTAATAGTTTTATAAGATATATACTTCTCTTTCATTTAAATAAACATTAAAATATTAGACAAAGATATATTATAATAAGACTATCGTTTGTAGATTGTTTAGATGAATAAAAAAATCTTAGAAAAAATATATTATTTTTTAATTGGTTTTTGTAGTGGTGTTTTTACTGGAATTATATTGATATAATAATTATTATATTGATTTGTGAGGGATATAAGAAAAAATAATTTTAATTTTGGTNTCACCAAATTCTATGGTGCAAATCATAGAAGGCAATTAAAGTCACCTGTGGTAGGTGGCTTTTTTATTTTCCTTTACTTTTTTTAGAATTATAGTAATCTCTTAATTCAGTATCATTATCTAGTTCTTCTCGTTGTTGAGCNTTGGCCTTNATAATCATATAGACATAACCTATTATATATAGCACAAAGACAATAAACCCTATAACAAACATAGAAAANGGAACNGGTGTACTCATTTAGAAATTCTTTTAATTCTATCTCTTCTCCTCTGCCTTATTGCAACGGAAAAACCTAGTATAGATGGAACCCAAATCCCTACAAATATCCCCTCAAGTTTCTGACCACTAAACCACAGTGATACAGAGTACAGAAAAGAGAAAAAAGCTAAAATTATGGGATAGTANTCACCCCAGAAATCCATAATCCAAATAAATTTNTCTTTCATTTTAATGTATANTTTATATATATAGTACTGTATTTATAAGATAAAGTTTAAAATTCTTGATTTCTGTTTATATATTTAAAAATAAATTAATGTAAACCAATTTCAGATTGTGTTTATTATTAAGATTTTACCTAATAGAATTAAACAAAAAATTATGAAAAAATTTATTTATATACTTACGTTTTTATGTTCCTTCTCACTTAGCGCACAAGACCTATATTGGTATGATGTGTTTCTTGATGTAAAAGGTGAGAATGCTAAAGCTTTTGAAGAAGCTGTAAATAATTATTACTCTAGTATTGATTTTCCAGAAGGTGTTAATATGACATTTTCAAGTATTCCTTTAAAAGGACAAGATTATAAAGAAACTCATATTTTGAGTTTTGTAAGCCCTACCTCAAGTGGACTTGCTGAAATTAGAGGATCTCTTACAGGAGATGAATGGGATGACTACGTAGACATTGTAAGGCCATCTGTTGAAAGCGTAAGAGCCGTTGCAGGTACTGCTTCTATGTTATATAACGAAGATCAATTTAATCCAATTGGTCAGGCTTGGTGTTTTAAGGTAAAAAGTAAAGATATTCCTGCATTCTCAAATGCATATAATGAACTTATGAAATCATTTAATTTTCCAGGTTTTGTTGGTTTAGCTCAAGTTTCACATGGTATCAGCAATGGTGAAAACATCTTAATTTATGGTGCTTTCAAAGACTTAAATGATGCTTTTTCATTTGGACCAAAAAATGATAAAGAAGCTAAAGCATTTGCTCAATTCTTTGAATCGACAANTGATATAGCAGAGTTTACTCAGACATGGACAAGAGTTAAAATAAATGATTTCAATTAATTTTAAACAACTTTATAATACTATCATTATGAAAAATTCATTTTATATAATAACTATTACTATACTTCTTACCTCCTGTGCTACTACTCAAAATAATGACAATGCTATGTGGTCCTTTGATTCCTCAACAGGAAATTATATAGAGTGGCAAAGTGATAACAATTTTGCAAATGAGATGACAAATGCAGCATTTACTCATATGCTAAACATTGAATATGAGAAAGCAGTTACTTTCTATGAGAAGGCTCTATTATACGATCCTTCACTCTTCGGTCCTCATGTAGTACTTGCTGGCCTGGCACCTGAAGGCTCTGGGAAAGAGGAAATGCATATAAATAAAGCCCGTGAGAATGTAGCAGATAAAAATGAAACGTCTAAGCTTTTTGTCTCACTATTAGATTTACCAAGACAGTCTAGGTTTTGGCCATTACTTGGTTCAGGNACCCATGATAAGTGGGCTGAAATGAGGGAAATTGAACCAAAAGGGAAACTAATTCATTTCTATTATGCTTTTACCATTCCAGGATTAGATAATAAAATACGTGAGATGGAATCATTACTAGGAGAGCTAAGAGAGGGAATTGGAGAAGAAGAATCACTTTCTGTTTCTGGTGATCATTCATACATGATTGCTCCAATAATTAATGTACTCGGATACTTTTATTATAATAAAGATGACAAAGAAAAGGCAAAGTCTCTTTTTGAAGAATANATAGATCTTTACAGTGATGGATATAACCCTTATGATTCTATGGGTGAATTTTATTATAATGAGGGTGACATGGAACAGTCAAAATTATTTTATGAAAAAGCTATTGAAAAATACTTTGGAGCAACTCCAGCCATAGATAAGTTGAGAGAGTTAAATAAAGATACTGACTAATCCTAATGAAAAATTTAACATTTATAATAATTCTATCATTAATCTTTTTAAATGATTCTTTTTCTCAATTTAAATATGTAGATGAATTTCCTGTAAACTTTGATATTGATAATGTTGAACTAGGTATAGATGAAAATATTGTTAATGTTTCAGGCGTTTCTCCAGATGGTAAATGGAATGTTAAAATGACATGGAAGTTTACAAATTTATTAGACACTAAGGATAGCGGAGAATATACTGCTCTTGCATGGGCTCAGGATGGTGAGAATTTTTTACAAACAACTGTAAGGGGAGTNTGGAAGAGGAATGGGCAAGTTTTTGATGTTAAACACTTTGAGAACGGCACCGACGGCAATCAGCTATTAACCACGGGTACTTTTGATTTTGTCAAAAATACNTATAAATGTTTGGTGAGAGTTTTAGAGTAGATTATTAATACTATTTTATTAATATATCTGAAACTCTTTATATTTAATTTTTAATTAAAATTTATAAAAATGAAAAAAGCACTTTTTATACCTATTTTNTTTCTATCTCTAAANTTATTTTCTCAAGATATAAAATATGGAGATGGTCTATTTGAAGCAAATTTTGTTGTTGACATGATGTATTCAGATGATCTGAAAAATTATAAGGTTACAGCATCAGGTGAAGCTGGTCCTTATGGGAGAGCTTACCTATCTTATGAATTCACAAGTAGCCTTGATGTAGATGGCCAAGGAGAGTTTACAGGTACCGCTTGGACGCAAAATGGCGAAGAGATAACAAGAGCTATTTTAAGGGGGATTTATAGAAGAAATGGAGATGTCTTTAAATTATATACTTTAGATAACTTATCTAATGGAAAGTTCATTTTAGCAACTGGTCAATTAGATATGGTTAAGAAGACACTTGATTTTAAAGCNTCATACGTAGAATAAAATTATAGAAGAAGCCTTCATTATTAGGAGGCTTCNTTATATAAGGAATTAAGTTTCTTTAAAAATATTGTTATTAATAATAATCAGTAATTATATTAATTTTTTAAATAAATACTAATTCATGCTTAAAAGCCTTCTAATNTTATTTTCATCATCGATTATACTATTTTATTTACCTCAAAATAAGTCAAGTTATTACGGTGATAAATTTTCAATTACACAGATTGAAGACTATGCCTCAGTAAAGAAAATTATATCTGATTATGCTGATAAAGATGTAAAAATTGAAGGAAAAATTTTGTCATCATGTCCAATGAAAGGATGCTGGATGAAGATCAAATCTGAGGAAGATACGATTTTAGTGAGATTTAAAGATTATGGGTTTTTTGTGCCAAAAAATGGAATTGAGGGAGAAAAAGCAATAGTAAATGGTAAAATATCAATTGAAAAATTAAGTGTTGAACAGTTAAGACATTATGCTGTAGATGCTGGTAAGAGTCAAGAGGAGATAAAATTGATNAAAGANCCANAAGTATCCTTAACTTTTTTAGCTGATGGTGTTTANATAGAAAATCTATAANGCCCANATCTTATCAACNCTACCNTCTTCATCTAATAANAATACNTCAACGCACTGAATANAATCNCCTGATTTTGTTTTTAAGTTTAACATACAAGTTACATATTGACCGTGNTCAATTATGTCAACAAGTTCCTGTTCAAGTTCATTTTCTGTACAGAATCCAAATATAATNTCTCTTATTTCATCTGCCCCTGTAGCTTCAAGACCTAGATTAGGTGCTAACATATGATAATTNTTAGTTGTAGGAACTTTAGACCATGACTCAAANCCTGTCTTCCAGTTAAATGTTACTTTGTAATGTTTGATTGCTTCTGCAGTTGATGATAGACTCATAATTTTAAAATTTATTTNTTNTTTAATNATAGAACAAAAAAATGTTTTTATCAAATAATAATCATTTATTGAATTTGAATTTTTCTAAAATTTGAATTGATATAAATTCAAGAGTTTTCTTATGGGTTGACTCTAACACAACCTTTGGAGCTAAGCCAACTTCATATGCTTCTACCCACCTAGAGGCACAGAGACACCACCTATCTCCATCCTTAAGTCCTTTAAAGTTGTATTCAGGATAATCAATTGTTAAATCATTACCCCTACTTTTTGAAAATTCTAAAAATTTACTGTCAACGACAGCACAAACAGTGTGAGTCCCAATATCACCTGGACCAGTATCGCAGCATCCATCTCTAAATGCTCCAGTTATAGGATCTAAACCACAAATTTCTAAGGGTTTATCATATACGTTTAAACTTTCTTCTTTCATATTTATATTAACAATGTAAATAAATTGATACGTTGTAACAAATAAATAGATATAGTCGTTTTTTTATTATGAAAACCATACTAATCATTGTATTGTCTTTATTAACTAATACATTAATGTCCCAAGTTGAACAGCAAAATTATAATACATTAAAAACATTTAATAATGTAGAAATAAGGGAATACCCACCTGCTATTTACGCTTCAGTTACTACTGAAGCTAATAACAACTCTCAGTTTAGTATTCTTGCTGGATATATATTTGGAGGAAATGAAAATAACCAGAAAATTGCAATGACAGCACCAGTTCACATGCATCAAAATAATCTTGAAAAATCTTCTACTATGAGTTTTGTTATGCCATCTGAATATAATATGGATGAACTTTCAAAACCTAATGACGAAAGGATTGAGATAACGAAAAGTGTAACAAAAAGGTATGCAGCAATTTCCTACACAGGTTATAATAACTCCGAAAAATTCAATAAATACAAATCTGAACTTAAAAATAAATTAAATGAAGAAAATATTCTGATTGTAGGAAATCCCATATATCTAGGCTATGATCCTCCCTATAAGTTTTGGAATAGAAAAAATGAGGTTTTGATTGAAATCAACTAATATTCCTTAATAGTTTTATTATAATATAAACTAATAATTTATGTCTTATGAAAATTGATTTTTTAAAGTATAGCGTAGAATTTTTAGTTATAGTTAGTGGTGTAAGTGCATCTTTTCTTGTTGATGAGTATAGAGAAAGTCTAAGAAATGACGAGGAAAGGTTAAAAGTCTTGTATAATCTAAAAATAGAGCTTGATGAAATTACCAATTATTGTGAAGAAAGAAAAAAGTTTTTTCAGAGAGATAGCAAAATAATAAATTATTTAATTGACGATAAAAACATATACCTAGACTCAGTAAAATTAATTTCTGGCACTCCTTTTGAGGTAGGAATTGCATTAATAGATTATAGGGCATTCTCTCCACCAATGAACAGATATAATTCCATAATCAGTGAAGGTAGTCTAAAGTTTGTAAAGTCAGATTCAATCAAAGATTTGCTTAGTACATTAAATAACACTATATACTCATATGTAGTAGGTAATGTTGAAGATGAGAAAATAATAAAAGAAAGGCTCAGTAGTTATATCTCAACTCAATATCCAGAGATAATTGTGTATGGAGAAGACCAAAATTTTAATGACTATTATAAAAATTTAAAAAATAGTATTGACGGGGATATGCAGTTCAAGGCACAACTTAAACTAAAGTCAAGGACCATGTTTATTAAGGAGTTTTTCTTAGATAGATATGTAAAAACACTTAATAACCTTAAAAGAAAAATAAAAAAAAAATTGAGTGAGGGTTAAAACTTAAAGGTTTATAATGAAATCTAATCAAACACTTAAAATTCCGTTCTATATCGTTTTATCAGTTAAGATATTATATTTTTTCTCTGAAAGGTTAGCAGTTAAATATGCAGCTTTCCTTTTTACTATTCCAATTAAATTTAAAAGACCTGATAGAGAAAAAGACTATTACCTGAATAGCACTAAAAAGATGATTCATGTTCCTGAAATTGATAAGGAATTGATGGTTTATGAGTTAGGAGAATCAGGGCCAAAGGTACTTCTAGTACATGGATGGAGCGGAAGAGGTACTCAGATGCATGAAATAGCATATAAATGCCACGATAATGGGATGCACGTCTTCTCTTTTGATTTACCTGCTCACGGTGAGTCATCATCAAAGACTACACTTATACCCGAAGTTGTTAAATGTATCAGACATATATACTCTAAATTAGGTCCTTTTAATTATATAATAGGTCATTCTATCGGTGGTGTCTGTATTATGAATTCTCTCAGGTTTGGTGATAAGTATGAAAAGATGGTTACCATATGCTCTCCACATGTGAATATAGATATGTTCAGAGATTTTATTTTTAAAATTGGGTTAAAAGAGGAAAACCTAGATTTATTATTAGAAATATTCAAAAATAAGGTTGGAGCAAGTGTAGAATCATACGACTTGATAAAGTGTGCTGAGATATCAAAAACACCTACACTAATATTACATTGTGAAGATGATAGAGATATTCCTGCCGATTGCTCCAAAGAGAGTATTAACTACTTTAAAGATGGAAAATTGATTCTAACCAGAGGTCTTGGCCACAGGAGAATTCTTAGAAACAAAGATGTAGTAAACTCTATTTTAAAGTTTTTAATCAAATAATATGGAATGTCTTAACATAAATTACTATATAAGTTATATCCTTATATTTCTTTTCCCGCTTTTATATTACGTTGTTTTGAGAGAGTCAGACAATGTGAAAATTATTGATCAAGTTGGAGAGCTAATTGGTGAAAATATTGCCAGAATTCTCTTTTTTGTAGTTTTTATTTCCCTCTGGATATCTCCTTATATCTATTTTGAGTTTTGTGACCTTGAGAAGATAGATAAAGTGAAAGGAAACTTTTTCTGGTAATTAATCTTTACCGTTAAAATGTTTATATAATCTCGACCCTCCTAGAACAATATAAATTATTCCTAGTCCAAGAATTATTTGTTTGTAGAAGGTTAAATTATAGGCATCTTCTACAGATATAACAATGGAAAGACACACTATCCCCATAATTAGATAGAAAATAGATATATAGAATAGATTATTCACAGTATATGATACGATAATCATCTGTCATAGTTATCATACAGATATAGTGGTAGGGCAAGTGAAAACCCAACAAATGATGCTAAGATATATTTAGTGATATTAATTTCTTTCTTTACTTTCTGATGAATTAAAAAAACAAAAAATGATAAATATGCTATAGTTATATCCCAGGTAATCATTGAAATGGGATGAGAAGAATATATTTCCGATACAAAATATTCAAATGTTGGATTATCTCCTATTAGAAAAAAATAAAGTTGATAGTAAGGCATTACAATACCTAGAATACAAAGAATAAAAAAAACTTTTTTCATAATTATAATTTAATTTCAAAATGCTAATTAAATTGAATATAATAGATATTGATAGAGATTTGAAACAATATAAAAATAAAAGATATTTTCTTGCTTTATTTGGTTTATTAACCTTCTCAACTGGCATCTGTTTATTTGGAGAGGCTCTGATAAGAAAATATGAAGACTCTGAGTGGTTTGCTATTGGAACATTATCATTAATACTCATAAATGGTGGACTAGGTATTATGATTAAAAACAAATGGGGAACATTTTAATATGAAAAAATATACAGCATCAGTATTTGGATCAACAGGACTTATTGGTAGTTATCTAACAAGCATCTTAATTAAGGACCCCTCATGTGAAAAAGTGATTACACTCACTAGAAAAAAAACAGATATATACTCTCCAAAATTGATAAATAAAGTAATTGATTTAAGTAAATTAAATAATATAAAAGAGTCAATAGAAGGCTCTAATTATATATATTCTGCTCTTGGAACAACTCAGTCTCAAGTTAATTACAATAAAAAATTATATAGATCAATAGATTACGATATGACAATAAACATTGCAAAAGCTTGTAAGGAAAAAAATATTAGTAGTTTTTCATATGTTTCAACTGCTGGAGCAGACTCAAATAAAAAAAGTTTCTATTTAAATTTAAAAGGTGAAATTGATGACGAAGCATCTAGAATTGGGATTGATTCACTATCTATTTTCAGACCCTCTCTCCTTCTTGGTCAAAGGAAACAGAAAAGATTAGGAGAAAAAATAGCCCAGCTAATAATGCCACTATTTGCACCATTAATGCCCGATAATTACAAACCTATAAGGGCTGATTTAGTTGCAGCCTCGATGCATAACATATCAATGCAAAATGTCAGTGGGACTAAAATATATCAATTCAACGACATAAAATTAAACTCTTAAAAATGAGAAAATTAAAACTTATTCTATTGCTCATAATTTTTTTTTCTTGCGAAGAAAGTGAGACTGACATTCTAAATGAAAAATTTATTTTTAACTATAATTTACATGAAAGTCTTCCTAGTGAGTGGGTAGCTGAGTTTTATACAATAATGTCTAACCTTGAGTCAATTATACCAGCTGAACCAAGAAGTTATCTTGATAACATGAGTATATACTCTTGGGTTGATAATATTGATAAACCATATAAAAATAAGATTGGTAATACAACAGGTGCTTGTATATGCGGAAATAACAAGGAAAGGTATATGGTCCTTGAAATTCCTAATGACGAGTTCAAATACAATCAATTACATAGGTTTTCAGTGATAGCTCATGAATATTTTCATGTGTATCAAATGTCGTTATCAAAAAAATTTTATGATGGTGATATTGAGCTAAAATGGATGTCTGAAGGAACTGCAGCATCATTTGAGTCTTTATATATTCAGCAATTTTATGGATCTAATTATTTTCTTGAAGCTCAAACTAACGTTCACATTTCTGCAATAAATAACCCTAAAATTTTCGAAACATTTGATGCATCTAGAGATGAGGATATAAATTATTCATCATCAGTTTTTATGGCATTAGTCCTTACTAAAGAATTACAGAAAATTGGTAAAACTGAAGAAGAGGCATTCAGGTTAATTTACAAAGATTTTTGGCTTCTTAACCCAACAGATAATAACTGGAAACAGAGATTTGAGGAGCTGTTCACATTCTCAGTCGAAACCTTTTACGACACTCTAGGTCAATATTCAAATGATATATCATCTGTACTTCCTAGTGAAACAATAAGGATTCAAGATATTTTTAATTAAAAATTATCTATTTCTTTGAAAAATAAGCTGCAAGTCCTAATATAAAGCATATTATATCGGGAATAAATGTCTCAATACCAGCGTTCATTGTCTCATGTCCTAAAAAATAGTAGAAAACTCCAAAAAGAGGAACATACCCTATCAAAAATGCAAGAATTATTTTTCTCTTACTTTCTAACTCAAATGAGGTAGCAAACAAAGCAGTTAATCCCATTATCAAAAATGCAGGAGCCATACCGTAATGCATTAAAATAGCAATTTCTAATCCCTCGGGTGTCGTGTTAAATACTTGAGGGACAAGACTTTCTATGAAAACA
>NZYP01000050.1 GCA_002702205.1 Flammeovirgaceae bacterium | reverse complement strand
TCAAGGTTAAAATCAGTCTTACCTGCAGCTTCTATGAAAAATATTATTATTAGAAAGGGATTCGAACCAAACCTGATACTTTACCCACTCAATGAATTTCAAAATATTTACTCAAGAATAAATTCTTTAAATGAGTTTAGTTCAGAGCAAAGAAAATTAAAAAGGAATTTATTTAGTAGTATTTCTCAGGTAGAATTAGATTCTAATGGTAGATTTCTATTGCCAAAATCTATGGCTTTACATTGTAATTTAGATAAAGATGTTATTCTTGTTGGCATGGGAAATATTATAGAGTTGTGGAGTGCAAAAAAGTATAGAAAATTTTTAATTGATGACTCTGATGAGTTTTCAAAACTTGCTCAAAAATATCTAGATGAATAAGTAATGATGAAGTATCATGTCCCCGTTTTACTTAACGAATCCATAAGTGGACTAAGAATAAAGCCAGAGGGAACGTATCTCGATTTGACTTATGGAGGGGGAGGACATTCAAAAAAGATCTTAGAGAAACTAGGCGCTGAAGGAAAGCTGATATCTTTTGATAGGGATGAGAGTGCCTTATCAAATAATATCACTAATAACATTAATTTAGAATTGATAAAAAGTAATTTTAAATTTTTTGACAATCATATTAAGGAAAGAGGAATAGATAAAGTTGATGGTATTCTTGCAGACTTGGGAGTGTCTTCTCACCAGATTGATAAAGTAGAAAGAGGTTTTACATATAAAGGAGACACCAAATTAGATATGAGGATGAATATAAGTGACTCTCTAGATGCTGTTGAAATAATTAATACATATGACCAAGAGAAATTAGAGAATATTTTTTTTAACTATGGGAATATTCTAAAGCCTAGAAATATAGTTAGAGAGATTATCAAGCAAAGAGATAAAAAAAGGATTTTAAATAATACAGATTTTATTATGATCCTAAATCAAATATTTAAAAAAGAAATAGGATATAAATTATTATCTAAATTTTTTCAAGCAATTAGGATTGAGGTCAATGATGAGATAAACTCATTAAAAATTATGTTGAAAAAATCTGCTGAATTTCTTAATAGAAAAGGAAGACTAGTAATAATATCATACCATTCTCTCGAAGATAAAATTGTAAAGAACTTTATAAATAAGTCTAGTTTTTCATCTGATTTTAAAAAAGATATGTTCGGAAGAAAAGAAGAGTTTTTTTTAAAAGTTACTAAGAAGCCGATAGTCCCTTCTAGCGATGAAGTAAAAATTAATCCAAGATCAAGAAGTGCTAAATTAAGAATTGGAGAAAGATTATGAGCATAAAAGATAGAATAGGTGATTTATATAATAAATCAAAGGATAATGTTATAAATCCAAAAATTAAACTTAGTTATTTTAAAGTCTTTTATTTTCTATTTTTTTTAATAATATATATTAGTAATCAACACTCAGTAGAAAAGAAAATCAGAAATATCAATAAGCTTGAGAAAGAGGTTGAGGAATTGAGGACAGATTACATAACATTAAAAAATAATTTTATGTTTTCTAGAAAAGAGACTGAAGTTCTTAAAAAAGCAAAAGATATGGGTTTAGAAAACTCTAATGTTCCTCCTGAAAAGATTATTATAAAATGAATATTAAAAAAGAGATTTTATTTAGGGTTAGATTTGCCTTCATTTTTATTCTTTTAGTAAGCTTAGGTATTATTTATAGCATATTTGATCTCCAATTTAATGAATCAGATAAATGGGGGAAAAAATCAGAAAATATAAATTTTAAGTATGATATAATTCAAGCTAGCAGAGGAAATATTTTATCAGATGATGGTAGTATTTTAGCAACTTCTCTTCCTTTCTATAAATTAGCTTTNGACCCATCTATTCCTGAAGAGGAAATATTTGACTTTGGAATTGACTCATTATCTTATAATCTATCACTATTTTTTCAAGATAAGTCTATGAATGAGTATAAAAGAATAATTACTAAAGCTAGAGATAATGGAAGGAGGTACCTTCTTTTAAATAGAGATAAGATTGGATACCAAGAAAAAAAGGAATTATCTAAATGGCCAATTTTTAGAGAAGGTAGGTTGAGGGGAGGAGTGTTATTTGAAAAAATTGATCAGAGATATAGACCATTTTCAAAGTTAGGATATAGAACAATTGGTTCAGTAGATGAGAATAATAGAGGTACAGTTGGAATAGAATATAGTTTTAATTCTTATTTAGAAGGAAATAATGGAGAAGTTCTTAAGCAAAAAATTGCAGGAAATTATTGGAAACCTGTATATGATGGAACTGAAANGCAGCCAAAAAATGGTAAGGATATTNTAACAACATTAAATGTGAATTTACAAGACATCTCTGAATCAGCTCTTCTTAGGGGATTAGTGTCTAATGATGCTGATAATGGTTGTGTGATCTTGATGGAGGTCAGTACTGGTGAAATAAAAGCTATATCTAATTTTTCTAAGAATAGTTCAGGATATTATACTGAAAATTATAATTATGCTATTCAAGGAATGCATGAACCCGGTTCAACTTTTAAGCTTGCGAGTATTCTCGCATATCTAGAGGATTCAAATATTTCAATTAATGATTCTGTTGATACCGGTAATGGTGAATATAAATTTTATTCAGAGATAATGAAAGACCATAAACCAGGAGGATATGGAATAATTTCTATAAAAGAGGTTTTTGAAAAGAGTTCTAATATTGGAATAGCTAAACTAATAGATGATCATTTTAGCTCTAATCCTGATAGGTTCTTGAACTATATCAAAAAATTTGGCTTGAATAAATCATTTGATTTTCAGATTTATGGTTCTTCACTTCCGTCAATCAAAGAGTCAAGTGATTCAGCATGGAGTAAGGTTTCNTTGCCATGGATAGCACATGGTTATGAATTTATGTTAACACCTCTTCATACTTTATCCTTATATAACGCAGTCGCNAATAATGGAATTTATGTTGAACCTAANATTGTAAAGGAAGTAAGAGAAGCAAATAAAGTAGTTAAAAGTTTTGAAGATTTTAATTCTTTTAAAATTGCGAAAAAAAGCTCTATTAATACAGTTAAGGANTTATTAAAGGGAGTTGTTGAGAATGGAACTGCAGACAATATTAAAAATAGTTATTATCAAATATCTGGTAAAACTGGAACAGCAAAAAAAGTAATAAATGGAAAATACGCAAATAGATATTATACATCTTTTGCAGGGTTTTTTCCATCAGAAAATCCAAAATATAGTTGTATTGTAGTTATTGATAATCCAAAGAAATATAGAATCTATGGTAGTGATGTTGCAGCACCAGTATTTAAGGAAATAGCAGATAAAATATTTATTTCCGATAAGAATTATTTTGAAGAAATTAAGAAAAATGAAATTTTTAGTTCTTTTCCATTAATAAGATCAGGATATAAAAAAGATTTAGTCAGTTTAACCAATTACCTTGGAATATCAAATCATTCTGAAACAGAAAATGAATGGGTTAAAACTAAAGTGATTGATAATTCAATATTTTGGGAAGGAATAAACTCAAAATCGTTTCTGATTCCGAACGTGGTTGGCATGACTCTAAAGGATGCCATTTTTATTCTTGAATCAAGGGGGTTAAAAGTTAATTATAAAGGAAGAGGTAGAGTAAAAAAACAAAATATTAGTCCTGGTAATTTGACAAAAAATTATAAAATAATAAATATTAATTTGGGATGAAAAAGCTTAGGAATTTATTAGAGGGGATAGAGGTTATTTCATATATTGGTAATTTAGATATTGATATATTAGGGCTAAGCGCTAATTCTAAAGTCACTGAGGAAGGGTATGTTTTTTTTGCAGTTAAAGGNAATGATCTTGATGGACATGAGTTTATAGATGGCGCAATAAGAAATAGAAGTAATTGTATAATATGTTCTATTATACCAAAAAAAATTGACCCTAAGATTTGTTATGTTAAGGTTAAGAATATGAGAACTGCAATAAATAAAATTTCTGCTAAATTCTATAATTATCCATCTAAGAAATTAAGAGTTATTGCAGTCACAGGGACAAATGGGAAGACATCAATTGTTTATTTTCTATATCAATTTTTATTATTAATTGATAAAAAGGTAGGAATGTTGTCAACAATAGAAAATAAGATAAAGGATAAATCAATTAGCTCTTCATTAACTACCCCTGACCCTATTGAAATTAATAAATTAATGAGTGAAATGGTTAATACTGGTATGGAATATTGTGTCATGGAAGCCAGTTCACACGCTATTGATCAAATTAGAATTTCTGGTTCAGATGTNTATGTAGCTATATTTTCAAATATTTCTCATGACCATTTAGATTATCATAAAACTTTCTTGAATTACATAAATACAAAGAAGAAATTATTTGATGAATTGAGTAAAAATTCTTTTTCAATAATAAATAATGACGATAAAAGGGCTGACTATATTATTCAGAACTCAAAATCAAAAATCATCAATTATAGTGTGAAATCTATTTCAGAAAATAAAGCAAAAATTATTGAAAAAACTGTAGAAGGTATGTTAGTAGAAATTGANGANCATAAAGTTTCTTTAGGTGTTATAGGTGAGTTTAATTTATATAATATATTATCGGTTTATGTTTTTTCAAAAATTTTAAAAATCGATAAAATTGAATCATTAAAGATCCTTTCAAAACTTAAACCTCCTANAGGTAGGCTTGAATTTATAAAGTCATCAAATGGTTCGATTGGAATTGTTGATTATGCCCATACCCCAGACGCTTTAAAAAATGTTCTTATAACCTTAGGTGATATAAAAGGAGATAATAAATTAATTTCCATAATTGGAGCAGGTGGTGATAGAGATAAAAAGAAGCGACCGGAAATGGGAAGGGTTGCAGAAGAATATAGTGATTTTGTNATTATAACATCTGATAATCCTAGAAATGAAAATCAGAATGATATAATTGATGATATTACTAAAGGGTTTAAATATGATAATTATAAAGTTGANATTGATAGGAAAAAAGCAATAACTAATGCTTGTAATAATTTAGATAATAAATCAATATTACTAGTAGCTGGTAAAGGCCATGAAGATTATCAAATAATTGGAGAANATTATATTCCCCATAACGATATGGAAATTTTAAAAAATGAATTTAAATAATAAATATGTTATATCACCTATTTGAAAATTTACAGCAAAATTATGATATTATGGGGTCAGGAGTTTTTCAGTATTTATCATTTAGAGCTGGAATGGCAGCTTTATTCTCTCTTATAATTAGTATTATTTTTGGAAAAAAAATTATATCTCAGCTTAATAAATTTCAACTTTCTGAAAAAATAAGAGACCTAGATTTAAAAGGTCAAAAAGAAAAAGATGGGACTCCTACTATGGGTGGAATTATTATTATAATATCAATACTAATACCTACTATACTATTTGCAGATTTATCTAATATCTATATTCAGCTTATGATTTTAGTTACATCTATTATAGGCATCATTGGTTTTCTTGATGATTATCTAAAAATTAAGAAAAAAAATAAAGATGGATTAGAGGGAAAATTTAAAATAGTAGGTCAGATTCTAATTGGAATTATTGTTTCATATGTTATAATCACCAGTGATTCAATAGTAGTTAGAGATTTTATTAACCCCTTATCCCAAGAAATCGTGACTGAAAATTATATTGATTCAAAAGAGCTCCTAACAACAATCCCTTTTATCAAGGACAATGAGTTTAGTTATAGTTGGATAACTCCAAATTTTATGGATGACTANACTTGGTTAATTTATTCATTGGTAGTCATTTTTATTGTTATTTCTGTTTCAAATGGCGCTAACATTACAGATGGTTTAGATGGATTAGCTGCAGGAGTTTCTGCGATAATAGGTATAACATTATCAATATTTATTTATTTGTCTGGAAATGTTATTTTTTCAGATTACCTAAACATAATGTATATACCAAGGATAGGTGAATTAGTTATATTTTCTTTTTCTTTTGTTGGAGCNTGTATAGGTTTTATATGGTATAATTCATACCCAGCACAAGTATTTATGGGAGATACCGGGAGTTTATCTATTGGTGCAATTATTGCAGTACTTGCAATCATTGTTAAGAAAGAATTATTAATACCAGTAATGTGCGGAATCTTTTTAATTGAAAATTTATCTGTTATAATTCAAGTAGCATATTTTAAATACTCCAAAAAAAAATATGGTGAAGGAAGAAGGGTTTTTCTTATGTCACCACTTCATCATCACTATCAAAAAAAAGGAATTCATGAGACTAAAATTGTAGCCAGATTTTGGATGGTAGGAATATTACTTGCAATTATTACTTTGGCAACACTAAAGCTAAGATAAAATGATAAACTGGATAAAATCNAATATTGAAGGCGATAGAATTATATGGATAATTGCAATTGTATTATCTGTAATTAGTTTATTGTCAGTGTATAGTGCTACCGGATCATTAGCATATCAAAAGATGGGAGGAAATACAGAATATTATCTGATTAAACATTTTATTTTAATACTTCTCAGTTTTATTGCAATGTGGTTCTCTCATAGAATTGATTATAAATACTACTCTAAAATAGCATTGATTGGATTATATGCATCTATTCCTTTACTAATAATTACGTATAAATTTGGTTTAAATATTAACGAGGCTTCTCGATGGATTAACATACCTATTATTAATCAAGCGTTTCAACCTTCCGACCTAGCAAAATTATCTCTTATTATTTATCTATCTAGCTTTTTAGCTAAAAGACAAAATGAGTTGGATGATNTTAAAACTCTTATAATACCATTTNTATGGATTGGGTTTATATGTTTATTTATTGCATTAACTAACCTATCAACTNCATTAATTTTAGGAGCAACATCTATGTTATTAATGTTTATTTCAAGNGTNCAAATTAAACACTTATCTATTCTTATTGTTTTTATATTGTTTTGTGGAANTTTAGCCTTAATAACAGGTCAAAGGGGAAAGACNGCTCTTACAAGAGCTGAAAATTTTATTAACAAAAAAGATATTCCTTTCCAGTTAGAGCAAGCCTACATTGCTGTTTCTACTGGAGGACTATTTGGTAAAGGTCCGGGTAATAGCAATCAAAAAAATTTTTTGCCCCAGTCTTATTCTGATTTTATTTATGCAATAATCATAGAAGAATATGGATTTTTGATGGGTATATCTATTATAGTATTATATCTAGTTTTACTGCTTAGAGGATTAAAAATATTTATAAAATCTGAAAGGCCTTTCGGAGGACTTCTGAGTGCTGGTTTAAGCTTTGCTCTTGTTATTCAAGCAATGATTAACATGTGTGTGGTTGTTGGTCTTTTACCTGTTACAGGAGTAACCTTACCATTAATAAGCATGGGCGGGACATCCCAGTTATTTACAGGGATAACGTTAGGAATTATTTTAAGTGTGAGTAGAAAAAATAAAGTTGAAGAAAGTTATGTGTAGGGAGAAAAAAATTAAAGTAATATTATGTGGAGGTGGTACAGGAGGGCATATTTTTCCAATGATTTCAATTGCAAGTGAATTAAAGAGACTTAACAAAGAAAATGAAATATTATTTGTTGGGTCGAGTGATAGGATGGAAATGGAAATAGTTCCTAAATATAATTTTCCAATTATTGGATTATGGATTTCTGGTTTAAAAAGAACACCACTTTTATGGAATATCTTGTTTCTAGGGCTTCCTTTTATTNTCAAAAACTTCCTATTACCAATTAAATTATTTTTTTCTGTTATTCGGTCAGTTTATATTTTATATACTTTCAAACCTGATTTTGTTATAGGCTTTGGTGGATATTCTTCTGGTCCATTTGTTTTTATTTCAAACTTATTAAACTTTAATACAGCTATTCAGGAACAAAATTCATCATTAGGTTTGACAAATAAATTTTTAATTAAAAATGTAGATTTTGCATTTGTAGCATATGAGAAATTAAAAAAAATCTACATTAATTATCAGATATATAATTTTGGAAATCCAGTAAGGAATNTAAANCTNGAAACTTCAAATGAATCATATGATCATTTTAAATTANATAAAAAAAAGAAGACAATTTTAGTAATAGGTGGGAGCCTTGGAGCTAAAAGTATTAATGATGCTATTTTAAATAATATCTCATTAATTAGAGAATCTTCATATCAAATTTTATGGCAAACTGGAAAATTTTATCATGATGAGATATTATCTCATAACCTTAAAGTAGACAATTTAATTATCAAACCATTTATTGACAGAATAGATATTGCTTACTCTGTTGCTGATTTAATAATATCAAGAGCTGGGGCAATAGCTATATCTGAATTATGTATAATATCAAAACCCCTAATTTTAATTCCTTCCCCTAATGTAGTTGATGATCATCAGACAAAAAATGCAACTGAAATCAGTAAAAATGGTGGGTGCATAATTATTAAAGATCAAGACGCTAAAAATTTAATGATGAATGAGTCAATTTCTATTTTAGAAGATAATTCAAGAAAAACTTCTATGATAAATTCCTTGAGAAAATTATCAAAACCAAATTCTACAAAAGATATTGCTAAAAAAATTTATGAAATATATGATTCAAAAAATTAAGAAGATTCTATCAGTTTTATTTACCCTTATCATTGTGATTTTATTAATATCATCTACAAATGAAAATAATAAAATATCAAATAATTTTATATTAGATATGGATAGCTCTTTTATTGATCATGCAAAATTAGAGCGAATCTTAATAAATGAAATCGATACTAACCTTACTGAATTTAATTTTTTTGATATTGAAAATAAGATAAAGTTAAATCCACATGTAAAAGATGTAAAAGTATTCAAAGATTTAATAGGAAACCTTAATGTAGACCTAATACAATATAATCCCGTGGCTAGGATAGTATCTGGAGAATTTAGAGATAACTATCTCGATGTAAATGGCAATCTGTTTCCAATCTCAAAGGATTATTCTAAGAGAGTGATTTTAATACATTTACCTGATAACATAAGTTATGACAATAACTCAATATTTAATTCTTCTTTTGGAGAGGATTTATTGAAAATGATAAATTTTATAAACCAAGATAATTTTTTCAATAAAATAATTTCAGAAATAGATGTTGATTCAAATAAAAATATTGTAATTCATCCTTTTTTATCAAAACAAAAAATTATTTTTGGTTACCCCGATATGTTAGAAGAAAAGTTTAATAAAATATCTCTTTTTTACAATAAAATTATTCCTTCAAAGGGTTGGAACACATATAAGACTGTTAATGTCAAATTTAAAGATCAAATTATTTGTGATAAATTTTCATAAAAAATGACTGATAAAACAAAACAATTTTTTACTGCATTAGATATAGGCACCTCCAAGATATGTGCAATAATAGCTGAGAAGACTGAAAACAATAAACTCAAAATAATTGGATTTTCAGAGACGGAATCTGAGGGGGTTTCTGAGGGAATGATTCAAAACCTTATAAAGGCAACTGCAAAAATTAAGGAAGTAGTATTGAAGGCAAGCGAAATAGCTAATTTTAAAATAAAATTTGTGAATGTTGGAATTGCTGGAAAACATATAAGGAGTTTTAGCACACATCATTCTATTGGTCTTCAAAATAATGAAAACGAACCAATTGAAATTAATCAATCTCATGTTAAAAAACTTGAGCAGAGATCAAAGATGGCTGTAATTCCGACAAACCATAAGATAATACATAGTATGCCTCAAAAATATACTATTGATGAAGACCATGAATCAGTAGATCCTATTGGTGAATTTGGAAAAAAACTTGAAGCAGATTTTCATATAATTAGTGCCAATAAAGTTGATATTAAAATAATGGAAGAGTCCATAAGAAGATCTGATATTATATGTAGGAATTTGATTTTAGAACCCATTGCATCTAGTATAGCTCTTCTTGATGAAAATGATAAAGAAGACGGAATTTGTTTAGTTGATATTGGAGGAGGAACCACCGATATATCTATCTTCCATGATAATATTATTAGACATACTGCTGTTATTCCTCTCGGTGGAGACATAGTTACTCAAGATATTAAAGAAGGTCTTGGGTTGCCAAGACATCATGCTGAGGCATTAAAAATTAAATTTGGCAAAGCACTCTATGTTAGGAGACCCGTTAAGGAATTTGTTAAAATTAAAGGTGAAGGACAGAGAGAGGACAAGAAGATATCTTTAGATAATCTATATAAAATTATTGAGGCTAGAATGGAAGAAATTTTTGATAAAGTTCATCAAGAAATTCTTAATAGTGGTATGAGTGAAAAGTTATCTGCAGGAATAGTTATTACAGGTGGAGGTTCTCAACTTCTTAATTTAAAACAACAAGTGAAATATATAACAGGGTTAGATGTTAGAAAAGGATTTCCTAATTCATATCTAACAAAATCTGAAATTGTTAACCTAGAATTCCCTAAGTATTCAACTTCTGTTGGGCTTCTTCTTTGGGAGTTTGCTAATGAAAATAGACAACCTGAAAATAATTTTAAAACAGCTTCATCATTACCAAGAGTTAATAATTTTGGTAAGTTGGTGACAGAGAGGATTAAAGGCTTCTTAAAAGATGATGACTTAACAGAGTTTAAAGATGAAAGTTTATAATTATGTCATTTGAATTTGATCTCCCATCTCACCATAAGTCAATCATAAAGGTTATCGGAGTTGGCGGTGGTGGAGGAAATGCTGTAAACTATATGAAATCAATTGGTATTAGAAATGTAGAGTTTATTATATGTAATACTGATATTCAAGCCTTACACTCCTCATCAGTAAAAAATCAAATTCAAATAGGTATGGAATTAACAAAGGGCCTTGGTGCTGGAGCCAACCCGACTAAAGGAAGAGATGCAGCATTAGAGAGTAGTCATGATATTAGAGAAGTCTTAAGAAATGATGGAACAAAGATGCTATTTATCACTGCAGGAATGGGTGGTGGTACAGGTACAGGTGCAGCTCCAGTTATTGCACAGATAGCTAGAGAGCTTGACATTTTAACTGTAGGTATTGTTACATTACCATTTGAGTTTGAAGGAAAATCTAAACTATCAAAGGCACTCGAGGGAATTGAAGAATTGAAAAAAGGATGTGATAGTGTAATAACTATTTTAAATCAGAGACTTATTGAAATTTATGGTGATTTAAGTCAATCTAAAGCATTTGAAAAGGCTGACGATATCATTGCAACTAGTGCAAAATGTATTGCAGAAATTGTCACAGTACCTGGTCAGATAAATGTTGATTTTGAAGATGTAAAGACAGTAATGAAAGATGCTGGTTCTTCGGTTTTGGGATCAGCTGAAGCATCAGGTGAGAATAGAGCTGAAATTGCAATTAATAATGCATTAAGTTCCCCACTCCTAAATAATACAAATATTAGTGGAGCAAAAAAGATTTTATTGAATATAGTTTCTGGTGGTGGCGATAATGAATTATCTACTTTGGAATTAAATACAATTACTAAACTTGCTAATAAATCTGCTTCTGAGAATGTTGAAATAATATTTGGAACAGCTATTGATGGTGATTTAGAAGATTCTGTTAGAGTAACAATCATCGCGACTGGATTTCAAAATAATACTGAAGCAACTCACGATAATATTAATATGGAGGATAATAAAGATTCACAAATAGATTTATTTGAAAAAACAGACATTGAATTTATCCATGATATTAATGATGAGGAACATGAAGAAGTAATTCATAATATAGAAGATGAATATGAGGAGTGTGAGGATTCTTTTGATAGTGAAGAAAAAGAATTTATGATAAATGATAGAAGTGAGGATGTTATTATTGAGGAGTTAGATGGTTATGATGAAAATGAAATAGATCATTCNTCTAAAAAAAATGATTATTTAGCAAAAAGAAAAGAAAGAATTAGTAACCATAAAAATAATATCTATCAGGAAGATCCCTTCCAACAAAAACTTGCAATACCTGCTTTTAAAAGAAAAAATATAAACCTAGATGATGAAGACTCTGTATCTAGTGAAAATAGTAAAACTATAGATTTTAGTGAGGAAGATTGATAATTATTTATAAATTTACTGTATAAATATATCCTAATGAATTTTATCGTTTCATCATCTTACTTATTAAAAAATNTATCTTCAATCAGTGGGGTTATAACATCCAACCCAGTTGTTCCAATTCTTGAAAATGTATTATTTGAGATAGATAATGGGAATTTATTAATTACTGCATCTGACTTACAGACTTCTATCATGGTAGAACTTCAAGTTGAATCTAAAGAGAATGGTAGTGTAGCAATTCCTGCAAAAATATTAATTGATACACTCAAAAATTTACCTGAGCAACCGGTTACATTTTCTATAGATGAGAGTAATTATAATATAGAGATTAATTCAGATAATGGTAGATATAAATTAGCTGGAGAAAATTCTGCAGATTTTCCAAAAGTACCTGAAATATCTGATGGATATTCATTTAATTTAAATTCTAGTACGCTTGGNACCGCTATTGGGAATACGATTTTTTCAACCAGTACTGATGAGTTAAGACCTGCAATGACTGGAGTTTTCTTACGTCTCTCATCAAAGTCTTGTACATTTGTTTCAACTGATGGCCACAGATTGGTAAAATANATTAGAACAGATATAAAGGGAGATGAGGTAGATCATGATATGATAATTCCTCGAAAATCACTAAATCTTTTAAAGTCAATTATTCCATCTGATGGTAAGAATGAAATAAGTATTGAATTTAATGCCTCAAATGCATTTTTCTCTTACGATAATATTAAAATGGTATGTAGATTAATTGATGAGAGATACCCAGACTATGAAAATGTTATACCCTCTGATAATTCTAATAATATTACAGTTGATAAATCAGAGATTTTAAATTCTCTCAAAAGAATTTCAATTTATGCTAATAAGACCACGAATCAAGTTAGGTTAAAAGTCTCAGGATCTGAAATTTTAATTTCTGCTGAGGATTTAGATTTCTCCAATGAGGCTAATGAAAGAATTTCTTGTGAACACGAAGGTGATGATATTGAAATAGGATTTAATGCCAAGTTTTTAATTGAAATATTATCTAATATCCTTTCTGATAAAGTGATATTTAAATTNTCTGAACCTAATAGAGCTGGTTTAGTATTACCAGAAGACATTGATGATGATGAGGATTTGACAATGTTGGTAATGCCAGTTATGCTAAATGATAATGCTTAATCTCACTCTTTATTATATATTAAATATTTTTAGTTTTTCTAATCCTATTGAAAACTCATCTTGGGTTAGATCAGACAATGGTATTTATGAGATTAGAATATATTCTGACAAATATTTTGCTGTATCAACATATAATATTGAAAAAAACACCTTCATTAGTGCCTTAGGGGGTATGTATTCTATGGAAGATGGTTATTTTGAGGTTTTGGAATTTAACTCNTTGGATTCTACGTCAGTGGGGGATACTATCTATTATTCTAAAATAAAAGTAGATTTAAAAAATAAGTCTGGAAAGATGTCTATTGATGGTAAAAAATTTACTAAAAATCNAAATCAAGATCAACTGCAAGGATCATGGTTAATGAGTGGTATTGAGAGGAGAGGAGAGATGAGAATGAGAGATGTAAATAGGTCAAGGAAGACTCTTAAAATGCTTGCAGGAGGGAGGTTCCAGTGGATTGCTTANGATNTAAATAAAAAAGGTTTTTATGGAACTGGAGGAGGAACTTATTCTGCAGTTAATGGTAAGTATATTGAAAACATTGAATTTTTTTCAAGAGATTCCAACACAGTTGGTAAGTCTTTAGAATTTGATTATNAAATTATAGAAGGTGATTGGCATCATAGAGGATTTAGTTCAAAAGGTGATCCAAAATATGAAATTTGGACTCATAGAAAACAATAATTTTTGCGCATGTGGCGGAATTGGTAGACGCGCTAGGTTGAGGGCCTAGTGACTTTAATTAGTCGTGGAAGTTCGACTCTT
>NZYP01000049.1 GCA_002702205.1 Flammeovirgaceae bacterium | reverse complement strand
AAAAATGAAAATTCAGTTGAAAGGGATCTTAGAATTTCAATTCTTAATTCATTTGGAAGAGAGCCAGGCTATAGAATAAAGGGTCCAACCAAATTCAGAGGTGAAACAAATGGACTAATAATTAAAAATGGGTATATCGTAGGAAAGTGGGGAGACACAAAGAGAGTAGATATGACATTTAGTGTCACAAAAAGTTATTTGTCTACAGTTGCAGCACTTGCACACGATAAAGGTCTTATAAAATTAGATGAAAGATTACNAAATTATGTTTGGGATGGAAAATTTGATGATCCTCATAACAGCCAAATAACTTGGCATCACCTCCTTAACCAGTCTTCTCAGTGGTCTGGCGAACTATTTGGAACTTATGACTGGGCAGATAGACCGCCAAGAGGACTGTCACTTGAGGAAATTAAAAAGCAGAAACTTTTGCCTCCAGGTAAGTCATATAAGTACAATGATGTGAGGGTAAATTTATTATCTTTTTCACTACTCAATGTATTTAGAAAACCTTTACCNGTAGTACTAAAAGANAATATTATGGATCCAATAGGCGCCTCTTCAACATGGAGGTGGTATGGATATGATAATTCAATGGTTGTGATAGACGGTGTAAGTGTTCAGTCAGTAAGTGGTGGAGGACACTTTGGAGGTGGATTATTCATAAATTCTATTGATCACGCAAGATTTGGTCTATTATTTTTAAGAAATGGTACCTGGAAAGGAAAAGAAATAATTTCTTCTGAATGGATAAATAAAATGAAAATTCCATCTGAAAATAATGATACATATGGCTACATGTGGTGGCTTAATAGGGGAGAAAGGAAGTGGGATGACTTATCTGAAAATATATTTTATGGNTCTGGTTTTGGTGGAAATTATGTGGTAGTGGTTCCAGATCACGAATTAGTTATTGTCGCAAGGTGGATTGATTCCTCGAAAATTGGAGATTTTGTTAAAAAAGTGATAGAAGCCCATAAATAATCATCAATCTTTCTGTTTGATATTTTATNTGATAGTTGTAGATTAGATCAATGAGATCTTTAATATTTTTCTTATCTATATTATTATTATCCTGTTCCTCAGATATCAGTCTTGANTTAAATGACCGNGTAGAAGTTTTAAGAGATAACTATGGCATTAACCATATATACGCTAAAAATCAGAGGGACCTCTTCTTCATGCAAGGTTATCTTTCAGCTAGAGATAGGTTATTTCAATTTGAGATTTGGAGGAGGCAAGCAACAGGAACAGTTTCTGAGATTTTTGGTGAAGGGGAGCTAAAAAGAGATATTGGAACGAGGTTATTTATGTTTAGAGGAGATATTAAGGATGAATTTAATCACTACCANGATGATGGGTACGAGATTATAACATCATACACTGATGGAGTGAATGCCTACATTAAAGAAGTACTTAATGAACCTAAAAAATTACCTATAGAGTTTGAGTTACTTGATATTAAACCACAACTATGGGGTCCTGAAGTTGTAATTTCTAGACATCAGGGACTCTTAGGAAATATAGATCAAGAGTTAGATATAGGAAGGGCAGTATCAAGAATTGGTGAGGAGAGAGTTAAAGAATTACTTTGGTTACATCCCAAAGATCCATCACTAAAACTTGACAAGAGAATTAGTAGAGAGGACCTAGATAATGACA
Source organism: Flammeovirgaceae bacterium (assembly GCA_002702205.1). Taxonomy (GTDB): domain Bacteria; phylum Bacteroidota; class Bacteroidia; order Cytophagales; family MED-G16; genus MED-G16. Next base: position 27,186 of record NZYP01000049.1, on the reverse strand, counting down.
TTCTAGAATTATATAATGCATTCAGAAAACCTATAAATTTTAAACAGGATTATATTGTAGAAAAATTTAGAAATAATAATAAAATAAGTGACATATCATTTGATCATAAATCAGAGTTTAACGATGAATTTTCAATAGGTAGTAATAACTGGGCAATATCNGGAAAAAAATCTGAGACAGGATTTCCAATACTAGCAAATGACCCNCACAGGAGTATAGTTGCTCCTTCTTTAAGGTATTTAACTCATCTAGTTGCACCTGGATGGGATGTTATTGGAGGTGGAGAACCTGAAATTCCAGGTATTTCAATTGGTCATAACGGTTTTGGGGCATGGGGGCTAACGGTTTTTAGAACAGATGCTGAAGATTTATATGTTTATGAAATTGATCCTAATGACCCAAATAGGTATTGGCACAAAGGAGAATGGTTAAACTTTAATATCATTAAAGAGAAAATAGTCGTCAAAGGGAGAGATGATTTCGATGCAGAACTCAAATACTCAATACATGGGCCAGTGACATTTATTGACAGCAAAAGGAATAGAGCATATGCAGTAAGGTGTGGATGGTTAGAGGTAGGGGGATCACCTTATTTAGCGTCTTTGAGAATGAACCAGTCCTACTCCTGGGATGAGTTCAGGGAGGCATGTAATTACAGTAATATTCCTGGGGAAAATATGGTATGGGCAGATAAAGATGGTAATATTGGTTGGCAGGCCGTTGGAATTGCACCCATAAGAAAAACTCATAGTGGTTTAGTTCCTGTTATGGGTGATGGTAATTATGAGTGGGATGGATATCTGCCAATAGTTGATAAGCCAAATATTTTTAATCCACAGGAAGAGTTTTTTGCTACTGCTAATCAGAATGTTACTCCAGAATCTTATAATAAATGGAATGCTATTGGTTTTTCTTGGTCAGATCCATATAGGGGCGATAGGGTTAATGAAGTTCTAGAGGGTTCTTCAGAACTTAATATGAAAGATATGATTGATCTCCAGGTAGATTACCATTCTATACCCTCAATAAACCTGATTCAAATGATAAGTCATATTAAGATGGATATTAAGTTTAACAGCTATTTTAAGAAATTGTTAGACTGGGATAATAAAATTGTAAAAGATTCAGAGGAGGCCTTAATTTATGTTAACTGGGAACGAGAAATTATGAGAAAATATCATGAGAAATATGTTCCTGATGAAGTTAAAGAATTTATAGATGTACAGCTTTTTAGAATTATCAATAATTTAAATGAATTAACTAACAAAGAGAGAGACAGTTTTCTTATGGAGGCATTTATATCATCAATTAATGAATTAGAGTCTGATTTTGGAGATAAACTAGGTAGCTCAGTCTATGGTCAGGATAATTATAAACACATAAAGATTAGGCATCCGCTTGAGTTAGTTGTAAATGACTCAATATCTAAAATATTAGGATTTAACTCATATCCAAGAGGAGGAAACGCATATACTCCAGGCTCAACTGGTTCAAATCTTAGCCAGTCTTCAGGAGCTACATTCAGAGTTATAATAGACACAGAGAATTGGGATAATTCTTTGGCATCTAATGCACCTGGTCAATCAGGTAACCCAAATAGTAAATTTTATAGAAATTTATATGAAGATTGGGCAAATGATAAGTATTTTAAATTACTCTACTCAAAAGATGAAATACTGAAAGATCTAAGTAAAAAAGAAATTTTTAAACCAAATTAGTCTATGATGAGATTCTTTATATTTACAATCCTTTCATTATTAATTATATCATGTAAAAGTTCATCAGATAATGCCCCAAATATTATTGTAATAATAAGTGATGACCAGGGTTATGCTGATGTGGGATTTCATGGAAGCAAAGAAATATTTACTCCTAATATAGATAGAATTGCTAGCAATGGAGTTGTGTTCTCTCAAGGTTATGTTTCCTACGCTGTTTGTTCGCCAAGTAGAGCAGGTCTAATTACAGGAAAGTACCAGAACAGATTTGGATATACTAGAAATATTTTATTAGCTCCAAAAGATTCTTTAATGGGTCTGCCATTATCAGAACAAACACTCCCAGATGTTTTAAATAATGTAGATTATAAAACTAAAGCAATCGGTAAATGGCATCTTGGTGCACATGAATCTCTGGTCCCAGAGAGGAGGGGATTTGATGAGTTTTTTGGATTTATAATTGGTGGTCATAGGTATTTTCCTGAAGATCTAACCTTAAATGATTTGACAGAGGCAAGAAGNCAGATGGACGGATATATTACTAGAATTTACGATAACGGGAATAGAATCGATACTAAAAAATATTTAACAGAGGAATTGTCTGATAATGCAGTACAATTCATAGAAGATAATTCTGATGACCCTTTCTTCTTATATCTGTCGTACAATGCCCCACACACTCCCTTACAGGCAACAGAGAGAGATTTAGAAAGAAATAGTCACATAGAAATTGAGAAGAGGAGGACCTATGCTGCCATGGTATCATCTATGGATGATGGGATTGGATTGATACTAGATAAACTTGAAGAGAAAAAGATTTCAGAAAACACTATAGTTATTTTCTTCTCAGACAATGGAGGGGTAGAGTGGTATAACTTCTCTGACAATGGAATATTAAGAGGTATTAAAGGAGACTTCTTTGAAGGCGGTATAAGAGTTCCTTTTACTATGCAATGGCCAAAAAAGATTAAACCAGGTATTATTTATGATAAACCCATTATAGCTCTAGATGTCTTTGCTACTGTTGCATCTGCGGCATCTGCAGAAAAATATATAATGAACGATATCGATGGTGTAGATCTATTACCATATATAAATGGTGAAAAATCTGGTATGCCTCATGAATATTTATATTGGCAGAACCCTGATAAAGACATTGATGTAGTAAGAGATGATAGATATAAATACCTTAGAATTAAAGGTGATGAATATATATTTGATTTAAAGAATGATATAAGTGAAGAAACAAATATTATTGATTCATCAAAACCTATTTATGACAGACTTAAATCTCAATTTAAAGAATGGGAAAAAGACATGATTGATCCAGTTTTTATGGATTTAGGAATGGGTAAAGAATATAATAAGCTTAATCCTAACAGGTGGTATGATTCTAATCAAGAGAAACAGTAATTGGCCATCCTCTAAATTGTTTTGCGTTTAATTTACGGACATCTTGGTTTCTTGGCCAACACTCAAAGGTAACTTTATTGTCTTCTTTATTAAATTTAATAATTCCATATCCAGATCCACTTGAATCAGAGTCAGGATTAGCATAAGCATGCATTGTAATTTTATTATTAAATCCATCAAGATATCTACCATTCCAAGGCAATATATTATTAGAATTTTTTCCAGATTTTTCATTTTCAGGCCACCACCATCTGCTGTAGTAATCATTTACAATTGCGGGGACGATAAAAGCCCATGGTCCGTCTTCGAATTTATTAATTCCGTGATGTATGACTGTGGAAAGATGTTGATCTCCAGCAATATGTACTGCATTTGCTTTTTTAATCAGCTCTAATGCTTTATTTCTTCCTTTTTGAGGCCATCCATTTGAATCAAGATCTGCATGAAGTCTATTGTCTTTACTACCATGTAAATGTGCACCTCCACAAAAACCTGTTTGAGATAGTACGGCTTTCATAACTGATTTATTTTCTCCCCATTTTTTAAGAAAATGAAGTTGTCTGTCTCCTAGTAATGAAAGACCTTCCAGGTCAATGGATCTGGGATCGTATTCAGTATTTCTTATATGGTCTGGTCTTGGACCTTGTTGCGGAATTTTACCCTTTGGTCCAGACTTAAATTTTCTATCTTCTATTACAGCAAAATCAATATCTCCATATATTAAATTTGTGTAATAAACTCCAATTCCTTGTTCTATAGGTGTACTATCGAAAGGGTCTGGTAAATGATTCGTTTGTGCTCTTTCAACCATTTTAACATATTCTTTATGATAGAAATAACCCCCATCGTTGCCTGCTGATGATGAGGCAACTTTTCCATTTTCACCCCATAAATTACCTTGTCCTATGTCATGGTCATCAGGTATAGTTATGCATGGTCTCTCTCTGAAAACATCTCTGAATTGCATACCAAATTTAAGCCATGCGGCAGTATGTTCTTTGTGGTCATATGACTGATCACCAGCAAAAAAAAGGATATCAGGATCAATATGATTAATATTNTTAANGTAGTTTTCTCTATCCCCTCTGTCCTTATTACTATTACATGAAAATGCTGCTAATTTTATTGTATTTTTATCTACTGGATTTTTTCTAACTAACCCAGTGAACACTGCGTTTTTTCCGTGTCTTAATCTATATTTTGTATTTTTTGTATCGTCCCAATCTCGAACTTTAAATGTTACCGCCCAACCAATCTCGTTAATTTCTTTTTTTTCAGTCATCTCCCATCTTTTATTTTTATATACTTCAAGTCTTACCTCTCTAGATTCATTGGGATAGAGTGGGAAAAGTTGTGCTGTTAACTTTAGTATATTATTTGACAAGGTATATATACCGAAACCAATAACTTTGTCTCTACTAACTTTAAGATTTACTATGGGATTTTCAGGTCTATTCCACCAATCATTAGTTGCTAATNTATCAAGATCAGAAAAGGGAGATGTTACGTATTTTTTTGAATCTGCATTAACTGAAAATAAAGATGAAGAAGCTATTGCTGCTCCTGATAATGATGTCTTCTTTATAAAATCACGTCTATCAAGTTTACTCATGACTTAGTTTTATTTATATTTTTCAAACCAAATTAAAATTCTCTCTGANACATCCATTAAAAATTTAGGTTCTCTCGGACCATGAGGTGTCCTTGGGTATACTACCATTTCTGTGTCAACTCCCAATCTATCAAGAGCTCTGTAAAATTCTTGACCTTGTGTAAAAGGCACTCTCAAATCATTTGCACCGTGTATTATCTGAGTAGGTGTGGTTGTATTTTTAATCTGATAAATTGCAGAATGTTTCTCGTAGGTCTCGTAATCATCCCAAAACTCAGATCCCATATGAGCAACCAAATAATCTTGGATGTCAGTTGTTGTAACCATACTTATTAGGTTTGGAAGACCTGCTCCCATGCTTGCCGCCTTGAAACGATTTGTTTTTGTGACGACAAAACTTGTCAGGTAACCACCATAACTCCATCCCATCACAAATTGTCTATCTGGATCTCCTATTCCCATATCAATTACCTTATCAACTCCCGATACTACATCCTCATAATCACCATAACCCCAGTCCTTATAGTTAGCATATCTAAATTCTTTTCCGTATCCTGTACTTCCTCTTGGGTTAGGTTTTATTGTGACATATCCTTTATCAGAAAAATATTCTGTCATGTAAATACCCGGTCTTCCATTAAATCTCTCAGAAAATACACCAGCTGGACCACCATGAATCTGAAGTATTATAGGGTATTTTGATCCTTTTTTATAGTTTTTNGGGTAAGTTAATATTCCTTCGATAACCCTTCCATCAAAAGATTTCCAGGAAATTATTTCGGTTTTTGAGAGATCAGGATAATTATGATTATTTATATCACTAAGTTTAGTAAATGATAAATTATTTGTTTCAGTTTGGAATACCTCAACAGGTGAGTTAAGTTTCTCATAACAAAGAACTAAATTATCAGATTTTTTACTTTTTACAACTGAGGAGATAACACCTTCCTTATATTTTTCTTCAGACCAAGAAATGTAATTATCACCATTTACTGGTAATAATATTAACTGTGAAGTTGTCTTTACACTCTCTGATATAATTAGATTTTTATCATCAGAACTCCAAGAAATTATATTTGAATCTCTGTTAGGTGTATTGCCTAGTTTTTTTATATTATTATTCTTTAGATTAAAAATATATGTATCTCTGAGACCTATAGACTCTTGTTTTCCTCCTGAAGATATAAATGCAAATCTATTTCCATCACCTGAGAAAATAGGATTTGAATCTATTCCAGGTCTCTTTATTAAATTTAATAAACTACTTCCGTCGGATTCAATGACTGATATGTCNGAATTNACAAAACCCGTATTAATATTTGTATCATCNTGATGAGAAAAAACTATTTTTTTACTGTTTGGNGAGTAATCAAAACTATTAACTGAAAAATTACCTTTTGTGATTTGAGTTACAGTGTCCTCAAATAAATTATAAGAGTAAATGTGAGAGTATTTAAAATTTTTATCTACTAGGATCACATCTGTTTTATTTTTTTTAGATTTTATTTCTTCTTCAGTATCGTCATCGTTTTTTAAAAAAGAGATGTTTCTACCATTTGGAGACCACTTTATAGACCTTACACCCTTCTCTTCTTCTGTTAGTCTTCTTGCCTCACCACCTGAAGTACTTATAATCCAAATTTGATTTTTACCCGATCTAGAAGATAAAAATGCTAGATTTTTTCCGTCTGGAGAAAATTTTGGCGAGCTGCTAGATTTTAAATTAAATGTGTACTGAATATTTTCTTTAGAATCTACATTTGTTAACCAAATCTGACTCAGGTACTCTGATTTTTCATCATCCATTACAGGTTCTCTTACAACATATGCAACCATTTTCCCATCATAACTTATATCAGTTTGGCTTATTGATTTTATTTTCATACTTTCCTTTGGACTCCAAATGTCTTGAGAAGATAGAGAGAAAGAAATGAAAAAAAATGATAGTAATAAATGTCTGACTTTTGGACTCATAATGATTAATTTATGTTGATTTAAAAATTAATTTATTTAATTTATTGAAAATAAAATATCATCTGTGATTAAAAATTTGTTTCAGTCGACATCTTTTATTTTTTAAGGTATGGATTACAAGAAAAAATTATTAATAAAGTATTCACTAGAGTTTGTTGTGATTGTTGTAGGAATATCCGTTACATTTTGGATAGATGAATGGAATAGGAATAGACTTGAAGAAATACAGCATATTAAAGATATTAGTTCTATTATAGATGATTTAGAAAATGATTCTTTGACAATTAATAGAGTAAATGATGCTTTATTAGTTGGCGATAGAAAAACCAATAGTATGATTAATTTAATTGAGCTAAAACAGGAAAATAAAATAAGTTATAAAAAATATTATGATAGCATAATAAGTTTAGGGTTCTTATATACTTATCAAACTTTTTTTATGACAGACGCAACTTATAAGTCTTTAATTTCCAATGGTAGAATTAATTTATTCCCTCAGGACATTCATAGTATGATGAATAAATATTATGAGGCAATCGCAAAAAGAGTTTATGATAATAACCAAATTGTTGATGACATTGCTCTAAGGTATTACAATTATTACCATCCTTTTTCTATGCTTTTTGCAAATGAAAATAATAATAATGGGGTTGTTTCTGATGTAAGATTTGGGATATATGGTTCTGGACAATTTAGCGATAAAACACTTAAAAAGTTTAAGAACTTTTTTGAAGACAATAAAATCAAAAATAATTATACAGGTATTGAATTTTATTCAAATACTATTAATTTAAGAAATAGGATAAATGTTTACTCACAAAGAATGGTTGAAGTTGATTCTGAGAGAACAAGAATATCAAAGTCAATAAGAAGATATTTAAATGAACTTCAGAATTAATGGAAGGCGTGTTTGTTAAGCTTTTTATATATTTAAAAAATAATTTATAACTAAAATAAGAAATGAGAAACTTGTATATTTTTTTAATCATAATTTTTCTTTCATCCTGTACAAAGGTTGAAGATAATAGAGATCAATCATCTCCAATAAAAAATTCTGAATCTGATGAAATAACTTTTATAATAAGTCTTAAAGTGAATTCTAATTCAAGTGAGAATCTAAGTCAATTTATTGAGGAGATAACACAAAATGTTATCAATACTGAAGACTTTTGTCTAGAGTACGGTTATTTTGTCTCAGCAGATGGGTCATCTGTAACTCTATATGAAAAATATGAAGATAGCAAGGGTGCGACTAAGCACGGACAAAATTTCATTGAAGGGCCATTCTTTGATAGGTTTTTTAATTTATTTACTTTAGAAAACTTTATTGTGACAGGTCCTGCTTCAGATGAATTTAAAAAGTTTACTTCTGAAAATGGTTTTGTGATAGAATACAGAGAGTCTGTTGATGGTTTTATTAGATAATTATGAAATATAAATTTTTTTTAATTCTGCTATTTGTTTGTTTAGGTAAACTAAATGCTCAAAATATTTTTGAGAACCTAGATGTATTTGATCTGCAATACGTTAGAGATCCACAGATTTCTCCAGATGGTAGTCTGATAGTCTATGTAAGGACAGAAATGGATATAATGAAGGATGGTAGGTCATCTACTCTCTGGACTATTAACTCAGATGGAACCAATCACCAAAAGCTAACATCTAATAATTTTAATGAAAGTAATCCCAGATGGAGTCCTGATGGCAAAAGAATTTCATTTATATCAAATTCTGACGATGGAAATGGATCAGAAATTTATATCTACTGGACTGATTCTAGACAGTATTCATCAATATCTCAGCTTGATGGTTCTCCAAGATCTTTAAAGTGGTCTAGAGATGGAAGATATCTAGCGTTCATAATGTTTGTACCAGAGAAAACATTACAATTAGTCTCTCCACCAAGAAAACCAAAAAATGCAAAGTGGGCAGATAAACCTAGAATCACTGAAAGAGTTAAACATGAGGCAGATGGCTCAGGGTATATGAGGGAAGGTTTTTCGCAACTTTTCTACATTTCATCGGATGGTGGTAAACCCAAACAAGTTACTTCAGAAAAATATAACCATTACTCATATGATTGGATGTCTGATTCTGATGGTTTTGTTTTCTCATCTAATTATACAGAAGATTGGGAGTATGATTTTAGAAATTCAGAAATATATTCTATCTCAATCGATGGTTCAAATTTAAATACACTTACAGATAGAAATGGGCCTGACAGAGGTGCAGTTGTGTCACCAGATGGTAAACTCATTGCTTATCTAGGGTATAATGATAAAGTTCAAACATATCAAATTTCCAAATTATCAGTAATGAACATTGATGGTACAAGTAAAAGAGAAATAGAAATTGGATTAGATAGGAGTATAAGTTCACTTACATGGTCAAGAGATGGAAAGAGTTTATATTTTATGTATGATGACGAAGGCAACACAAAAGTAGCTATTTCTAGTCTAAGTGGTGAAACTAAAACATTATTTGGTGATGTTGGAGGAACAACGATTGGAAGACCTTACGGTGGTGGATCGTATTCCATATCAAAAAATGGTAAAATTTCATATACTATTACTTCTCCCTACCACCCAGCAGATATCGCAATTTATGACGGAAAATCATCTGATAGACTAACTCACCTTAATAAAGATCTATTTAATGGTAAGGATCTTGGTACAATTGAAGAGATTTGGTATAATTCTACTGTTGACGGGAGAAGAATTCAAGGGTGGATTGCTAAGCCTCCAGGTTTTATCTCAAATAAAAAATATCCGCTTATAGTTGAAAATCATGGAGGACCAATAAGTAATTATGGGGACAGGTTTTCTCCTGAAATCTTATTGTATTCTGCAGCAGGATATGTTGTTTTCTATCCAAACCCAAGAGGAAGTACAAGCTATGGTGAGGAGTTTGGAAATTTATTATATAGAAATTATCCTGGTGATGACTACCATGATGTGATGGATGGAGTTGATAAAGTACTTGACCAAGGTTATGTTGACAAAGATAATTTATTTGTTACGGGCGGCAGTGCTGGAGGAATAATGACCGCATGGATAATCGGGAAAACAAATAGGTTTAAGGCCTCTGCTGTTATTAAACCTGTAATGAACTGGATCTCTAAAACCTTAGTTGCTGATAATTATTTTGGATATGCTCACACAAGATATGAAGGTCAGCCCTGGGAGAATTTTAATCACTACTGGAGCTTTTCACCAATATCGTTGGTTGGAAATATCGAGACACCAACAATGGTAATGGTAGGTTTAAATGATTTAAGGACACCACCTTCAGAATCCAAACAGCTATATCATGCACTTAAGCTTAGGAAGATTGAGACAGTTTATGTTGAGATACCAGGTGCATACCACAATATATCTAATAAACCAAGTCAACTAATTACCAAGATCGATCATATATTATACTGGTTTAATAAGTACAGAGACTAGTTTTTTTAAAATATAGTACTAGATTTACTTTTTTAATTAAATCTAAATTTATATGAGAAATTTATTATTATTTCTATTGGCAATAGTTGCCTTCGGTTGTGGTTCTCCTTCAAATAATGTAGTGACTACTTTTGATGACGAGAAATCAAATGCAATCAGAGAGCACTACCAAAATTATTTAAAGAATGATGTCCCGGCATTACAATCTTTGTGGTCACCTGACCTAAAGATTTACATGAATAGTGTCGATGCGTCTACTGTTGATGATATTTCAGAATTAATAACTGTTCAACACGAAGTTTTTGAAAATATCAATATGAGTTGGACTTACGAAGAAAATGAAGGTGAGGATCTTGGTGTGTGGGTTCAAACAACTAAATATCCTGCATCAGATAATAATCCTGAAACAGCGGTTACTCATAGTTGGTTCATCTGGTCTGCTACTGGAAAAGCCAGTGAAAATGTAATCACCATACCTGTCCATATTAGTTTTGAATGGGCAGATGGTAAAATTATTAGAGAATGGCATAATTTTGATCCTTCAGCTATGATGGCTGAGATTGAACTTGCTTCTCAAGGATAAAAAGGATAAATAAAAACCCTCCATGTGGAGGGTTTAATTTTTAATTTTGAGTTTCTAAATACCTCATAATTTCTGCACCATACCAAGTTGGATCTAATATTCCACCAGTTGCAATCACTTTCCCATCTTTCCATTCCCAGAAACCGTAATACTCTGCAGTATTTGTCTCACCTGTGATTTTTGATGTTCCAGACCAAGTAAGCCAGTGGTTAGTGAAAACCCTCCCGTTGTTATAATACATAGTAGTAATATTTAAGTCATTTTGCTGGATGTTATCAAAGACTTCATGATCTCTCTTGTATCCTGCGATCCATTCTTCTTTAGAATATACTACTCCGTTAACTGTATTAACCGCGTCATCTGCTAAATATTCAGCTGCAATTTCAAAGTTTCCATCAACATAGGATTTTGAAAGTTTGGTTATAATTTTACTCTCATCGCTATTTGCATTTATAGTACCTGACCAATCTCCGTTATCAATTACTGTACCTTGATTACAGGAAAATAGCAGAAAAGAAATAGTTATTATCATTAATTTATTCATAGTGTTTTAATTTTAATTGAAATTAAATTAATTTAATTTTAAACATATCCACAAATAATAGTATCAAATAATGATGAAATCTTTTAAAATAATATTTTTAATTTTTTTTGTATCATCACATATATTTTCAAAAGAAGATAATAATAATTTTTATAGTTCATCTAACATCTTACAGATGTTAGAAAAGTTGAATGTTTTTGGAAAAGTATTATATATTGCTGCTCACCCTGATGATGAAAATACAAGATTAATAGCATACTTAGCTAATGAAAAAAAATATGAGACTGCCTACTTATCTGCAACTAGAGGTGGTGGAGGTCAAAACTTTATAGGTACTCATTTAAAAGAAAACTTAGGACTTATAAGAACCCATGAGCTTCTTCAAGCTAGAAAAATTGACCGTGGAATTCAGTTTTTTACCTCGGCTGTGGATTTTGGATATTCCAAGGGTCCTGACGAAACCCTTGAGTTCTGGGACGAAGATAAAATACTGTATGATTTTGTATGGATAATTAGAAAGTTTAGACCAGATGTGTTAGTGACTAGGTTTAATCAAACCCCTGGAATAACTCATGGTCACCACACAGCATCAGCTATTTTAGCTCAGAAAGCTTTTAATATCTCTGGAGATCCAGATATCTATCCAGATCAATTAAAATTTGTTAAGCCATGGAAGTCTAAAAGAATTTTCTGGAATACCTCATCAAGATTCTTTAACCTAGACAGTTACGATAAGGATAAAATGTTGAAAGTAGATGTTGGTCTATTTAATAATTATCTAGGTAAGTCTTACAACGAGATTGCATCAGAGAGTAGGTCAATGCACAAGAGTCAGGCATTTGGTGCTTTGAGGAGAAGAGGGAGTGAAATAGAACTATTTGTTCAGACACAGGGTAGTGTTGCTGAAAATGATATGATGGAAGGTATTGTTACCTCCTGGGAAAGAGTTAAGCCTCATGATGCACTCAAGGAATACATACAAAAAACAAAGGATTCTTTTGATATTAGACATCCCTATAAAATCACATCATATCTTACAGGAGCTTATAAAGAATTAAATAGAGTTACAGACCGACATTGGAGAGAAATTAAAAAAAATGAGATAAGAAATCTTATAAAAGCTTCATCTGGTCTGTTTTTCGAATCTTTATCAGATGTTGAGATTGCTCCTCCAGGTGAGAATATTAGTATAAGCTTTGAGGCTATAAACAGAAGTCCAAATAATATTAAGTTAAAAAAAATTGTACTCTTGGATCAAGAGATCATTATTGACGAGGTCCTCCAAGATAATAAATTATTTACTAAGAGTATATCTTTTAAAGTACCTGAGGATCTTAACTCTTCTGAGAAATATTGGCTAATTAATAGACCTTCATTTGGAACATATTCTATTGATAACCTAAATGAATTAGGTTCACCAGATAATTTTTCTGAATTTAATTCAAAGTTCTATTTTAGTATTGACGGTCAAGAGGTTGTTTTCAGTTCACCTCTAGAAAATAAAACAAATAATCCGACAAAAGGAGATGATTATAAAACATTTAGTGTTGGAAATCCAATTTACATAAATCCTAAAAATAATATGGAGTTATTTGTTAACTCAAATAAAAAACAAGTTGAAGTAGAGGTTATCTCTGGAAAAGATGAAGTATCAGCAGATATCTCAATAAAAACTCCAGAGGCTATCAAATATAGCCCTGAATCACATACTGTTAAATTCACTAAGAAAGGTGAAAAGAAAATTTTAAAATTTGAAATTGATTTATCTGGTGGAATGGAGAGTCAATACGAGATAACCTATGAAGCTAATCATGGAAACTCATCATATTCTAGAGGAATTGATCTTATAAATTATGATCATATACCAATGCAGACTAGATTCCCTTCATCTTCTGTTTCCTTAAAAAAATTTAGTCTAAACTCAAATTCAAAAAAAATAGCTTATTTGATGGGTTCAGGTGATCTAGTACCTCAGTCTTTAGATTTAGTAGGTTACAATGTTGATGTATTAGAAAAAAAGGATATCAATTTTAAAACACTTAAAAATTATGACGCATTGGTTTTTGGTGTAAGGGCATTTAATATAGATAAGTCTCTAACGCAACTTAAGTCTGAGGTAATGAGATATATAGAAGATGGAGGTAATGTAATTCTTCAATACAATACTAGTTCTCGTTGGAACAGTCTAGATTTAAACGATTTTCTACCCCATAAATTACAAATATCTAGAAATAGAGTTTCTGAAGAAGATGCGTTGGTTAGAATTATTAACCCAAAGCATCCAGCATTAAATATTCCAAACAAAGTTTCTATGGATGATTTTGAGGGTTGGGTACAAGAAAGAGGTTTGTATTTCCCTAATGAATGGTCTGAAAATTATAATACATTAATTTCTTCTAATGATAAAGGAGAGGGGCCTAACGATGGTGGTATTTTAATATCAAAAATTGGAAAAGGGCATTTTGTTTATACATCATACTCATGGTTCAGACAGTTGCCAGCAGGTGTTCCTGGAGCATATAAAATTTTCTCTAATCTTCTTTCTCTTGGAAAATAATCCATTATCAGTTTTTAAAGTTATTAATCAACTTTTTTTGTTCGTTTTATTATCTATTACCATCTCCTGTTCGACTATAGATGAGATTAATTATAGAAATAAGTCCATAAATGAATCTTTTTATGATATTCCATATGGATCTGGAAATTGGGAACACCCAAATTATAAAGAGGCCTTTTCCTTTCATGGGAATCATAGGGTAGTAGTAGAGCTAGATAATGTATCAAATGAAATTCACCAAGTTATAATTCCTTGGAGAAGAAGAGATGATTTGCCACATAATAAAGACGTAATCATCGTTAATGCTGCGAACGGATATGAAATTACTGACAAATATTTTATAGATATAAATAATGATTTTGGCCACATTCTTTTCAAACCTCAGATCTCATCTAAAAGATATTTTTTTTATTATTTACCTCATAACTCAACCGGTGGGTATTACCCTAAAGTAAATTATATATCTCCAAAAAAAGATGAAATAAATAAATCTGGAAAAGAAATGAATGATCTCTTGGTTAATTTATCCTCTGCTAAAAAAGCTAGAGTTATAAAATTTGAATCTATTGACGGTTTTAATTCTTTTTTCCCGATGGAGATTATCTCTTCAGAAGATGAACTAGACAGGTTTTTTAGTAAAAAAAATAAAGAATATTATCTCTTTCCTGAGTATAGGGATTACCCAATAAAAATGATGGATTTTCTTCCTTTGAGATGGGTAAGGGAAGAAACGGAAGTTAATGGCTTATTAGATGAAGTATCAAAAGGGGAATATTATACATTCCAGGTTGGTCTCTTCTCTCCTTTTTCAGAAATTAAAGATGTAGAATTGGAATTCACTGATTTAATTTCCAAATCAAATATTAAAATTTCTAAAGATAATTTTACATGTTTCAATAAGGAAGGCGTTGATTTATATGGGAAACTGCTCAATAAAAAAATTTCTATAGATAAAAGCCAAGTACAATCTCTGTGGTTTGGATTGCAGATTCCAAAAAACGCAAGAAAAGACTCCTATAATTCTCATATAATTATTAAACCATCTGGTATGGAACAAGACACCGTCCACTTAAAATTAGACGTTAATAATAAATTGGTTGACGATTTTGGTGATAATAATCCAGAGAAGATGACTAGGTTAAGGTGGTTGAACTCAAAAATTGGATCAGAGAAGGATATTATTATTAGTCCCTTTGAGGAGGTTAAGGTTAAAGATGATTTAATTAAGATTTTAGGTAGAGAAATTAAATTAAATACTTTTGGTTTACCCGAAAATATTTTGTCTTTTTTCTCTCAGGAGATGACGTATCTATCTAGAGATCCTATAGAGATTTTATCTAAACCAATGTCTTTTGATCTTAAATTAAGAAATAAAAAATTTGAGAATTTTATTAACGAAAAATTTGAAATTTCTCAAAGTTCACCTGCACAATCAGAATGGATTTCTTCGAACTCATCTGAAAACTTTAGAATGGACGTATCTGGTCTAATTGAATATGATGGGATGATGGACCTGAAAATTCAACTTATTTCTAAAAATGATAATGAAATTGACGATACTTCTTTTAAATTATTTTTTGAAAGATATGCTTCAAAATATATGCTTGGGCTTGGTAGAAAAGGAGGTAGTCTTAATAATAATATTGATTGGAAGTGGGATGTTACAAAACATCAGGAAGGTTTATGGCTTGGAAATATAAATGGAGGCTTGCAATACGTTCTAAGAGACAATAATTATGAGAGACCATTAAATACTAACTTTTATCAGTCAAAACCACTTAATCTTCCAGAATCCTGGTATAATGACTCAAAAGGTGGGATATCAGTTGATCTTAGAGAAGAGGAAGTAATTATAAATAATTTTTCAGGAGAGCGTTTTATGAAAAAAGGGGATACTCTTGATTTTAATATAAGATTTTTAATCACACCGTTTAAGCTAATAAATACAGAANATCATTTTAATACCAGATTTGTTCATAAATANATTCCTGTTGATTCAGTTGTTGAACTTAATGGTACAATAGTAAATGTTCATCATGCTAATGAGATAAACCCATATATAAATTACCCTTTTTATAACATTGATAAGCAGAGAGAATATATAAATGAGGCACATCAAAAAGGTATCAAAGTAAAATTATATAACACTATTAGAGAGTTAACATATAAGGCATATGAACTTTTTCCTCTCAGAAGTCTAGGTGATGAAATTTTTAATAGTGGAAAAGGCGGAGGACATAGCTGGCTGCAGGAACATCTGAAGAGAGATTACCACTCAGCTTGGCATGCAGTTAATGTAAATGATGCATCTATTCTCAATAAGGGTACATCAAGATGGACTAATTATTATATAGAAGGGATCAACTGGCTTGCTAAAAATAATGACATTGATGGTCTTTATTTAGATGATATAGCTTTCAGTAGGAGTACAGTCAAGAGAATTGCAAGCGTCTTGAATAGAAATAGAGAATCTTTTGTCATTGATCTGCATTCTGCCAACCAATACAATAACAGGGATGGATTTATCAACAGTGCCTTATTATATATGGAGCATTTCCCTTTCGTTTCAAGGCTATGGTTTGGAGAATATTTTGATTATAACTTAGATCCTGACTATTGGATGACTGAAGTTTCAGGTATTCCTTTCGGCCTGACTGGTGAAATGTTAGAGAAGGGTGGTAGACCTTACCACGGCCTAGTATATGGAATGACAACTAGAGTATATCATAATTATAATCCTGGTAATATTTGGAAGATTTTTAAAGATTTTAATATTCAAAAAAGTAGAATGATTGGTTATTGGGTTGACAATTCTCCAATTAAAATTCATAACGAANAGATAAGGTGTACAATTTATCAAAAAGAAAAAGAAGTTCTTATAACTATTGCATCTTGGTCAGGTAAAGATGAGTTGGTTGAATTAGATATAAACTGGGATAAAATAGGTTTTAATAAATCAGAGGTAAGACTTGTGAGTCCTGAAGTGTCAGCGCTTCAAGAATTTAAAATTTATAAAACAGATGATAAGATTAAAATCAAAGGAAATAAAGGACTTGTATTAAAACTTACAAGTAATTAATATCTTGAGAGAATTAATTATTTATAGTTTTTCCAAACTTTTGAAGATCCGTCTTTATTAACAGAAAGAACATTATAATTTGCATTTCTGTTTACAGTTTCCATTCCAGGAACATTTAATCCCGCAGGCATACCAGGTACTGTAAGACCAGCTATATCTGGACTTTCACTTAACAATTTTTTTATATCGTCAGCAGGAACATGTCCCTCAACGAAATATGAACCTACTATACCAGTATGACAAGAAATATGTTCTTGGGAAATGTTATATTTTGATTTAATAGCTTTCATGTTATCTCTGAAAACAGATTCAACTTCGAATCCGTTATCTTCAAGGTGTGAAACCCATTTCTTACAGCATCCACATGTGGGAGACATATAAGCTTGTATTTTTATTTTTTTCTCAGTACATGAGAGGTTTAAAAAAACAATTAATGCTAAAAATATTAATCGAGACATATATTTATAATTTAACTCTAATATATAAAGAAAAAATTGAAGAGATAAATTTAATTTGACTAGATTTAGTTTATATATGACAAGATTTTATTATGTGTTTATTCTCACTTTTTTCACAGTATCGTGTGGTGAAAAACTGCAAGTAGGTGAAAAAGCTACAGATATAAAACCTTGGGTTGAATATCAAAAGAAAATNAAAGATCACGAGTCTGGAAATAACTATTACCCCGGTTACAGGGAAATTGAGTTAGAAAGACTTCGATCCAATATAAATTCAAATCAATTTTCTAATAGATCTTCTGAATTAGGATTTAGTCAGTCTGCAGCNGACAAATCAACATTTACTGAGAGAGGTCCCCAGAATGCATCTGGAAGGACAAGGGCTCTAATTATTGATATGGCAGATCCCTCTGGCAACACATACCTTGCAGCTAGTATTGGTGGGGGGATATGGCGAGGAGTTTATAATACGAGTACTCTAAATATGACCTGGTCAAATTTAACTCCAGATATTGAAAATCTAGATTTTGTTTCATTAGCTCAGTCCGAATCTAATCCTAGTGTATTATATGCTGGAACTGGTGAGAGGGCTTTGTCTGGTGACGATAATGGAAGTGGTATCTACAAGAGCAGTGATGGTGGTAATACATGGTCTAATATAACACCAATAGTTTCAGGAAAGATTGATGCTGGCTTTGCAAATGTTTACAGGATAATAGTAGATCCTAATGATTCCAAAACATTGATTATTGCTACTCAATACAAGTATTATTGCCAATCATACCTTTTTAAATCTACTGATGGAGGTGCTAACTTTACACTTGTATACGATGCTTATTCTGATCAGGGTCAGTGTNTACCCGTAACTCAAGTTATTTATGCCCCAACAGATTTTAGTATTCAGTATGCTGCAATTAGAGGCGGTAATGTTATAAAATCTATTGACAGTGGTTCTTCCTGGACTCAAACTTCGGATTATGATGGTTTTGATCCCGGNGCTTACTACACTAGAAATGAGATTGCTGTATCACATAATGACCCAAACATCATCTATGCTGGAATAAAATCTGGTGGATCAGGGCCTCCTTTTATGCTAAACGTTTCCTACGACGGTGGAATGGAATGGCATCACGTCGAAGAAAATGATAAAGGTAATTCAGAGTATTTTGGTGATAACTGGATAGGTCAGCAAGGTGGTTATAATAATTTTATAGCTATAAATCCATTCAATGACAGGGTGGTCTATGTAGGTGATATTAACATTCACAAGTTTACTGTCAGAGATGATACNACAAAAATATCCCAAGCAATTACGGATGTCTATAGTGAAATAAACTCTGACGGAGTAGCAAAAATAAATGGTTATGTTCATCCAGATCAACATACGATGACAACTTTTTCTGATGGTATTAGTAAGTTTAGACTTATTGTAGGAAATGATGGTGGGCCTGCAATCTCAGATTTTAGTTCTGACCCNGGTGTTCTGGATAAGAGCTGGCAGGCAACCGAGTTTATGTGGGCATGGACACCAAGCGGTTCATCAAAACCTCCAATAGATGTTGGTTACAGAACAACTCAATTTTATCACGCAACTAAAGTTAAAGGTAAGAATCAGTACTTGGGAGGAACACAGGACAACGGNACATATCTCACAAGAGAACCTAATTCAAACGGTCCACAAGAAGCTACAAGAGTTGGCTCTGGGGATGGTTTTGAATCAGTTACTCACTGGGATGATCCATTAAGGATGATGACAACATGTCAAAGAAATAACTGTGCAAAAATAACTTATGATGGAGGTNTAAATGGCCCCTGGTCATTCTGGAATATTAACGGTTTTAAGCAGGCTGACTCAGAGGGTAACCCATTCTATACAAAGCTTGAAAGTTCAAAACAAGATCCTGACATGATATATGGGATAACGAGTAACGGTGTTATAAGATCAGAGAATTTTGGAGATTCGTGGGAATACCTACAGCTTGGAACTGAATACGAAGGTGGAGAAATTGAAGTATCTGAGGCAAATCCTAGGTTTGTGTATGCTGGATCTTATATATCTCAAAATAACTCAATACACATCTCAAAGGACTGGGGTAAAACTTTTGAACCTATTAATCATCCTTACACAGGTATGGGTGGGTGGGTATCTGGTATATATTCTCACCCGACAGAGGACTCTACAGTCTACTTGCTTTTTTCATATTATGAGAGAGCTAAAGTTTTAGAATCTAAAGACTTAGGTAATACCTGGAAAGATTTATCTGGGTACCCTGATAATTTTGAAACCGGAACATCTTCAAACGGATTTCCTAATGTAGGTGTTAACGCTCTCGTTGTGATGCCTTTTGATCCAAATATAATATGGGTTGGTACTGAAATAGGATTAGTTGAGTCAACCGATGCTGGAAATTCATGGAATTTAGTTAATTCAAACCTACCTTATGTTAAGATAAATGATTTCGAGATAGCTGATCAGGGCCAAATAGTTATAGCTACCTACGGAAGGGGTATATGGACAGCTACAATCCCTGAATTGATGGATTTTAAACCTAAGGAAAGTGGTATATCACTTAGATTAAGTAAAGACACAATCTCTGAAGATGNTGACATTTCTTTTATTCAGTATGACCTATCAAGGGATGTTTCTCCATACAGCCCAATGAAATTGGTTTTTTCAGTTTCTGGTAGTGTATCTGCAGCAGATTACGAATTCCCAAAAGACACCTTAATAATAACCAATTCAAAGCCAGGAGTTATAGGTATAAGTTCTATTCAAGATGCAATAGATGAAGGTTTTGAAAATATTAAATTAAAGGTATCACATATAGAAAATGGTGAAATTATTGGTTCTGACGAATTAAANTTAGTTATAGAAGATGACGACAATGCTAACTCGCCTCCAGGCGTAAGTTTTAATATAAATAGATCAACTATAAATGAGAATGAGGATTCATTTGACATTTTTATTCAGCTCTCTAAAGAACCCAATAAAGGAGACGTAGAAATATTATTTGGTTTTGATGGAACTGCCTCTGATGAAGACTTCACAGTGAGTGATAACCCAATTATAATTAGCTCAGGAACAACTGGAAAATTAACATTAACAGCTGTTCAAGATGAAATTGATGAACCTAATGAGTCTATTATAATGAAAGTCTCAAGTATCTCAAATGCCGGCGGTGCCCTTGGTTCTATTGGTACTGTAACAATTCTTGATGATGACGATCCAGTACCATTATCAGTAGAAAGTGAAGGTGATGGAGTGAATATTTATCCTAATCCATTTATAGATAATATTAAGGTTGAGCTAGATAGGTCATGGGATGGCGATGTTGAGTTATCTGTCTTCGATATGTTTGGCAGAAACTACAAATCAAAAAATGTAATTAATTCCTCATTGAACTCNACTCATAAAATAAATATATCTGGCAATAATTATGGTTTATTTATTGTCAAGGTTAAACAAAAAGAGAGAGTTTTAATTGAGAAAATTATTAGAAGAAATTAAATTTTTTTATTTTTTGGATAGAGATGAAAATATCAAAAATCATACTTGAACTTCATTTTTTATTAGTATTTATTTCCTGTGATATAAAATCAGATACTTTAGATATAGGCCAGAGTGATAACTTAATCACTTACATAAATTCCTTAGAGGAGTACTCACACGATGAGGGTCATAACTCAAGTTATATTTATGACCAAGATAAGCTACATAGATTTGATATNTACCTAACGGAAAATAATTTAAAGGTATTAGATGATGACCCTTCTGCCGAGAAATATGTTGAAGGATTTTTAGTATTTGAAGGTAAGGTAGTTAAAAATATAGGTGTAAGATATAAAGGTTCAATTGGTGCATGGGTAGGATGTCTTTCTGACCCTGACTGGACGAACCCTAAGGGCTATAAGACTTGTCCAAAGCTATCGATGAAAATAAAAATTAACTGGAGAGATGACAAGAAGTTTTATGGAATGAAAAAAATTCAATTTCATTCACAAAACTTAGATAAATCTAAGATGCACGAGAGGTTAGGTTATTATATGTTCAGAAATTTTGGGGTGAATACTCCAAGATCAAATCATGCTCTAATTTATGTGAATGGTGAGTACACTGGATTGTTTGCTAATACTGAAAATATAGACGGACCNTATACTAACGAACATTTTAATGGNGGTGGTGGGAATTTATATAAGGAGGTGTGGCCAGTTAAAAGTGATGGAAGTTCTCGTAACGAAGATTATTTTAAAGATGGATTAAAAACTAATGAGGAGTTGTCTGATGTATCAAAAGCGATGTCCTTATCAAAATCACTTAGTGAAAATGAAAATGAAGCTTTAAAATCTGTTGTAGAACAATGGATAGATAAAGATATCTTTTTGAGGACACTTGTTGTTGATAGAAGAATTGCAAATGATGATGGTTTTATGCACTTCTACCAAGATTACGGAAAATATTATGAAAACCATAACTTTTTCTGGTATGAGTTCCCNGACNAGGANAGGTTCCAGCTTATCCCATGGGATCTAGATAACGCCTTTGAAAATCTTATAGAAAATTTAAACCCTGTAACTCCTATAAAAGATAAATGGTATGAGATATCAAATAATTGTAATGGATTTAATTTTGGNCAATTTAACTTAAAACAAAAGTCTGCTGCATGTGATAAAATAATTGGCTCTTTTGCTGATTACAGAGAAGAATATAATATACTGGATCAATCTTTTAAAAGTGAACTGTATAATATGTCAAATATTAATTTACTTATTGACAAATGGTCCATGCAAATAAGAAAAGCTGTACGTGATGCAAATAATCTATATGGAGATAAGGAACCAAGTCTTCAGGAATGGGAATATAATATTGATATATTAAAAAATTCNATAGAGGAATCTCTAAATTAGTAGATAATGAGATATCTTTTACCTCTATTATTTCTCTTTGTATGTTCTTCCTGCTCAGATGAAGATAGTGATCTCAATCCTGGAAAAGGTCTTATTATCAATGAATTTCTTGCTAGTAATGACGCGTGCTGCTCTGATAATTTTGGAGATTACGACGATTGGGTAGAGTTATATAATGATTCAAATGAACCTATTGACATTGGCGGAATGTATTTCACGGATACTCCTGATGACGACAGTCCATATCTAATTCCATCTACNGACCCAAGTTCTACTACAATTCAACCTGGAGGGTATCTATTATTGTGGTGTGATGATGACCAGGAACAGGGAGCATTACACGTAAGTAAAAAACTTAGTAAGGGAGGAGAATCTATAATTTTGATAGATAAAGACGGTTCATCAGTTATAACATCATACACATATGAAACTCAGTCTACGGATGTCTCTATGGGAAGAGATCCTAGCAATAATGAATCTTGGATTTATTTTAATATTCCAACACCTGGATCTGTTAATAATTAGATTATAACAGGTTTTTTTGCCATACTCTTAAGGAAAAGAAAATGAGATTTGATTGCATCTCTAGTANTCCTGTACTCATTGTATGGTAGTCTAAATTCTTNTGCTGTTTTTTTAACAATTTCAGATAATTTTTTATAATGAATATGAGATATATTTGGGAAAAGGTGATGTTCTACTTGGAAATTAAGACCACCTGAGAACCAGTTCATTACCTTATTGCTTGTTGAAAAGTTAGAAGTGGTGAAAAGTTGATGGATTGCCCAAGTATTTTTCATATCTAAATTTTTAAAAGGTAAAGGCATCTCTACCTTTTCAACGATATGAGCTAACTGAAAAATTGTACTAAGTATTATACCTGCTGTGTAGTGCATAACAAAAAAACCAATAAGTATTTTCCACCAAGAGAAATCAAGATAAATCATCGGTAAAACAATCCAAATCGAGTAGTAAATAGACTTAGTAAATATCAAATTCATCCACTGTTTTAGTGGGCTTATAAACTTTTTAAATGAGAGTTTTTGTTTTATATATCTATTTGTCTGAAAATAATCTGCAATTACAGCCCAGTTNATAGTCATAAGCCCATAAAGGAAGAAAGAATAGATATGTTGGAATCTGTGATGAGGCTTCCATCTTGTNTGTTCGCTAAACCTTAGTATTCTCCCTGCAGCAAGATCTTCNTCGTGACCATGAATATTAGTATATGTGTGGTGGAGTACATTATGCTGTATCTGCCAATTATAAGCATTTCCTGCTAGTATATATATACTACTTCCCATTAATTTATTTACCCACTTTTTACTTGAGAATGATCCGTGGTTTCCGTCATGCATGATATTCATTCCTACGCCAGCCATGCCTACACCTGTAACAATTATAAGTCCCAGGCATACCCACTGATTTAGATCTAAAAACATAATAAGGAAGTAAGGAACAATAAAAATTGAAAAAATAATTACTGACTTTAGATAAAGTTTCCAGTTTCCAGTTTTTTTTAATTTATTTTCAGAAAAATATTTATTTACTCTATTATTAAGAGTCTTAAAAAATTTTTGAGGATCTTTTCTTGAAAATTTTGGGAACGATAGATTATGCATTTGTAAATGAAATAAATAAAANTCAAAAAAATAAATAAAAATNTAATTAATTAATCAATAAGTTTTAAGTGTAAAAAAATGATGAAATATAATTTTAAAAGTCACTGGGATAATGCGTACAAAAACNCTCCAAGAGAGGAATTGGGATGGTATGAAGATAATCCAGAGCGAACATTTGAGTTAATTGAGAAATGCCAGTTATCGAAAGATTCTCTAATATTTAGTGTTGGTGCAGGATCTTCAATTCTTATTCGTTTATTATCAGAAAAAGGATATAGAAATATTCTCGTTAACGACATCTCCTCAACTCCTATTCAAAACTTAAAAAAAGAACTCTCAAGCACTAGTAATATTAATTTTATTGTTGATGACTTAACAGATCCAAAAGATCTTAATCATATAGAAATGGTTGATTTATGGCATGATAGGGCTGTTTTACACTTTTTTACAGATAAGAATCAAAAAAAAAATTATTTTAATTTATTAAAAAGAAAAGTTAAAAGAGGTGGGTATGTTATTTTATCTGAATTTGCAGTAGGGGGTGCTCAGAAATGTTGTGGTTTAGAAGTAGTGAATTATAACGAGGATATGTTTAAAGAAGGCTTAGGAGATAGTTTTAAATTATTAGAATCTTTTAACTTCGTTTACGAACATCCCTCAAACGGTAATCAAAGAAAATATATATACACCTTATTTAGAAGAACGTAATAAAANTTGATTTAATAAAATTTTAAAAAATATAATATAAATTGAAATATTACTAGTTTAAAATTTGTGGTGAAAAAATTATTTATTCTCTTATTAGTTCTCTCTTGCTCAAAAGATAAAATAAATCAAACTCAAGTATGTGATGAAAATTATAGTCCGCCATTTGGTGGTACAATATTTATTGATCCTAATATTATAACACCAGAGGACCCCACCACATTTATAAGTTTGTCTTATGCAGGTACAGGTGAAAGACAAATGTATGATAGGAGATACGGTTGGGTAATGTTAGAACCTTTCTTGTTTCCAGCTGAGTATGATGATGGTCTAAGTATTGAGATCCAAGTTAATCCAGAGTTTGGGACATGGGAAAATGCCCAGGTATATGCCTTAAAATATGCAGAGGTGATAGGGAGATTAACAACCCAGCTTAGGAAAGATGTAGAGACATCTTGGATTCATAGGGGAGATGAACCCTTTGGTGGTGGAAATAATAACCTTCTTATACACACTGACTGGTCTGAAAAAAATTATGAAAATCAGGGAATACTTGAGGAAACACTTGTACATGAAGCATCTCACACATCCTTAGATTCATATCATGCTGAGTCAAAAGGATGGATAAATGCTCAGGAAATGGATTGTGAATTTATCTCTAATTATGCTAGAGACTATCCCATTAGAGAAGATATTGCAGAAAGTTACCTGCCTTATCTTGCTGTTAGGTACAGATCTGATCGAATCACAGAGTCTTTAAGGAAGACCATTGAGGAAGCGATTCCTAATAGAATAAAATACTTTGATGAACAAAACTTTAATATGTATCCGATTGATTAGAATATATTGATTCTAATTAACAATAAATAACTATTATCTGTACTCTCACGTTTGATGAATTAAAGTATTTTATGATTTAAATTGGAACGTTTTTATATCTTTTTTTTAATATTTATCTCTTGTGAACAAGATGAAAGTTTTCGTCTGATTGTGAATGTTTACCCTGAAGATTCTGGATCAACTAGCCAGGTAAAAAATATTTACATGGTAGGAAATGAGGTAATTCTTTTAGCTACTCCAAGTGAATTTTATGAGTTTGACAGGTGGTCAGGAGATTATGAAAGTAATAATTATGAGATAAAATTTATAATAACAGACAATGTCAATTTAACTGCTAACTTCAAACTTTTGGATTCTGATAAGGATGGAGTTGCAGATAAAGAAGATCAGTGTATAGGTACAGAAATAGGAACTAAAGTAAATTCAATTGGTTGCTCTGAAGAAGATTTTGATTACGATAATGATGGGGTTATAAATACAGAAGATAACTGTCCAAACACCCCTCTCTTCACATCAGTTGATGATAAAGGGTGTTCATTAATTAAAATGGATGAGAATGGAACTACCTTAAAAGCTACATTTTATGCTTTAGAATATATAGGTGAAGAAGTATTATATGAAGGAGATAGTGTTATCATAGTAAGGGATTGGGATCATATATTATCTTTAGATCCGTCAAATTATAATAAAGATGTAAAATTAGTGACATCATTCATAGAAGAGACTAGAGAGCTTTGTTCTCTTCCATGTGAGATAAGCGATGACTTTGATATGAGTTCATGGGATATGAGTGGGGTTAAATCTATGTATTTTACCTTTTGGAATACCAACGGATTTGAGCAAGATCTATCAAAGTGGGATGTTAGTGGTGTGAACAGT
Organism: Flammeovirgaceae bacterium; assembly: GCA_002702205.1. GTDB lineage: Bacteria > Bacteroidota > Bacteroidia > Cytophagales > MED-G16 > MED-G16. Next base: position 851 of record NZYP01000049.1, on the reverse strand, counting down.
ATGGAAGGAATATTTTTTCATGCTTATAATATGAATTCCGATATATCAAGTTGGGATGTTTCAAATGTAAAAATCATGAAGAGAATGTTTAGGGGAGCAAAATATGCTAACCCTGATGTCTCACAGTGGGACGTCTCTCAGGTAAGAGATATGAAAGAAATGTTTTTAGGAACAGATATTGCTCAAGATCTAAAAAATTGGAATGTTTCTAATGTAACTAACATGGAAAAAATGTTTTATGATGCTAAATATTTTAATCAAGATTTATCTATTTGGGATGTAGGTAACGTATCTGAGTGTGACTCATTTTATGAGAATGCAAGCTCTTGGAATCTCCCAAAACCCAGTTTTATTAATTGTGATCCATAAAAATAGATAATGCTTATATTAAAATTTATCTCTTTATTTAAATTTTGATTCATTATCTTGGGATTCTTGCTAAATCAACTAAATAAGAGGAATTGTTATCAGTAAGGAATATAACTAAGTCATACGTTGACCACATGGCACTTGATGATGTGTCTTTAGATGTTAGTAAAGGAAGTATTTTTGGACTTTTAGGACCTAACGGAGCAGGGAAGACATCTATGATTAGAATAATTAACCAGATCATTAACCAGGATAAAGGAGATATTTTCATAAATGATAAAAAAATAACTTATGACGACGTAAGAAAAATTGGATATATGCCAGAAGAGAGAGGTTTATATAAAAAGATGAAAGTTGGTGATTTCTTGCTTTTTATGGGAAAACTAAAGGGACTCTCTAGGGACAGATGTATTGACTCTGCAGCCGAATGGTTTGAAAACTTAGAGGTTTCTAACTGGTGGAAAAAAGGTATTGAGGATTTG
>NZYP01000048.1 GCA_002702205.1 Flammeovirgaceae bacterium | reverse complement strand
TTATTACAAAGCTAGCAAATGATTTACATTATTTTTTATTTAAATTGCGCCAATAATATAAAATTATGGCAGTCACTAGATTAGAAAGAAAAGGAAGAAGAAACGTTTCTAAAGCAAAAAGAGCTAAACAGGTAATCAAAAGTTTAAATGCAAAACCTGTCATTAGGAATGTTGATATTGAAGAAATTAAAAAAGGTTTCGCAAAATCTTCAAAGAAGTCATCTAAGAAATAATTTAATTATCAAGTTTCACAACTTGCATATTTTGAATTTTCTCGTTCAACAAGTCAAATCTTATAATAGTCTTCTCTTTATGAAATCCAACTTTACCTGCTGCACCTGGATTTATGTGTAGTAATTTAAATTTTGTATCTTTTGAGACTTTCAATATGTGGCTGTGTCCACATATCAATAAATCTGGTTTATTTTCTATTATGAGATTTCTTGTTTTTGAATTATAATGCTCTATTCTCCCTGCAATATGTATCATTAAAACTTTAATGTTTTTAATCTTAAATATGAGGTATTCTTTAGTCTCTCTTCTCAAGATTTCTCCATCAATATTTCCAAATACAGCTCTAGTTAAAGATATTTTCTCAAGCTGATTCAAAATATCAATTGAGCCGATATCACCTGCATGCCATATTTCATCACATTCACTTAAGTATTTTATGGTTTTTTCAGATAGGTAATTATGAGTATCAGATATTATCCCGATTTTCATGGCTTATTAAGAACTCATTATAAAATATTTTGAAAGTAAGTATTTAATATCTTTTATAAATAATTCAATCACTATTTGATAGAATTTTTGTCTTCGTTCTTGACCAAATACTATCTAATTTTTTTACTTGAGAATCATTAGCAATTTTTCTTATTTCTATCCAATGATTAATTCTTTCTTCATTTAAACTTTTGGCTATCTGGTAATAATTTAACATATTTTCAGGGTTTGAAGATATTTCTTCATTTATATCGTTTATTATAATTATGTCGTATTTTCTAAATCTTCTTTCTATACTATCCTTTTTATTACTGTATCTTTTATATTCTTTCTTTGCGAGTTCAATCTGATCATCTGAAAATTCTAACTTATTTTTTAAGAAAATAATCTCTTTGTAAAAATCTGAATTTTTTCTTGGAGCTTTCCTCTTGTCTTTTAAAATTGTAAATACAAGGGAAAGAATTAGGATAAATATTAAAGCATATAGGTATTTATTCTTCATATGAAGTTAAATTTATTATATCATCTTTTTCTTCTTCAAAATAAAGTTCTTCCATAGTATAATTGTTTTTAGTTTCTTCAACATTATCAAAATTGTATATGTATAGTGTAAAAAATATGATAAATATAGATGTTAAAACAATAATTGATCTTTCAATTTTTTGATGCGAAATATCTTCTTGAATTGATTTTTCAAGTTTGGCTTTCACTCTCGTGAATAGATATGGTCTTGGCTTAACCTCTCTTATTCCATCTAAACTATTTATTATCTTTTTAAAATTATTTTTCATAATATTTCATTTATATAAAAGTTAAGAGTAAAATCAAATGATTTGTTTTTCCATATCTCTCCATTAACATTTGATATATTAGTTATTCCTCTTGTCGATTTAACTTCAATTGATATTCCATTATAAATTTTATATCCAAATCCATACACAAAGCTTGTTTCTTTATCTCCAAAATCGTTTTNTGAAAATCTAAATGAATTTGAACTCGATGCTGTATCCAAATTATAATTAGATGTTGAAGCCTTAATTTCAGTCTTTACATTTAAAATATTACCAATTTGTGGTCCAATGAAGAAATTAAAATTATTCATTCTAAAGTTTATCAGAATTGGAATTTGTAAATAGTTTAATTTATTTGTAAAAGCTGTCCTGTTAGGATCTTCTACGCTTACGCCTTGGGATGAATAATTAATTCCACTTCTTAATCCTAGATATGACTTAACTCTTTTATCGTAATCTTCAGGAAATAACTTAAATGATAATTCTAAGTTCACACCAAAATTATATCCAGTATAAGTATTTACGTCGTATGGAAGACCGCCTATTGTATTATAATTGACACCAATAACATTAGCCATTGATTCTGACATTAGAGTTTGCTGAGATAAAATAGTACCACCTCTCAAACCATAATTAAACTCTTGAGAGTACATATTCTGTACTATTGTTAAAAATAATATTGTAAAAGCTGTTTTTAATTTCATACTATTCATTTAGAAGTCAAAAATAATTATTTCTTGTCATTAAGTTTTATTGATAAAATTACTTTAAGGTTCTTTTTAGCTCTAAAAATTAACGATTCTATAGATGAAGTAGACTTATTCATAATTTTTGAAATTTTTTTATAATTTAAACCCCTTATATTTTTAAGTATATACGCTGTCTTTTGATCATTGTTAAGTTTTTCAATGGCCTCAAATAATATTTTAGATTCTTCTTTTCTTTCTAAGATTATCCCAGGATGTTCGAATTGAGGTAAATCTATTGCTGAACCATCATCTCTAAAAATATTTATTAAGAACGAAAATCTTTTTTTTCTTTTTTTAAATCTAATATATTCTAAAGATTTTGAGATTGTTATTNTATATATCCACGTTGATAAGCTTGATTTTTCTTTAAAATTATTAATAGACTTAAATATTTGGACGAATACTTCCTGAGATATATCATCAGCATCTTCTGTATTTTGAATAATTGATAAAGAAGTATTATATACTAAATCTTGATATTTTTCTACAAAATACTTAAAAGCCTCTTCGTCTTTTGATTTTAATTTTTTTATTAGATCTTTCTCTTCCAAAGTATTTTGTACAGAATGTGTAAATTATAATAATAATTTAAAATAATTAATAGTATCTAGTTATATGTTAGAAGTCACAAGACCAACTTTATTGCTAAATAAAGAAATTTCAGTTTCTAATATAAAAAAACTGAAAAATAAAGTTGATAAATATAATATTGTTTTAAGGCCTCATTTTAAAACTCATCAATCTATTGAAGTTGGAAAATGGTATAAAGATGAAGGAATTGATAAGATAACAGTTTCATCTGTATCTATGGCAAAATATTTTAGTGAAAGTTGGGATGATATTATGATAGCATTTCCTATAAATATTCTAGAAATAGATACTTTAAACTCTATATCTAAAAGATGTAAGATTAGTATTTTAGTTGATAATTTCTCTGTACTNGATTATTTGGATAAAAACTTACTAGAAAGAGTTAATGTTTTTATAAAAATTGATGTTGGGTATAAGAGGGCTGGTATAGTATATGATAACTTTTCTGATATAGATGATATTATAAGTTTTTGTTCAAAATCTAAATTTTTATTTTTTAAAGGTTTTGTGTCCCATTTTGGAAACACTTATAAATCTATGGGAAAAAAAGAAATAATTAGTTCATATAACCAATCTCTAAATAAATTAAAAGATCTTAATGATTTGTTTCCTAATTATGAAATTTCAATAGGAGATACTCCATCCAGCAGTTTAGTTAATAATTTTCCTTCATTTATTTCAGAAATAAGGCCAGGTAATTTTGTGTTCTATGATCTTTTTCAAAATCATATAGGTTCCTGTGAAATCAAAGACATTGCAGTTAGAATGATATGTCCTATTGTCTCGGTTTACAGGGATAGGGGAGAAGTATTGATATATGGAGGATCGGTTCACTTCTCAAAAGATTATATAGATCAAAATAAAAATAAATGTTTTGGATATGCTTATAGGTTTGAAGATTTATGGAANGAAAGACAAAAAAAAGGGTATATAAAATCATTATCACAAGAGCACGGAATAATTTCAGTTGATAATATAGAAAATTATAAGGTTGGTGATTTATTAGTTATTATTCCAGTGCATTCCTGTCTTACAGTAGACAAGATGCGTTCTTTTTTTGTAGATCAAGAAAAATTCTCAATAATGAGTTATTAATCTAGACCGTGAGTAAGTCTCTTTAGGGGTTTAATTATTAAAATTACTAACAACCCAAAAAGTGAACAAAAGATAAAAATTCCTAAAAATATCTGATATTCTCCAGCAGTCTGAGCCCACTCACCAAGCCAAGCTGCTAATTTATTACCAAAGCCTGTACAAGCAAAATATGTTCCCATTAATAATGATGCATATTTAATGGGTGCAAGTTTTGTTATTAGAGCCATAACTGTAGGAGAGGTACATAACTCACCAATAGTATGAAGTAAATAAGCTATAACAAGATAATACATAGCACTTGATCCATTTCTTTCAAATTCTAAAGCTGCCTCACTCATTACTAGAAATCCAAATGCCATTATAATAACACCTACAGCCATCTGGAATAAAAGAGCAGACTCTCTTCCAAGAGATTTCCACCAAGCCCAAAACTTACCAACAGCNACAGCAAATAAAACAATAAAACCAGCATTCAACGATTGAAACCAAGTAGCTGGAACTTCAAAACTTATACTTTCAATCATTCTGTTGGTTTTCTCAAAAGCATAAATATTCATTAAACCTCCTGCTTGTTCAAAAGCTCCCCAAAAAACAATAACAATTAGAAAAGATAAGAGAAGTACCTTAACTCTATCTCTTTCTATACTTGTTAGAGGCTTATTCATAATTTCTTTGTCGGGATTATCTTTTTTTCCAATAAAATCTCCAACCCCAACAAGGTATTTTTGTCCCCACATAAAAACAAGTTGTCCTAAAAGCATACCTAAACCAGCTAAGCCAAATCCATAGTGCCATCCCCATTCCTCTCCTATACCACCAATTATTAAGGCTGATAAAAATGCACCTATATTTATGCCCATATAAAATATTTTGAATCCTATATCTTTTTTTTCTTCATCATTTATATATAATCCTCCAACCATGGTAGAGATATTTGGCTTTAATCCTCCTACACCTAAAATAATAAAGCCTAGACCAACATAGAATGCANTTAGATTATCAATCGCTAAAATACTATGTCCAAGAACGAGAAGAGCTCCTCCAAGCATAACTGTCTTTTTCTGACCAAGAACATTATCTGCTATCCATCCACCTGGTATTCCAGCAACGTAAACTAACATTGTATACCAACCATATAAGACAAGAGCTTCAGTCTCCGTCCAACCATATCCTGGATTTTCACCATTTGTCTCAGAAATGAGAAATAAAACAAGGAGTGCTCTCATTCCATAATAAGAAAATCTTTCCCATAGCTCTGTAAAAAAAAGCACATACAATCCGTAAGGATGGCCAAATAAAGTTTTCTGGTTTTCCATAATATTCTCATCAATTTAAAAAAAATAATCTTTGAAACTTAATATTCTAATTTTTAAATTCTAAATTTCAATCAGAATGGATTATTTCAATGATTTTTTATCTAGGGTTTTAAATGTTATATCAGAGTTCCTATTTATTTTCAACAGAACTTTATTTAAAATCGGTGATTCTGAGGTAAGTATTGGCACAATAGTAATTTTCTTTGCAAGCTTTTATCTACTTGTAGTTGTATCAAAAAACGTAAGACTTCTTCTCTTAAATAAAATTTTAGCAAGATCTAAACTAAAAAAATCTTTCAGGGAATCTATAGCAAATGGTGTCAGGATAACTATGATGTTAATTGGTACTATAATTATTATTCAAGCTGTTGGAATTGATCTAAGTGCTTTGAGTCTACTTGCTGGTGCTCTTGGTGTTGGTATTGGTTTTGGATTTCAAAAAGTAACTGATAACTTAATCAGTGGTTTGACAATTCTAGTTGAAGAACCAATTAAAGTCGGTGATAGGGTTGAAGTTGGAGAGGTAAGTGGTGATATTGTAAATATATCTCTAAGGGCNACCACTATTGTTACAAATGATAACATTTCTATTATTGTTCCTAATTCTGAATTTATTTCTAGTCAAGTCATAAACTGGAGTCATAATAACAGAATTGTTAGATTTAGATTACCTGTAGGTGTAAGTTATGAGGAAGATCCTGAAATTATAAAAAAACTTTTATTAGAGGTGGCTGACGAAAATCCAAATGTCCAGAAAGAACCAAAACCTAAAGTATTTTTCGAAAAATTTGGAGATAGCTCTCTTGACTTTAAATTAGGGATTTGGACTTCTTCTCACACTGACAAGCCAGAATTTATAAGAAGTGAGATTAATTATGCAATTTTTCAAAAGTTTAGAGATAATAATATTAAAATTCCATTCCCTCAAAGAGATGTTCATATTAAATCCAAATCTGAATGAAAAAAATATCTGTCTTTATTTTATTATTAATATCAATACAGTCTTTCTCACAAGAAAAAAATTATTTTTTTGATATTAAAGACTCTGAAGATAACTATTCTGAGAACGCTGTAATTTCTCGTTTTCTACACGCAGTAGGTTTCAGGTATTACTGGGCTACTGAGGGTCTTAATGAAAATGATTTGAAATATAAACCATCTGATACTGGAATTTCAACAAGGGCAACATTGGAGCATATATATACATTAGCAATAATTATAAATAGTGGGATGAAAGACATTAAAGTTGAGAGATCAGAATCTTATCCAGAGTTATCATTTAAAGATTTAAGAGAAAATACCTTAAAATTAATAAAGGAGTCTATCGATTTAATATTAAAATATAGTGAAGATGACTTTAATTCTTCAAAAGTTAGGTTTGGTGATAAGGGATATGATTTTTACAATCTATTTCATGGTCCAATATCAGATTCATTATATCATATTGGTCAAGTTGTTTCTTACAGAAGATCATCTGGAAACCCTCTTCCAAGTGGAGTTAATCATTTTCTTGGTAAGAAGATGTAATTTTTAATTTTAAAAAAGATTACTTGATTGCTGAAATTCCTGTAATTTTTTTACCAATTATTAGTGTGTGTATCTCCTCTGTTCCCTGATATGTAACCAAAGCCTCAAGATTATTAATATGTCTCATAATTGGATATTCTCCAGTTATACCCATACCCCCTAGTACTGAACGAGATATTTTTGCAACTTCACATGCCATCTTCACATTAATTTTTTTTGCCATTGAAATTTGTTCAAATGATGCCTCACCTTTATCCATTAGAAACCCTAATCTCCATGTTAAGACCTGTGATTTTGTTATCTCTGTAAGCATATCAACTAATTTTTTCTGAATAAGTTGGTAGGAATTAATATTATTGCCGAACTGTTTTCTCTCACTAGAATATTTTAGTGCTACGTCATAACATTCCATGGCAATACCTAATGTGCCCCAAGCAACACCAAATCTTCCAATATTTAATCTATTAAATAAATCTTTGATGTTATCAGTTTCTACCAATATGTTCTCTTTTGGAACTTTCATGTTTTGAAAAATTAACTCTCCAGTTTCTGAGGCTCTAAATGACCATTTCTTTTCAATTTTTGCTGTAGTAAACCCTTCAGTGTTTCTTTCTACGATAAATGCACCAAATTTATTTGAAGGACCTTTAGCCCAGACTACTGCTAGATCGCAGATGGGGGCATGTCCTATCCACATTTTTGAACCATTAATTAAATAATAATCGTCTTTTTCCTCATAGTGACTCTTCATAGATGAAGGGTCAGATCCGTGGCTTGGCTCTGACATTCCAAAACTTCCAATTGTATCTCCAGAAGCAAGTTTTGGTAAGTAACTCAATTTTTGATCTTCAGATCCAAGTGAAAATATTGTGTTCATTACTAGTGACTGAACAGAACTTAAAACTCTTATAGCTGAGTCACCTCTTTCTAGCTCTTGCATCATTAGTCCATAAGAGGTGTAATCTATTTCTGCACCACCATATTTAATGGGAAGAAATCCACCAAAACCTCCAATTTCAGCCAATTTTTTTACTAGGTGATCAGGGAATTTTCCCGATAGAGCACAATCCTCAATAATAGGAGATACATTCTCTTTTACCCATTCTCTGACAGCATCTCTGACTAGCAACTGTTCCTCATTAAATAACGTATCAATACTGTAGAAATCAGGTGATTTAAAATTATCTTTTTTCATTTTATATTATGTATTAACACGTTAATATTGCAAAAAAATATCATATTAAATTATTTATTTTTCTGCCTCTTAATAAAATTAGTTAAAAAATGTCACAAAATACTATTGCAATAATATACGGTTCTGATACCGGAGCAACTGAGAACGTAGCCAAAAGCTTACATGAAAAAATAGGTGAAGATAAAGTTGATTTATTAGAAGTAAATTCTATCTCTCCCGATGATTTTAAGAAATATAAAACCATTTTAATTGGAGTTCCAACATGGTATATTGGTGAACTTCAAAGCGACTGGGATTACTTTTTTCCTGAATTTAAAAAAATTGACTTTACAGGAATTAATACCACTTATTTTGGTCTAGGAGATCAACTTGGTTATCCAGATAGTTTTGTTGATGGAATTGGAATTTTAGCTGAGGTTGTTTTAAAGAATGGTGGAAAAGTATTTGGTAGTTGGTCAACTGATGGGTATGATTTTGACGAGTCATTAGGTGTTAATCCTGACGGAGACTTTTATGGTTTAGTAATTGATGATGATAACCAGCACGAGATGACGGATGAGAGGGTAGATAAGTGGTTATCCCAAATTAAATCTGATTTAATTTAACTTTTTTTAATAATTACCCCTTATTATACTTTATTAAAATCTGTGGGTATAAGTAATCTTACTAGCTCCCATCATAGAAGTTGTTTTAAATTTCCCAGCATCGTCAATCCAGTTGTGATTATATACAAAATAGATATCGGATCCAGGAGTGATTGTATACTTAAACCTGTTATTCATCCCTATTTCTTTACTTATGTCGTCATACTGAATATTTGAGGAGAATGAGATAAAAGGAGAGAGATCAAAGTCACTAAGAAAGCGAATCAGATTAGTTTTAAAATTTCCTTCTTCCAAATTTATTCTAGAATGGATATAGCCTAAGTTTAAATTAATACCTGGGTAGGGTCTAAAAGTTAAGTTATTTTGATATTCGGTTCTATTCCCAGACCAAAACCCTTCCGTATTAAGTTCAATCTCATATACTATTTTTCTATAGTTTGCTGTCTCTAATTCAATTTGATGTAACCAGTTGGTATAGTTTCCAATTGGGATAATTATTGATTTATCACCTAGAATATCAAAATTATATTCAAGACTTTCAAAGTTTCTTATAATTTGGTATGAAATCTCATCACCACTCTCAAATCGAATTGATAATGGAGTTAATCTAATATTTTGTGTTAGTTTTTTCCATTGTAAACTCATCAGATTCTCAAAGCTTACCTCCCACTGAAGTTCTCTAATTAGAGAGCTATTCTCTAATATAGGAGAAAACCTAATTCTTGGCTCAACTCTCCTGAATGAGTTCCTTCTTGAGAAGCCTACAGCTGGATCGTAAGACACTCCAAATTCTCTGTATGATAAACTTCCTGACCAGGGGTCATTTGGGAAATTAAATCGAAGTCCTCTTGCGGATCTGTCCCAGATGTTATTATTAATTTCATCAAGAGAGTTAGGGTTATGAACGACTGCAAATGCCTGAAACTGTAGGTTTTTGTTTTTTAGGAAAGTTGATGTATTTAAACTTAAATCTACCCCAAGAGTATTCCTATCTTGCAAGGGAGGAATGAATTCCTTTCCTTTATTGGTGTGTCTTCTTGTGTATAGAACACCAATGCTGCTCTCTTTGAGGAAATTTTGTTTAAGTCTAAGCACAGAGAAATCTTCTGAGTTACCAAAACCTGTTTCTCTTGTTTTTACCTGTTTTGCTGCAACTTCAATATTACCAATTTTACCAATGATTCTTCCTCCAAATAAAATTGGAACGGGGTTTCCAGATTGGAGTCCAATTTTTCTAGAAAAGTATGGGTATACTCCGCTACTAGATGCAAATCTTAAGATGTTTGCACCCTCTAGAAAAAAATCTCTTTTCTCAGGGAATCGAATGGGGAACCTAGTCAAATTAATCTGTCTCTCATCAACTTCAGTTTCAGCAAAATCGGTATTTAAAGTGAGAGAAGCTTTCAGTCCCGAGGTTATATTATAATTTACATCTAACCCACCATCAATATTTGCGTCTTTAATATAACCTTCTCCAGAGTAGTTTTCAATTTTAGAACCTTCTACTTTCCCGTACCCAACAACCTCAAGACCTAGCCCCTGTGATATGTTATTTAGTCCCGTGACAATACCTGCATCCTGTGGCCTGTATAGGCCCTGGTTCCTTTTATGTCCTGACCATAATATTTCCTCGTTTTTTCTCCTTACTGTCCTCTGGAAGTTAATTCCCCAAGTACTGATTTTTGGATCAAAATTTAAGGTGTGAAAGGGTATTCTAATCTCTGTAGACCAGCCAAAATCACCTATGTACGTCCAAGGCCTCCATATACCATCCCAGTCTTTATTTAGAGTTCTACCCTGGCCAATGGTCAATAACCCATCTCCCATAAGACCCCTAGGATTTATCTCAAAGAAATAGGCATTTCTTCCGTCAAGGTAGGTGTCTAGTATCCACATAAACCTATCGTCAGTATTGAGAGGGGCATCTTTCCTCATTTTATATGCTTTTATTCCATCAGGCTCAGAATCATATAGTATTGCACCAATGTATAGGTATTTTTCGTCGTAGGCTATTTTAATTATTGTATTTTCAGTAGGTTCACCACCTTCAATAGGTTCCTGCATCAAGAAATCATCAATGCCAGTTATATCAGCCCACAAAAGCTCATCTAGTTTGCCGTCAAGATTTATATCCTCTGAATTGATTTTAACTGCCTCTAAAGTCTTTTTTTTAATTTCTTGAGTTTGACTATAAATACTTACTGAGAAAATCATGAGAAAGAAAACACTCAAAAAACTTTTCATAAATTGATTTTTTCAAAATTTGTTAATAATTAGATGCTAAACTAATAAAAACCTTTTTCTTATTACTGCCTATGTATTCAACAATTAATAAAATATTAGAATAAAGAAAAGTAATAATATTAAATCATTATTTTTAGGATTAAATAACACCTAACCACTATGAAATACCATCTATTTATATTCCTATTAATTCCTTATTTTGCTTTCTCTCAGGACTGGGTACAGTTAGGACCTGACATAGATGGCGAGGCTGCACTTGATTATAGTGGTGCTGCTTTATCTCTCAGCTCAGATGGAACTACTGTTGCTATCGGGGCAACTGGAAATGATGATAATGGTGCTTCTTCTGGTCATGTCAGAGTTTACGTTTGGGATGGATCTTCATGGATTAAGAGAGGTAGTGACATAGACGGTGAAGCTGCAACTGATCAAAGTGGTCATTCTGTATCTCTCAGCTCAGATGGAACTACTGTTGCTATCGGGACAACTGGAAATGATGGTAATGGTACTGATGCTGGTCATGTCAGAGTGTACGATTGGGACGGATCGACATGGATTAAGAGAGGTAGAGACATAGACGGTGAAGCAGCTCTTGATTATAGTGGTTATTCTGTATCTCTCAGCTCAGATGGAAATATTGTTGCTATAGGGGCATATAGAAATGATGGTAGTGCTAATGATGCTGGTCATGTCAGAGTGTACGAGTGGGACGGTTCGGCATGGGTTCAGAGAGGCATTGACATAGACGGTGAGGCTGCTGATGATTATAGTGGTTATGCTGTATCAGTAAGCTCAGATGGAACTATTGTTGCCATAGGGGCATTTAGAAATGATAGTAATGGTGATGATGCTGGTCATGTCAGAGTGTACGAGTGGGACGGGAGTTTATGGGTTCAGAGAGGTAGTGACATAGAAGGTGAGGCTGCTGGAGATCAGAGTGGTAGTTCTGTATCTCTCAGCTCAGATGGTTCTATTGTTGCTATCGGGGCACCTAAAGCAGGTGATTTAGGAAGAGGTCACGTGAAAGTGTATGAGTGGAATGGAACAACATGGTCACAAGTTGGTAGTAATCTTGACGGGAAGTGGGGAGACAATTTTGGTACTTCTATTTCTCTTAACAAAGATGGTAAGTTCATTTCAGTGGGTTCTCCACATTTCAGCAAAGGCCTTACTGAAGTATTTCAATACGTTGACGGGTATTGGGAGAGTATTGCCTATTTAGCAGGAGAGGGTTCATTTGACTTCAGTGGCAATGCTACTGCTATAAGCGGTAACGCGTCAATTGTTGGAACAAGCTCTATATATAACGACGGAAATGGCAACGATGCTGGACATGTGAGGATTTTTAAAAGCGATGATGTTGTACCTGATGACATACCAGTTACCCTTAACATTGAGAGTGAAGGTTCCTACGTCAAAAGTGCAACAATCAAAGAATCTGAATCTATAAGAATTTTTATTCGGCTAAGCAATAAGCCAAATGCACAGGATATTACTGCAAATTTAACTTTTAGTGGTTCGGCTAGTGTCTCTGACTACACAATTTCATCGAGTAGCATCACTGTCCCATACAGTAACCTAAATAGCTATAAAGG
>NZYP01000047.1 GCA_002702205.1 Flammeovirgaceae bacterium | reverse complement strand
TCAGAATAATAATAAATAGAGTATAAACAAAAAAAAAAATAGGTTATGGCAGATTTAAAAGATTTTGCAGAAAAATTAGTAAATCTTACGGTAAAAGACGTTAGTGAATTAACAACGATTTTAAAAGATGAATATGGTATTGAACCAGCAGCAGCAGCGACAGTAGCAGTTGCGGGTGGTGCAGCAGGTGGTGCAGCAGACGCAGCAGCAGAAGAAAAAACCAGTTTTGATATAACGCTTAAATCAGCGGGTGCGTCTAAATTGGCTGTAGTTAAATTAGTAAAAGAAATTACTGGTCTAGGCTTAAAAGATGCTAAAGATATGGTTGATGGAGCACCAAAAGCTATAAAAGAAGGTGTACCAAAAGAAGAGGCAGAATCAGCTAAGAAACAGTTAGAAGAGGCTGGAGCTGAAGTTGATTTAACTTAATTAACTACATCATTATTAGCTTATTTCCGTAAAATAATTTACGGCTTGTATAATATTATAAATTAACAAACAATTGAAAGACATATCAAGTAGAACCGATTTTTCCAAACTTACGAATTTAACTGATTATCCCGATTTTTTGGATGTTCAGCTTCAGTCATACAAAGACTTTTTTCAATTAGAGACACCTCCAGAGAAAAGAGATAATGAAGGGCTTTTCAAAGTGTTTATTGAGAACTTTCCAATATCTGATTCTAGAGAAAACTTTGTTCTTGAGTTTATAGATTATACTGTAGATCCACCTAAATATTCAGTAAGTGAGTGTATTGATAGGGGTCTTACTTATTCTTTGCCCTTAAAGGCAAAACTTAGACTCATATGTAATGATGAGGACAACGATGATTTTGAAACTATTGAACAAGAGGTTTTTCTTGGTAATATTCCATATATGACCAATAAAGGATCTTTTGTTATAAATGGAGCTGAAAGAGTTATTGTATCTCAATTGCATAGGTCCCCAGGTGTTTTCTTTGCACAGAGTAAACATACGAACGGTACTCCTTTATATTCTGCTAGAATAATTCCATTTAGAGGTTCATGGATTGAATTTGCAACAGATGTTAATAATGTGATGTATGCTTACATTGACAGGAAGAAAAAGTTTCCTATAACTACATTGCTTAGAGCCATAGGATTTGGATCAGACAAAGACATTCTTGATATCTTTCAACTATCTGAAGAGGTTAAGTCTTCTAAATCTAATTTAAAGAAGGCGCTTGGAAGAAAACTCGCTGCCAGAGTTTTAAAAACTTGGGTCGAAGACTTTGTTGATGAAGATACTGGAGAGGTTATTTCTGTTGACAGAAACGAATTGATTCTTGATAGAGATCATATTTTAGAAGAAGAAGATATTGAGACTATTATTAATTCTGAAGCTCCATTTGTCACAGTACATAGAGAAGATATCAATGTCGGTGAATATCAAATAATTTACAACACTCTAAAGAAGGATGTTTCAAATTCTGAAAAAGAAGCTTTAGAGGAAATATATAGACAACTTAGAAATACTGAAGCTCCTGATGAGCAGACTGCAAGAGATATTATCCAAAACTTATTTTTTAGTGATAAAAGATATGATCTCGGAGAAGTTGGAAGGTATAGGATCAATAAAAAGCTAAATATAGACACTGACCATGAGGTTAGAGTACTTACCAAAGAAGATATAATATTGATCGTAAAGTATTTAATTACACTTATAAATGCAAAGACTGTTGTTGATGATATTGATCACCTGAGTAATAGAAGAGTTAGAACAGTAGGTGAGCAACTTTATTCTCAATTTGGCGTGGGGCTAGCTAGAATGTCTAGAACAATCAGAGAGAGAATGAATGTGAGAGATAACGAAGATTTTAAACCTGTAGATCTTATTAATGCTAGAACTTTAACATCTGTAATTAACTCATTTTTTGGAACCAATCAGTTATCTCAATTTATGGACCAGACAAATCCTCTTGCTGAAATTACTCATAAGAGAAGAATGTCTGCCTTGGGACCTGGTGGTTTGTCTAGAGAAAGAGCTGGTTTTGAGGTTAGAGATGTTCATTATACTCATTATGGAAGACTTTGTACAATTGAAACACCTGAAGGGCCAAATATAGGACTAATATCATCTCTATGTGTTCACGCAAAAGTTAATAGTATGGGATTTATTGAGACTCCATACAGAAAAGTTGAAGGTGGTAAAGTTGATCTAAAAGGTGATATTCAATATCTAACTGCTGAAGACGAAGATCAGTCATTTATTGCTCAAGCTAATGTCCCTTTGAAGAGTAATGGATCATTTGTTGATAAGACTATAAAGGCTAGATATGAAGGTGATTTCCCATTAACAAAGGATAAAGATCTTAAATATATGGATGTTGCTCCTAATCAAATTGTATCTGTTGCTGCTTCTTTGATTCCTTTTCTTGAACACGATGATGCAAATAGGGCATTAATGGGTTCGAATATGATGAGGCAAGCAGTCCCATTGATGAAACCTCAGTCACCTATAGTTGGAACCGGAATGGAGTACAGAGTTGCCAAAGATTCAAGATCGACAATTGTTGCAGAGGGTAAAGGAACTGTCTCATATGTTGATTCTACTAAAATTGAGATTAAATATGATCTAGATAAGAATGAAAAACTCGTTTCTTTTGACGAAAAATCTAAGTCCTATGAGTTGATAAAATTCAGAAGGACAAATCAAGATACCTGTGTTAATTTAACACCTACTGTTAAAGTCGGAGATAAGGTTAAAAAAGGTCAAGTAATTTGTGAAGGTTTTGCAACTGAAAAGGGAGAGCTAGCTCTTGGAAGAAATTTAAAAGTTGCATTTATGCCTTGGAAAGGTTACAATTTTGAAGATGCTATAGTTATTTCTGAGAAGGTTGTAAAGGAAGATGTTTTCACATCTTTACATATTGAAGAATTTAAGTTAGAGGTTAGGGACACTAAAAGAGGTGAAGAGGAGTTTACAAATGAAATTCCTAATGTAAGTGATGAAGCTATCAGTGATTTAGATGAAACTGGATTGATAAGAGTTGGAGCAAAAGTTAAAGAAGGAGATATCTTAATTGGTAAAATTACCCCTAAAGGAGAGAGTGATCCAACGCCGGAGGAAAGGTTATTAAGAGCAATCTTTGGAGATAAAGCTGGAGATGTTAAGGATGCTTCACTTAAGGCACCACCTTCACTGAATGGTGTTGTTGTTGATACTAAATTATTTACAAGACAAAAGAAAGACAAGGATTCAAAAAAGATTGCTAAAAAACAAATTGATATTCTTAAAGCGGATTACGGTAAATCTCTGGTTGAGTTAAAAGAAAAGTTAATTGCTAAATTTGAAAAGTTACTTGTTAATAAGAAAACTAATGGAGTAAATCATAAGTATGGTGAGGAACTGATAAAACCTGGTGTAAAGTTTTCAAAGAAGGTAATTCAAGATAAGCTTTTTCCAAATAAAAATAAATATTATGATATAAATAGCTTGAATGTTCCAGAGGAATCAAGTTTAATTCAAGATGTAGTTTTGGAAGATTGGACAGAAGATAAAAAAGTGAATATACTTGTTTCGAAAGCTGTTAAAAATTATGTTGTTAAGAGGAATGACTTAGCATCTAGTTTCAAGAAAGAAAAGTTTTCTTTAGAAGTTGGAGATGAGTTAGCACCTGGTATAGTTCAGATGGCAAAAGTTTATGTTGCTAAGAAGAGAAAGTTAAAAGTTGGAGATAAGATGGCTGGAAGGCATGGTAATAAAGGCGTCGTTGCCAGAATTGTTAAAGAAGAAGACATGCCATTTTTAGAAGATGGTTCTACTGTTGATATAGTTTTAAACCCATTAGGTGTTCCTTCAAGGATGAATATAGGACAGCTTTATGAAACAGCATTAGGTTGGGCTGGTTTAAATCTTAATAAGAAGTATAGAACTCCAATTTTTGATGGTGCAACAGCAGATGAGGTTAGTAAAGAACTAAAAGAAGCTGGTTTACCACCTTTTGGAAGAACAGATCTTTATGATGGATCTACTGGTAAGAAGTTTGATCAGCCAGTAACTGTTGGTGTAATATATATGCTGAAATTAGGACACTTAGTAGATGACAAGATGCATTCTAGGTCAATAGGTCCTTACTCACTTATAACGCAACAACCTCTTGGAGGAAAGGCTCAGTTTGGTGGTCAAAGATTTGGTGAAATGGAAGTATGGGCTCTTGAAGCTTTTGGAGCATCTCATATTCTTCAAGAAATTTTAACAATTAAATCAGATGATATAATTGGTAGGGCTAAAGCTTATGAAGCTATAGTTAAAGGTGATAATATGCAACCTCCTGGAATTCCAGAATCTTTCAACGTACTGGTTCATGAATTAAGAGGCCTAGCACTAGAAATAACAATGAAATAATAATTATAAATATGATATCAAGGAAAACAAATAAATCAAGTGACTTCTCTAAAATTATTGTAAGCTTAGCATCGCCTGAGTCTATTTTAGAAAATTCATTTGGAGAAGTAACTGCTCCAGAAACCATCAATTACAGAACATTTAAACCAGAGATGGGTGGATTATTTTGTGAAAGAATTTTTGGTCCTGTTAAAGACTGGGAATGTCACTGTGGAAAATATAAAAGGATAAGATATAAGGGGATTATATGTGATAGGTGTGGTGTTGAAGTAACAGAGAAGAAAGTCAGAAGAGAGCGAATGGGACATATTGAGTTGGTAGTTCCTGTAGCCCATATATGGTATTTCAGAACCCTACCAAACAAGATTGGATATATGCTTGGTATACCTGCTAAAAAATTGAATCAAATTATCTATTATGAAAGATATGTTGTTATTAACCCAGGTGTAAAAGAGGAAGATGGTTGTCAGAAGATGGATCTTTTAACGGAGGAGGAATATCTAAATATAGTTGATTCACTTCCAAAAGATAATCAAATGCTTCCTAACGATGATCCTAACAAATTTATTGCAAGGATGGGGGCAGATGCCGTTAGTGAACTTTTATCACAAATTGATTTAGATAGTTTATCCGTTGATTTAAGATATAAGGCTGCTAATGAAACATCTCAACAAAGGAAAGCGGAAGCATTAAAGAGACTTAGAGTTATTGAATCTTTTAGAGATTCACGTGAGAATATAGAGAATAATCCTGAGTGGATGGTCGTTAAAATGATTCCTGTGATTCCACCTGAGTTAAGACCTTTAGTACCACTTGACGGAGGTAGATTTGCTACATCCGACTTAAACGATTTATACAGAAGGGTAATAATAAGAAATAATAGATTAAAGAGGTTATTAGAGATAAGAGCTCCAGAAGTTATTTTAAGAAATGAAAAAAGAATGCTTCAGGAAGCAGTCGATTCTTTATTTGATAACTCACGAAGGATAAATGCTGTAAGGTCTGATGGAAATAGATCTTTAAAATCTCTTACCGATATGCTAAAAGGTAAGCAAGGAAGGTTCAGACAAAATCTTTTAGGTAAAAGAGTTGATTATTCTGGTAGATCTGTAATTGTAGTTGGTCCAAAACTGAAAATGCATGAGTGTGGTTTACCAAAAGATATGGCAGCGGAATTGTTTAAGCCCTTTATTATTAGAAAATTAATAGAGAGGGGTATTGTAAAAACAGTTAAATCAGCCAAAAAACTTGTTGATAGAAAGGAACCTGTAATATGGGATATTTTAGAAAATGTATTAGTCGGTCACCCTGTTTTATTAAANAGAGCTCCTACACTNCANAGGCTTGGTATTCAAGCATTTCAACCTAAACTAATTGAAGGAAAGGCNATTGAGCTTCATCCTTTATCATGTACNGCATTTAANGCTGACTTTGATGGTGATCAGATGGCTGTTCATGTTCCCCTNGGGCACGAGGCTATAATTGAAGCCTCTTTACTTATGTTAGGGTCAAATAATATATTAAATCCAGCTAACGGTGCTCCTATAACAGTACCATCACAGGATATGGTATTAGGTTTATATTATGTCTCGAAAGGCAGGAAATCTACAAAAGAATTTCCAATTAAAGGAGAGGGAGCCATATTTTCAAATGAGAAAGAGGTTGTTATTTCATTGAATGAAGGTAAAGTTGAAAAAAATGCCTTAATTAAGTTGAGGGCTAATATCAGGAAATCTGATGGGACTTTTGAAACTAAGATAATAGATACTGTNGCTGGAAGAGTTTTATTTAACACTTTAATTCCTAAAGAGGTCGGATATATGGATGAGCTTCTAACAAAGAAAAAGCTTCAGCAAGTGATTTCTGTTGTATACAAAATTTGTGGAATTTCAAAGACAGCTAAATTTCTTGATGATATTAAGGAGCTTGGTTTCAGCATGGCTTACGAAGGTGGTCTTTCTATGGGTCTTGGAGATATCCAAGTACCAGATGCTAAGACATCTATGGTAGATTCTGCAAAAAAAGAAGTTAATACAGTTTGGGATAATTATTATATGGGTCTAATTACTGATAATGAAAGATATAATCAAGTTATAGATATCTGGACCAGAGCTAATACTAAACTTACAACAACTCTTATGAATCAGTTAGAAGATGACAGACAAGGTTTTAATCCTATCTACATGATGATGGATTCTGGAGCTAGAGGTTCTAGGGAACAAATTCGACAGCTTGGTGGTATGAGGGGGCTTATGGCAAAACCTCAAAAAAATCTATCTGGATCTGTTGGTGAAATTATCGAGAATCCAATTCTTTCAAANTTCAAAGAAGGACTAGATGTTATAGAATACTTTATTTCAACACACGGAGCAAGAAAAGGTTTAGCTGATACAGCTNTAAAGACTGCTGATGCTGGATATTTAACTCGAAGATTAGTTGATGTTGCTCAAGACGTTATTATAAATGAGCAAGATTGTGGAACCTTAAGAGGTGTTACTGTTAGTGCCCTTAAAGATAATGAGGATATTGTTGAACCATTATCAGAGAGAATTCTTGGAAGNGTTACNGTTCATGATGTATATGATCCAATTACTAATGAGCTTATAATTGAATCTGGAGAAGAAATCAATGAAGAGATAGCTTTTCAAATTGATCAAACAAGCATTGATGAAATAGAGATTAGATCTGTCCTTACTTGTGAGACTAAAAGAGGTGCTTGTGCTAAATGTTATGGTAGAAATCTTGCTAATGGTAAGATGGTTAATGTTGGTGAGGCCGTAGGAGTTATTGCTGCTCAATCAATCGGAGAGCCTGGTACTCAGCTTACTCTTAGAACTTTTCATGTTGGAGGTACTGCTTCTAATATTGCTGTTGATGCTACAGTTAAAGCTAAATTTGATGGAAAGATTGTATTTGATGGAATAAGGTCCGTCCCTACTAAAAACAGCGAAGGAAATAAAGCAGTAGTAGTTATGGCTAGGAGTGGAGAGGTAAAGGTAGTNAATGATAAGGGTATAACTTTAATTTCTAATATTGTCCCTTATGGTTCATACCTTCAGGTTAAGGATGGGCAAAANGTATCCAAGGGTGATACTATTTGTAGTTGGGATCCTTACAATGCTGTTATTCTTTCAGAAATTAAAGGCAAGATTGAATTTGAGTCGATTGAGGAAGGAATNACTTTCAAAGAAGAATTTGATGAGCAAACTGGACATAAGGAGAAGGTTATTGTAGAATGTAGAGATAAAACCAAAAATCCTGCAATTGTTGTGACATCTTCAGGTGAAGATAAATCNTATAATATTCCTGTTGGAGCTCATTTATCAGTTGATAAAGGTGATAAAGTAAATCCAGGTGCAATTTTATCTAAGATTCCTAGAATGATTGGCCAGTCAAGAGATATTACTGGTGGATTACCGAGAGTGACTGAGTTATTTGAAGCAAGAAATCCTTCAAATCCTGCTGTTGTGAGTGAGATTGATGGTGTTGTAACATATGGTGGGATTAAGAGAGGAAATAGAGAGATATTTATTGAGTCTAAGGACGGAACTAAAAAGAAGTATNTGGTCTCACTTTCTAAACATATACTTGTACAAGACAACGACTATGTGAAAGCAGGTTCAGCTTTGTCTGATGGTGCCATTACTCCAGCCGATATATTGTCAATTAAAGGACCTACAGAGGTTCAAGATTATTTAGTTAATGAGATACAAGAGGTTTATAGACTTCAAGGTGTTAAAATTAACGACAAACATATTGAGGTTATAGTAAGACAGATGATGCAGAAAGTTATTATAATTGATCCAGGAGACACAAATTTCTTACAAGATGAGAAAGTTGATAAATTAATATTTAATAATGTAAACGATTCAATTTTTGAAAAGAAAGTTATTACTG
This sequence comes from Flammeovirgaceae bacterium, assembly GCA_002702205.1. Taxonomy (GTDB): domain Bacteria; phylum Bacteroidota; class Bacteroidia; order Cytophagales; family MED-G16; genus MED-G16. The sequence continues at coordinate 37,245 of NZYP01000047.1, read as the reverse complement.
ATCCTGGAGATTCTAATAAATTTAAAATAGGTCAGCTTATAACTTCCAGAGAATTAAGAGATGAAAATTCATCACTTAGGAGAAACGACAANAAAATACTTGAGGTCAGAAATGCTGATGCAGCAGTTTCTAGGCCATCTCTNCAAGGTATAACTAGAGCTTCTTTAGGTACGGAAAGCTTTATATCTGCTGCTTCATTCCAAGAAACAACTAAAGTATTGAGTGAGGCGTCAATAAGAGGTAAAGCAGATGACTTAAGAGGTCTTAAGGAGAATGTTATAGTTGGGCATCTAATACCTGCTGGAACAGGTAGTAGNGAATATAATGATCTTATTGTGGGTTCTGAAAAAGAGTATAGCGATTTGATAAGCAAGAAGTCAGATGATAATGTTTTAGAAGATGGTGTCAATGTTGATGTTATTGAGGAAGATAAAGTTGATCAGAAATGAGTCAAAAACAAAGTCAGATAAATATTGAACTTTCTGATGAGATATCTAAAGGTAAATATGCTAACCTTGCAATGATTGCTCATTCTAGTAGTGAGTTTGTTATTGACTTTATTCAGTTGATGCCTGGAGTTCCTAAAGCTAAAGTTAACTCTAGGATTATAATAACTCCTGAACACGCTAAGAAATTCTCTTTGGCATTAAATGATAATATTTCTAAGTACGAACAGAAATATGATGAAATTAAAGATTTTAATGAGTTACCTAAATTTCCTTTGGACATAAATNCTCAACAATAAATGAAGATATTTATATTTTATAAAGTTTTTAAAAATTTTGTTAAAGACAAATGGTTTTCTATTTTTGCGTCGCATTAAAAAATAATATAATATGCCAACAATACAACAGTTAGTAAGAAANGGTAGGAAAAAATTGAAGTCAAAATCTAAGTCTCCTGCTTTGGATTCTTGTCCTCAAAAGAGAGGTGTTTGTACTAGAGTATATACAACAACTCCTAAGAAACCTAACTCTGCTATGAGAAAAGTTGCCAGAGTGAGGNTGTCACATGGAAAAGAGGTTAACGCATATATTCCTGGTGAGGGACATAACCTTCAGGAACATTCAATTGTTCTTATTAGAGGNGGAAGGGTTAAAGACCTACCTGGGGTTAGGTATCACGTAATAAGAGGAACACTTGACACAGGTGGTGTTGATGATAGAACACAGAGAAGATCTAAGTATGGTGCTAAAAAACCAAAGACTAAGAAGTAACAATGAGAAAGTCTAAACCTAAAAAAAGATATTTCCTTCCAGATCCAATTTTCAAGGATACTTTAGTAACTCAATTCGTAAATAATTTAATGAAAGATGGTAAAAAGAGCACATCCTATTCTATCTTTTATGANGCATTAAAAATAGTTGAAGATAAAACAAAAGAAAAGGGTTTAGATGTATGGAAAAAAGCCCTAAACAATGTAATGCCTTCTGTTGAGGTTAAGAGTAGAAGAGTTGGTGGTGCTAATTTTCAGGTTCCAATTGANGTAAGACCCTCTCGAAAAATCACATTAAGNCAGAAGTGGCTTATCCAATTTGCTAGAACTAGAGGCGAAAAATCTATGAAAGAGAGGTTAGCTAATGAAATTGTGGCTGCTTCTAAGGGCGAAGGTAATGCTGTAAAAAAGAAAGAAGACACACACAGAATGGCTGAAGCAAATAAAGCATTTTCACATTTTAGGTTCTAAAAAAAAAATATGGCATCAATCAAAGATTTAAGTTATTTAAGGAATATTGGTATTATGGCCCATATTGATGCAGGAAAGACAACTACTACAGAAAGGGTATTATANTACACTGGTTTAAGTCATAAAATTGGAGAGGTACATGATGGTGCTGCAACAATGGACTGGATGGAGCAGGAGCAGGAAAGAGGCATAACAATAACTTCTGCCGCTACAACAACTTTTTGGAAATACCCAACCCAGCAAGGTAAGCTGGTAGNTAATACTAATGATTTCAGGGTAAATATNATAGACACACCTGGTCACGTTGACTTTACAGTTGAAGTTGAAAGATCATTAAGAGTTTTAGATGGAGCNGTAGCATTATTTTGTGCTGTATCAGGAGTTGAACCGCAATCAGAAACCGTTTGGAGGCAGGCTGATAAGTACAAAGTTCCTAGGATTTGTTTTGTTAACAAGATGGATAGAGCAGGTGCAGANTTCTTAAATGTTGTAAAAGAAATAAAGGACAAGCTTAATGCTAAGCCAGTTCCTCTTCAAATACCAATTGGTGCTGAGGAAGGATTTAAAGGTGTTGTTGATTTGATAACGAAAGAGGCAATGGTTTGGAATGAGTCTGACCAAGGTATGACGTATGAAGTTATTGATATTCCTGATGATCTGAAAGATACCGTGGATGAATGGAGACAAAATTTAGTAGAGAGTGTTGCTGAATATGATGANAACTTACTAGAAAAGTTTTTTGATGATCCTGATTCAATAACTAAAGANGAGATGATGTCAGCTATTAGGAAAGCTGTTATTGACATGTCTTTTTCTCCTGTTATGTGTGGTTCAGCATTTAAAAATAAAGGAGTTCAAGCTCTTTTGGATGCGGTTTGTGCTTATTTGCCATCACCTTTAGATCTACCCCCAATCTCTGGTTCTGATCCAGACAGTGAAACTGATGTGACTAGAAAGCCGTCTAACGATGAGCCTTTTGCAGCACTAGCTTTCAAGATTGCAACAGATCCGTTTGTAGGTAGATTATGTTTCTTTAGGGTCTACTCTGGTAAATTAGATGCCGGATCTTATGTTTTTAATAACAGGAATGGAAAGAAAGAAAGGATATCAAGGTTAATGCAGATGCATTCCAATAAGCAAAACCCTATTAAAGCAGTTGAAGCAGGTGATATTTGTGCTGGTGTTGGCTTTAAAGATATTAAAACTGGAGATACATTATCCGACGAAAAGTCAAAAATTGTTTTAGAGTCAATGAGTTTTCCTGATCCGGTTATTGGGTATGCTATTGAACCTAAGCAACAGGCTGATGTTGATAAGTTAGGTATGGCTGTAAGTAAGTTGGTAGAAGAGGATCCAACCTTGAGAGTTCAGACTGATGAAGAGACTGGTCAAACAGTATTAAGAGGTATGGGTGAGCTTCACTTAGAAATAATTATTGATAGGCTTAAAAGAGAATTTAAAGTTGAAATAAATCAAGGCGCTCCTCAAGTTGCATACAAAGAATCTATTCAAAACTCAACTACTCATCAAGAAGTTTATAAAAAGCAGAGTGGAGGAAGAGGTAAGTTTGCTGATATAGTTTTTGAAATGGGACCACAAGATGATGATTTTGAGGGTGAAGGTCTTCAATTTATCAATAAGATTGTAGGAGGTAAAATTCCAAGAGAATTTATTCCTGCAGTGGAAAAAGGTTTTAAAAATGCAATGGAAAATGGTCCTCTTGCAGGATTTCCTGTTCAAACTTTAAAAGTAAGACTCTATGATGGTTCATTCCACGATGTTGATTCAGACTCACTTTCATTTGAACTAGCTGCCGGTATTGCATTTAAAAAGGCAGCTTTAAAAGCTAACCCTGTACTTTTAGAGCCAATCATGTCAGTAGAAGTTACTACACCAGATGAATTTACTGGTGGTGTTACTGGAGATTTAAATAAGAGAAGAGGTATAATGAAAGGTATGGATATGAAGGGAAATTCTCAAATAATTAAGGCAGACGTTCCACTTTCAGAATTATTTGGATATGTTACTGACTTGAGAACTTTAAGTTCAGGAAGGGCTTCAGCCTCTTTAACATTTTCTCATTATAATAACGTTCCAAAAAATCTTGCAGATGATATTATGAAAAAAAATAACGGAGATTTAAATTAATTTTATGGCTCAAAAAATAAGAATAAAACTAAAATCATTTGACTATAATCTTGTAGATAAGAGTTCTGAGAAGATAGTTAAGGCAGTTAAGACGACTGGAGCCATAGTTAGTGGGCCTATACCCTTACCAACAAGAAAAGAAATTTTTACCGTTTTGAGATCACCTCATGTAAATAAAACATCAAGAGAGCAATTTAAACTATGTACATATAAGAGATTGCTTGATATATATTCTAACAGTAGCCAGACAGTTGATGCTTTAATGAAGCTTGAACTTCCTAGCGGAGTTGATGTTGAGATTAAAGTATAAAAACGATTGTTTTTTTATTTATAATTGATTTATTTCGAGTGTGTTATTCCAAAGATCTCATTTCATATTTAATGTATTTTTTTTAATTTTTATTTCATTAAATGGTTTCTCTCAAAACTTTCTAAAGACATCTGGAAGAAGTATTGTAAATCAGGATGGAGATACTGTTATTTTAAGGGGAATGGGATTAGGTGGTTGGATGGTGCAGGAAGGTTATATGATGGCACCAGGTGGTTTTTCAGGTACACAATATCAGATAAGGGATAAGATAACAGAACTTATTGGAGAAGATGAGACAAATAAGTTTTATGATAATTGGCTTAAAAACCATGTTAGAAAAATTGATGTAGATTCTATGAAATCATGGGGGTTCAATCTTTTAAGAGTTCCTATTCATTATAATCTTTTTACAGCTCCAATTGAAGATGAACCATATCCTGGATCATATACTGAAATAAATACAGGCTATGCCTTATTAGACTCCCTACTTGGATGGTGTGAGGATAACGAGATGTATATGATGATAGACCTTCATGCTGCACCAGGTGGACAAGGCTATAATGCAGATATTTCTGATTATGATACCTCAAAATTTTCGTTATGGGAAAGTGAATTTAATCAGAGTAAAACCGTTGAATTGTGGAAGAGGTTATCTATCAGATATAAAGATAAGGAATGGGTAGCTGGTTATGATCTTATAAATGAGCCAAATTGGAATCTTCCTGAAAATGCCTTATTGAAGGAATTGTATGTTAGGATAACAAATGTTATAAGAGAGCAAGGTGATGATCATATCTTATTTATTGAAGGTAACTGGTTTGCAAATGACTTTACTGGACTTGCTCCTCCCTGGGATGATAATATGGTTTATAGTCCTCATAAATACTGGAGTCCTGTAGATGATGAATATTTAGACTGGTTGGTTCAAGATACTTTAACTACACCAACTTTTGTCGGTGAGACTGGTGAAAACTCTAACCTTTGGTATCGAGATGCAATTAAGTTATATGAAGATAATGGTATTAGCTGGGCTTGGTGGCCTTTTAAAAGGATAGATGCTATTCAACCACCTCTATCTATAAACTATAATGAAAAATATAAAAAAATAGTTGATTATTGGAATTCAGGTAATGATAAACCCTCAAAAGAAGACGCAATTGCCGGTTTAACTCAATTGACTGAAGACATAAAGTTTGAAAATTGTTTTTATCATAAAGATATTATAGATGCAATGTTCAGACAACCTTTCTCAGATGAGACAGTTCCTTACGCAGAAAACATAATTCCAGGTATAATATACTCTACAAATTTTGATATGGGTATTATGGGAAGTGCCTACTATGACGCTGGGGCAGATGCTAACTATGGTGGTGATTTTTCTCCCTGGAATAATGGTTGGGGTCTTAGAAATGATAATGTAGATATCCAGTTAAGTAATGATAGTCTTTCAAATGGCTTTCATGTAGGGTGGACAGAGACTGATGAATGGATGAAGTATACATTTAAATTAGATTCGCCTGGAGCGTATAATGTAAAAATTAGATATGCAACTGAATCTGGAGATGGTAAATTTTCTTTAAATATTGGGGATGAACAGATAAGTGATATTATCTCTCTCCCTGTAACAGGATCTTGGGAGAAGTGGGATTATATCTCTGTAGATTCAGTTATAATAGGGGATTTTGATAACAGTTTTAAATTTCATATTAATCAAGGAACATTTAATTTTAGTTTTATTGAGTTTAATAGGATAGGAGATATTACTTCAGTTAATACAAAGTACGTGTCATCTTCTACTCAAGATCAAAAATCAATAAAAATTACCACAAATAAGGATATTGATGTTTTATCAGAACTATTAAGTTCTAATTTTATAGTTCATGTAAATGGAAATGAGGTTCAGATATCTAGTTTATCATTTCTTGATGGAAATAGGTCTTTTATTCTAGCTTTAGCTAATAATGTTAATCCAGGAGATATTGTTGAAATTTCTTACACTGGAAATGGAATTAAATCAGTTGATGGTCTCTCACTTAATACTTTTAATTCAGAAGTAGTAGAAAATACCATATCGTATATTCACCCTATACCTGGAAAAATTGAGGCTGAACATTATTTCCTTCAGAAGGGAATTTCTGTGGAAGATGTTAATGATTTGGGAGGAGGAAAAAACATTGGCAACCTTGATAAGGGAGATTATGCAGATTATCATATTAAAGTAGGTTCTTCCGGCACTTATAATGTAACATATAGATCAGCAGCAGATCCTAACTGGTCAGGGGGCGGTCAGATAGAGATTGGATTGGTTGATACGCTATCAGGTGAATATAATTCTATCCAAAATGTAATCCTTCCTCTTACAAATGGTTGGCAGGATTGGGAAAGTACAAGTAAGGCTGTTAATTTGATTGAGGGTAGTTATATTCTAAGATTAAAGGTAGTTGAAGGTCCATTTAATTTGAACTGGTTTTCATTTGATGATTCAGTTTCAGTTGGGATTCCTGTCCCTGGCTATTTAGAGGCAGAAGATTATATATTCCAATCCGGAACATCATTAGAAATGACTGAGGACGAAGGTGGAGGTCAGAATATTGGGTATTTAGATTCTGCTGATTATGTAGATTATATAATAAATGTTACTGAAGAAGGGTTCTATGATATAAGTTACAGGGTTGCCTCTGATGGTTCTCAAGATTACGCAAATGGAGGAGTTATTGAATTACAGAAGTTAAATGATTCATTACCCCCTCAAATTCTTCATACTGTTTCTTTTCCAGCTACCAGTGGTTGGCAAGACTGGAAAACATTTTCAAATTTTGCAAAGGTTTATATGGAAAAAGGTGATAGAAAGATTAGATTATTCTTCACTAAAACACCATTTAATCTAAACTGGATTTCATTTGAGCTTTATGATGGTGAGATTCTTGGAGTTGAAAACGAAGAAATAAGTTTTGTTGTATATCCAAATCCAGCTAAAAAATTCATTAAAATTAAATCAAGTTATATACCAGAGAAAAATATTACATTTAAGTTGATTGATATTAGCGGAAAAGTTCTTTTTAGAAGAGAAAAATTCAATGAAAATCAAATTAATGAACACATTTCTATCAGTAATGTAAACCCTGACCTTATTATTCTTCATGTATATGATGGAAATGAACTTATCGCCGTCAAAAAAGTACTAATAAATAAATAAAATAATCAGTTTTTTTATCTGAAAATAAGTTTTTTATTATTTGATCAGACAGCTTAAATTGTTATCTTTGCACACATTTTTGTGTAATTAAATAAACATTATAACTGTAAAATGTCTGGATTAATTGGTAAGAAACTTGGTATGACTAACGTATTCGATACGAAAGGAAGAAGTATAGGATGTACTGTAATTCAAGCTGGTCCGTGTTATGTAACACAAATTAAGGATAGAGATAAGGACGGCTACAGATCTATTCAACTTGCATACGATGATCTTAATCCAAAAAAAGTATCAAAATCTATAAAGGGACATTTTGACTCATCAAAAGTTTCTCCTAAAAAGAAACTCGTTGAGTTTCGAAACTTCAGAAAAGACTTTGAAAGTAAAGTAAAATTAGGGATGGAAATTAACATAGAAGACCTCTTCAATGAAAATGAGTTTTTAGATGTCACAGCCGTTTCTAAAGGTAAAGGGTTTCAGGGTGTTGTAAAGAGACATAATTTTGGTGGAGTTGGTCAAAATACGCATGGTCAGCATAATAGAAATAGAGCTCCGGGGTCAATTGGTGCTGGTTCTACTCCCTCAAGAGTATTTAAGGGAATGAGAATGGCTGGAAGAACAGGTGGAAATAAGGTTACCATACAAAATTTAAAGATACATAAAATAGACTCTGACCAAAACCTAATTTATATTGGAGGCTCAGTGCCTGGTTCAAAAAACACTTACGTAATACTATCAAATTAATCATGAAAGTAGATATCAATAAAACATCTGGTAAAACAAGTGGAAAGAAGATTACTCTCTCTGATAAGATTTTTTCTATCGAACCCAATGACCACGCAATATATCTTGACGTGAAAAGCTTCTTAACAAACCAAAGGCAAGGTAACAGTAAGGTAAAGGGAAGGTCTGAAATAGTTGGTTCAACCAGAAAGATTAAAAAACAAAAAGGAACTGGGACCGCAAGAGCTGGTAGTATAAAATCACCATTATTTAAGGGTGGAGGTCAAATTTTTGGTCCTCAGCCTAGAGAATACAAAAATAAGATTAATAAGAAAGTTAAAAATCTTGCTAGGAAGTCAGCGCTCTCTCACAAGATTAAAGAAAAATCTTTAACTGTTATAGAAAAGTTTAGTTTCAAAACACCTAAGACTAAAGAATTTTCAAAAATCTTATCTAATTTGTCTTTGGATAATAAGAAATCTCTTCTTTTTCTTCCTGAGACAGATATAAACATTATTCTTTCTTCTAATAATATAAGCAATGCTATTGTTAAAAATGTAAGTGAAATAAATACCTACGATATAGTAAATGCAGATAATGTAATTTTTGTTGAAGAATCTATTTCTAAATTAAATGAAATATTAAACTGATGGCTATTTTAATAAAACCTATTCTTACAGAAAAAGCTACCTCATCCAATGAAGCTGGTAAGTTTTCGTTTATTGTAGACAGAAAAGCAAATAAAGTTCAAGTTAAAAAGGCTGTGGAAAAAACATATAATGTTAATGTTTTAAGTGTAAATACTATAAATGTTTTGGGTAAATCAGTTTCTAAGTTTACTAAGACTGGTATTGTAAGTGGAAGAAAACCTTCCTACAAAAAAGCAATTGTTCAATTAAAAGATGGAGAGTTTATAGACTTTTACTCACAGATTTAAGTTATGACAAAGAAAATAAAACCTGTTACTCCTGGATTAAGATTTAGAGTTCCCCCATCTTTTGATGAAATTACTACTAGCTCTCCTGAAAAATCTTTATTAAAAACATTAAAAAAGTCAGGGGGAAGAAATAGTAAGGGTAAAATGACTGTTAGAAATATTGGAGGTGGCCATAAGAGAAAATCTAGGATAATTGATTTTAAGAGAGTTAAGGATAGTATTCAAGCTAATGTCAAGTCTATAGAATATGATCCTACAAGATCTGCAAATATTGCTTTAATCTATTACATGGATGGAGAGAAGAGTTATATAATAGCTCCAACCGGTTTAAAAGTAGGTGATAAAGTTATGTCAGGTAATGATTCTCCGATCGAGGTTGGCAACTCTCTTCCATTATCATCAATACCATTAGGTACTATAATTCATAATGTTGAATTAACTCCAGGTAGAGGAGCATCTATGGCAAGAAGTGCAGGGTCCTATGCTCAACTTGTTGCTAAAGAAGGAAAATATGCTACTGTCAAATTACCTTCAGGTGAAACCAGATTAGTATTGCTTACCTGCAGGGCAACTGTTGGGTCTGTATCAAATTCTAACCATATGAATGTAAGACTTGGTAAAGCAGGAAGGAATAGATGGAAAGGTAGAAGGCCAAGAGTGAGAGCTGTAGCCATGAATCCTGTTGATCATCCAATGGGAGGAGGTGAAGGAAAGGCCTCTGGTGGACATCCTAGGTCAAGAACAGGACTTTATAGTAAGGGTTTGAAAACCAGGAAAAAAAACAAATATTCCGACAGGTTAATTGTTAAAAAAAGAAAATAATAAAAGATGGCTAGATCATTAAAAAAAGGACCTTACATTGATTTTAGACTTAAAAAGAAAGTTGATGAAGCTAACGACAAGAATTCTAAAGGCGTCATAAAAACTTGGTCTAGAAGATCTATGATATCACCGGATTTTGTAGGTCACACTTTTGGTGTACATAATGGTAAAAAGTTTATTCCTGTTTTTGTTACGGAGAATATGGTAGGTCATAAGCTTGGTGAGTTTTCACCAACCAGAAACTTCAGAGGTCATATTAATAAAAAGAATAGATAATGGAAGCAATTGCAAAACTTAAAAATGTACCAACCTCAACAAGAAAGATGAGATTGATCGCCGATCTTATAAGAGGTAAAGGTGTAGACTTAGCACTTAACACATTAAAGTTTGATTCTAAAATAGGATCTAAAAGGATGGAGAAGCTCTTACTTTCTGCAATTTCTAACTGGCAAGAGAAGAATAAAGATTCTAAAATAGAGGATTCAGAACTTTTCATTAAAGAAATATTTGTTGATGGTGGAAAGATGATAAAAAGACTAAGGCCAGCACCACAGGGTAGAGCTCACAGAATTAGAAAAAGATCTAATCACGTTACTATGGTTTTAGATAGTTTAAATAAAAATGATAATAAAGATGGGAAATAAAATTAATCCTATAGGTTTAAGACTTGGTATCATCAAAGGATGGGAATCCAGCTGGTATGGTGGAAAGGATTTTTCTGATAAAATTGTTGAGGATCAGAAAATTAGAAATTACATCTCACTAAGAATTCCAAGAGGCGGCATTTCAAAGGTTGTAATAGAAAGAACAATTAAATTATTAGAGATAACAATTCACACTGCAAGACCAGGCATTATAATTGGAAAAGGAGGATCAGAGGTTGAAAAACTAAAGCAAGAACTAAATAAATTAACTGGAAAAGATATTCAGATTAATATTTTTGAAATCAAAAGACCCGAGATAGATGCTAAACTTATTGGCGACTCTATTGCTCACCAGTTAAGAGCCAGAATTTCTCATAGAAGAGCTATGAAACAAGCTATTTCCTCTGCAATGAGGGTAGGTGCTCAAGGTATTAAAGTTAAAGTTTCTGGTAGAATTGGCGGTGCTGAAATGGCTAGATCAGAACAGTATAAAGAAGGAAGAACTCCACTACATACTATAAGAGCCGATATAGACTACGCTATATGCGAATCTCAAACTATCTATGGTAAAATAGGTGTTAAAGTTTGGGTTTACAAAGGTGAGGTTGTTGGGAAAAGAAACTTGTCATTAAACGTTGGAAATAAAAACTCATTTAAAGCATAATTTTTATAAAAAATGTTACAACCAAAAAGAACAAAATTTAGAAAGAAACAAAAAGGTCGAGTTAAAGGCATTGCCCAAAGAGGCCACACTATTAGCTTTGGTTCTTTTGGAATTAAGTCGTTAGAAGCAGGCTGGATAACATCTAGACAAATAGAAGCAGCAAGGATTGCAGTTACCCGTAAGATGAAGAGAGAAGGTCAAGTATGGATAAGAATTTTTCCTGATAAGCCAGTTACTAAAAAACCAGCAGAAGTTAGAATGGGAAAAGGTAAAGGTGCCCCTGAATATTGGGTAGCAGTTGTCAAACCAGGTACTATTATGTTTGAGGCAGGTGGAGTCACAACTGAAGTAGCTAAGGAGGCGTTAAGGCTTGCGGCACAAAAATTGCCAGTAAGAACAAAGTTTGTAACTAGAAGAGATTACGTAGAATAATATGAAAAACTCAGAGCTAAGAGCACTTTCGGTAGATGAACTCAATAAAAAGTTAGTTATTGAGAAAGAGAATTTAGAGAAACTTATTTTTTCTCATGCTGCTACTCCCATAGAAAACCCTATGAAAATTAAGGTTGCTAGGAAGTTTGTTGCTAGAATTAAAACTGAGATTAATAATAAAAAATAAAAACTATTGGAATGGATAGAAATTTAAGAAAACAGAGAGAAGGAATTGTGACTAGCAATAAAATGGATAAGACGATTACTGTTGAAGTCTTAAGAAAGGTGAAGCATCCAATATATGGTAAATTTGTCAAGAAATCCTCTAAGTTAACAGCTCATGATGAAGAAAATCAGTGTGATATAGGTGATTTAGTAAGAGTAATGGAGTCAAAGCCAATTAGTAAGAATAAAAGGTGGAGATTAACTAAAATTGTGGAAAAAGTAAAATAAAATGATTCAACAAGAAAGTAGACTTAAGGTTGCAGATAACAGTGGTGCCAGAGAAGTACTTTGTATTAGAGTCCTTGGAGGAACAAAGAAAAGATACGCTTCTGTTGGTGATAAAATTGTTGTTTCTGTAAAAAATGCAATTCCTTCTGGTAATGTTAAAAAAGGTTCTGTTTCAAGGGCAGTTGTAGTTAGAACTAAAAAAGAAGTTAGAAGAAAAGATGGCTCCTACATACGATTTGAAGATAATGCGGCTATTCTTTTAAATGAAAATGATGAGTTAAAGGGTACTAGAGTGTTTGGACCTGTTGCAAGAGAGTTGAGAGAAAAGAATTTTATGAAGATTGTTTCACTAGCCCCAGAGGTTTTATAAAATAAAAATGAAGATACATATAAAGAAGGGAGATACAGTTTATATTTTATCAGGAAACGATAAGGGAAAGTCTGCAAAGGTTCTTACTGTTTTTCCAGGAAAGTATTCTGCTATTGTTGAAGGTTTAAATCTTGTAACAAAGCACATAAAACCTTCCGCTGACAATCCTAAGGGTGGAATTGAAAAGCAGGAGGCCCCAATGCACATAAGTAAATTAATGCTCGTTGATCCTTCTGATGGTAAGCCAACTAGGATTTATAGAAAAAGAAATAAAGACGGTAAAATTGAAAGATTTTCTAAGAAAACAAATAAAGTAATATAGATGGCAACTTCTAGATTAAAGAAAAAATATAACGACCAAATTGTACCATCATTGATGGAAAACTTAAAGTTTAAGTCTATCATGCAGGTTCCAAAGATCAAAAAAATTTCTGTTAATCAGGGATTAGGAGCATCAGTAAACGATAAAAAGCTAATTCAGTTCAGTGTTGATGAGTTGACGCAAATTACAGGTCAAAAAGCAGTTGCTACATTAGCTAAGAAATCAATATCTAATTTTAAGTTGAGAGAGGGAATGCCTATTGGTGCCAAAGTTACTTTAAGGGGTGATATGATGTATGAGTTTTTAGATAGATTAATTTCTGTTGCTTTACCTAGAGTTAGAGATTTTAGAGGGTTAAATAGTAAGGGTTTCGACAAAAACGGTAATTATACATTGGGGATAAAAGAACAAATTATCTTTCCTGAGATTAGTATTGATAAAATTAATAAATTGACAGGTATGAATATTACTATAGTAATAGATTCTAAGTCAAATAAAGAAAGTTTTGAATTATTAAAGGCATTTGGTATGCCTTTTATTATAAATTAGATATCATGGCAAAAAATGCTGTTAAAGTACGAGAATTAAAGAGACAGAAGCTAGTTGAAAAATATGCTGCTAAAAGAAAGGATTTAAAAGAAAAAGGTGACTGGGAAGGTTTAGATAAACTACCAAGAAACTCCTCAGCAGTTAGGCTTCACAATAGATGTAATCTTTCGGGAAGACCTAAAGGTTATATGAGAAAATTTGGTATTTCGAGGCTTGAATTTAGAAAAATGGCTTCAGAAGGTAAAATACCTGGAATAACTAAAGCTAGTTGGTAATTATTTATGAAAATGATTAAATTTGCAAGCTTTTTTTAATTAATAGATATGAATACAGATACAATAGCAGATTTCCTTACAAGAATTAGAAATGCAATTCAAGCTAACCATAGAATTGTAGAAATACCTGCGTCTAACATAAAAAAAGAGATAACGAAGGTACTTCACGATAAAGGTTTTATTTTGAACTATAAGTTTGAAGATAATGGTCCTCAGGGATCTATTAAGATCGCATTAAAATATAATTCAAGAACAAAACAGTCTGCAATTGAGAATATCAGCAGAGTAAGTAAACCAGGTCTTAGAAAATATGTAGGATCCGACAATCTCCCAAGAGTAATCAATGGTCTGGGAGTAGCAATCTTATCAACTTCAAAAGGTGTTATAACAGACAAAGAAGCAAGGAAATTAAAAATTGGTGGCGAAGTTTTATGTTACGTTTATTAATATTTTAAATTATGTCAAGAATAGGTTTAAATCCGATTAACTTACCAGAAGGTGTTACTGTTAACATACAGGGCTCATTTGTTAATGTTAAAGGACCAAAGGGAGAACTAAATCAGAAGTTTGATCCTGATTTTAAGGTTAATATCAAAGAAAATGTTTTAACTATTGAAAGACCCTCTGAAATTAAAAGGCATAAATCATTACATGGTCTTTACAGATCTCTTATAAATAACTGTGTTATTGGGGTATCAGAAGGCTATGAGCTAAAACTTGAGCTTATTGGTGTTGGTTACAAGGCTTCTAATCAAGGTAATTTACTTAATTTAACTCTAGGTTTTTCTCACAATATATACTTCCAAATCCCGGATGAAATTAAAGTATCTACTGAGACACAGAAAGGTAAACCACCTGTAATTACTCTTAATGGGAATGACAAACAACTTATCGGACAAATTGCAGCAAAATTAAAATCCTTAAGGCCTATTGAACCATATAAAGGAAAAGGAATCAAATTTGTTGGCGAGTATGTGAGAAGAAAGGTTGGTAAAACTGCTGCAGCATAAATTTTATAATATGGGTTTTAATAAAGAAAATAGAAGACTAAAAATTAGAAAAAGTATCAGATCTAAAATATCAGGTACTAAAGAGAGGCCAAGAGTATCAATTTTCAGGAGTAACAAAGCGATATACTCCCAAATAATTGATGATTCTAGTGGACACACTCTTGTATCTTCTTCCTCAACTGAGATCAAGTTATTTGGAAAAAACAACATTGAATCATGCAAGAAGGTAGGTTTAAAACTTGCTGAAAAAGCAAAGAAAAAAGGAATAAAATCAGTTCTTTTTGATAGAAGTGGTTACAGGTATCATGGTAGAATCAAATCTTTTGCAGATGGTGCAAGAGAAGGAGGATTAAAATTTTAATAATGAAGAATATAAAAGCTAGCGATTTAGAATTAAAAGAAAAAGTTGTCTCTATACAAAGAGTAGCTAAAGTTGTAAAAGGTGGAAGAAGGTTTAGTTTTTCAGCTATTGTAGTTGTTGGTAATGAAAATGGTGTAGTTGGATACGGACTTGGAAAAGCTAATGAAGTAACTAATGCTATTATTAAGGGAACCGACGATGCAAAGAAAAACTTGATTAATGTACCAGTTTATAAAAATACAATTCCTCATGAGATTCTCGGAAAGTATGGAGGTGGTTTGGTCCTTATGAAACCAGCTTCAGCTGGAACTGGTGTTATTGCTGGAGGTGCTATGAGAGCTGTTATGGAGAGTGCTGGAATTAAAGACGTCCTTGCTAAGTCTAAGGGATCTTCTAATCCTCATAACGTTGTGAAGGCAACTTTTAATGGTTTAATGAGATTGAGAGATCCTTTAGCTGTTTCAAAACAAAGAGGTGTAAGTTTAAATAAAATTTTCAATGGCTAAACAAAAATTAAAAAAAGTTTTCATTACTCAGGTAAAGAGTACTATTTCTCAAACTCAAAGACAAAAGAGGACAATAACTGCTCTTGGTCTTGGTAAGATAGATAGAACTGTTGAAAAAGAATTATCTCCTCAAGTAGAAGGTATGATAAAAAAAGTAAACCATTTAATTAAAGTTAAAGAAATAGTAAAATGAAATTACATACTCTAAAACCAGCTGAAGGATCTATAAAGAAGGGTAAAAGAATCGCAAGAGGACAGGGATCAGGTCGTGGCGGTACATCTACGAGAGGTCATAAGGGAGCTCAATCCAGATCAGGTTACTCAAGGAAAGCAGGTTTCGAAGGTGGACAAATGCCGCTTCAAAGGAGGGTTCCTAAATTTGGGTTCAGATCACCTAATAGAATTGAGACTAAACCAATCAATTTAGATACTATCCAAGAGATTTGTGATAAATCAAAAGTAAAAGAAATTAGTCCAGACTTCTTATCTAAAAATGGATATGCAAGTAAGAATGACTTAATCAAGATTCTTGGTAGAGGAAAGTTAACTTCAAAAGTAAATGTTTCTTCACACTATTTTTCTAACACTGCTATCAAAGCAATTGAGAAGGTAGGAGGTAAAGTAAAAAAAATTATTAATGATTAAACTTTTTCAGACAATCAAAAATATTTTCTCTATTGAGGAGCTAAGAGATAGAATTATCAATACAGTTGGGTTTTTGGTAATTTTTAGACTTGGCTCATTTGTTGTATTGCCTGGCATAGATCCTTCTAAGCTTCAGCAAAGTGCAGGTGGAATATTTGGTCTCCTAGATACTTTTCTTGGAGGTGCTTTTAGTAATGCTTCTATATTTGCACTTGGAATAATGCCCTACATATCAGCCTCGATTGTAGTTCAGTTATTAGGTGTAGCACTTCCGTATTTCCAGAAGTTACAGAAAGAAGGTGACAGTGGGAGGAAGAAAATGACCCAAATAACTAGATATCTTACCATAATAATCTGTATGTTCCAAAGTACAGCATATTTATCTGGAACGATACCTAGTGAGGCAATTCTAGTTGATAACAGATTTTTATTTACTATTTCCAGTATGATTATTTTAACCTCAGGTACTATTTTTTGTATGTGGCTTGGAGAAAAAATTACGGACAAAGGCATTGGAAATGGTATATCTATGCTCATTATGATTGGTATCATTTCAAGATTTCCAGGAAGTATTGTTGCAGAAGCAATTTCTAAAGGTATGAGCCAGGCTCTGCTATTTATCATAGAAATTATGGTATTGTTTGCTGTGGTTATGTTTACTGTAATGTTGGTACAAGCAATAAGAAGAATTCCTATACAGTATGCTAAACAAGTCGTTAGCTCAAGTTTATATGGAGGTAAGAGACAATATCTACCTTTAAAGGTTAATTCCTCAGGGGTTATGCCTATAATATTTGCTCAAGCGTTGATGTTTTTACCTGCTATAATAGGTTTACAGTTTGCAGAAAATTCAGATTTTTTTCAATATATTGCAACCTCTTTTTCAAACATGCAATCTTGGTTGTATAATGTAACGTTTGCAGTACTTATAATAGCATTCACCTTTTTCTATACTGCAATTACTGTTAATCCAAACAAGATGGCAGATGATATGAAAAGAAATAATGGGTTTATTCCTGGAATTAAGCCTGGACCTGATACATCTGATTTTATTTCAAATGTTATGGACAGGATTACTTTGCCTGGATCAATCCTGCTTGCAATTGTAGCTATTCTACCAGCTTTTGCTATGATGTTTGGTGTAAATCAGAGCTTTGCTCAATTTTATGGTGGTACATCATTGTTGATAATGGTTGGTGTGATTTTGGATACACTGCAGCAAATTGAAAGTTATTTACTGATGAGACATTATGATGGTATGATGAAATCAGGAAAAGTAAAAGGAAGAAGTATTTAATTTATGGCAAAACAGAAAGCAATAGAACAGGACGGTGTAGTCACCGAAGCACTTTCTAATGCTATGTTTAGAGTAAAATTAGATAATGGTCACATTGTGACAGCTCATATTTCCGGTAAAATGAGGATGTTTTACATTCGTTTATTACCTGGAGATAAGGTTAAACTAGAGATGTCACCGTATGATTTGACTAAAGCTAGAATAACATTTAGATATAAATAGTATGAAAGTAAGAGCATCAGTTAAGAAAAGAAGTGCAGATTGTAAAATAATTAAAAGAAAAGGCAAGGTGTACGTTATAAACAAAAAAAATCCTCGATTTAAACAGAGGCAAGGTTAGTTATGAGAATTGCAGGTATAGATATTCCGGATAATAAAAGAGGTGAAATTGCCCTAACCTATATATATGGTTTAGGTAGAAGTGCATCTAGGAAAATATTATTAGAAGCTGGTATTGATGTTAATAAGAAAGTATCTGAGTGGACAGAAGAAGAGTCAAATAAGATAAGAAATATTATATCAACTAATTTCAAGATTGAGGGGGATTTAAAGTCAGAACAAAGGCTTAATATTAAGAGATTACTTGATATAGGTTGCTACAGAGGTTTAAGACATAGAAAAGGGCTTCCTGTAAGAGGTCAGAAAACAAAAAATAATTCTAGAACTAGAAAAGGAAAAAGAAAAACTGTTGCTAATAAAAAGAAAGCCGTTAAATAATGAATAAGAAAAAAGATAAATCTAAGAAAAGAGTTGTTATTGTAAATAAGAATGGCCAGGCTCATATAAAATGTTCATTCAACAATATCATTATATCGTTGACAAATGAGTCCGGACAAGTTATCTCTTGGTCATCAGCAGGTAAAATGGGATTTAGAGGTTCTAAAAAGAATACGCCTTTTGCAGCTCAAATTGCAACTGAGGATGCTGTCAAGAAAGCTTACGAATTAGGATTAAGAACAGTAGATATATTTATTAAGGGTCCCGGTGCAGGAAGAGATTCTGCTATCAGAGCTATCCAAAATGCTGGTTTAGATGTTGTGTCAATTAATGATGTAACACCTCTACCTCATAATGGATGTAGGCCTCCTAAAAGAAGAAGAGTTTAAATTTTAAATATGGCAAGATATACAGGTCCAAAGTCAAAAATTTCAAGAAAATATGGTGAACCAATCTTTGGTGATACCAAAGCACTTGAAAAGAAACCACATCCACCAGGTCAGCATGGTAGAGGCAGGAGAAGGAAAAAATCAGAATATGCTATTCAGCTTGCTGAAAAGCAAAAAGCTAAGTATTTATATGGAATTCTAGAAAGACAGTTTAGAAACTTATTTAGTAAGGCTTCAAGAAAAGATGGAATTACTGGCGAGAACCTTCTACAGTTATTAGAGTCAAGACTTGACAATATAGTTTATAGATTAGGTATAGCTCCTACAAGAAGGTCAGCTAGACAAATTGTATCTCATAAACATATTACTGTTAATGGAAAATTAGTCAATATTCCTTCATTTAATGTTAAAGAAGGTGATATGATTGCGGTCAGAGAAAAGTCTAAATCTTTATCTTCTATAGCTGAAAGTATTTCTAGGCAGTCATCAAATAGATTCAAATGGCTTGAGTGGGATGACAAATCTTTATCTGGTAAACTTATTATGCATCCTGATAGAGAGTCAATTCCAGAAAATATTAATGAACAATTAATCGTTGAATTATATTCTAAATAAAATATTGTATAAATAAATTTTAAAATTATGTCACTACTTTCATTTCAATTACCAGAAAAAATAGTAATGGAAAAAGCCGATGATTTTCACGGTATTTTCACATTTTCTCCTTTACAACCTGGTTATGGTTTAACAATGGGTAATGCTGTAAGAAGAGTTCTTCTTTCATCATTAGAAGGTTATGCTGTTACAGGTATCAAAATACCTGGTATACAACATGAATTTTCTACAATAGACGGTATAGTTGAAGACGTTTCTGAGATTATATTAAACCTTAAAAATGTTAGGTTCAAGGCTACTGGCGATAACCCAGAAAAGTCTGTTATTGTAAAATTTGATTCAAAAGGAACATTAACAGCTCAAAGTATTGAGAAAAGCACAAGTTCTTTTAAGGTATTAAATCCAGATCAAGAAATATGTACGCTCAGTAAAAAAGTAAAATTTTCAATAGAGTTAAGAGTTGAGAAAGGTAGAGGTTATGTGACTTCAGAAGAAAATAATGCAAATTCTGCAGATGTTGATTTTATATCTGTAGATTCTGTATTTACTCCTATTATCAATGTCAAGTATAATATAGAGAATACTAGGGTAGAGCAAAAAACCGATTTTGAGAAATTGATATTAGATATCCAGACAGATGGATCTATTCATCCAGAAGATGCTTTAAAAGGATCAGCTCAGTTACTAATTAAACACTTCTATTTATTTTCAGATAAGGATATGGAATTTGATGAAGATAACTCTGACGAAATTGAAGTTGTTGATGAGGAGTTACTACACATGAGAAAACTTCTTAAGACATCACTTAATGACCTTGATCTTTCTGTAAGGGCTTATAATTGTCTTAAGGCTGCTGACATTAAAACACTTGGTGATTTAGTTAGTATTGAAATCTCAGATATGATGAAGTTTAGAAACTTTGGTAAAAAGTCTNTAACAGAACTNGAAGAACTNGTAGANANTCGNGGTTTGAGTTTTGGTATGGANTTAGCAAAATATAATNTAGACTAAAAAAATGAGACACGGTAAAAGATTTAANCANNTAAGTAGAAAAGCNCCACATAGAAAGTCNATGCTTTCTAATATGGCTTCNTCTCTTATNNTACANAAGAAGATAGAGACNACNNTAGCTAAAGCNAAGGCNCTAAGAAANTANGTNGAGCCTATTTTAACTANATCTAAATCNGATACTACNCANTCACGAAGATCNGTTTTTTCTCATNTNCANAATAAAGAATCAGTTAATGAGNTNTTTANNAATATTTCTGANAAAATNAGTTCTAGACCTGGGGGNTATACNAGAATAATNAAGATGGGTAATAGNTTAGGTGATAATGCTGAAATGTGTATTATNGAATTGGTNGATTATAATATGCTTCTNNTNGANGAGTCNNCNCCNCANAAGAANNCTACANGNAGAAGACGTAANAAGAAATCATCTCAGCCTANANNAANTNAGNCNNNNGATAAGAANAATNNTGATNNTAAAAAGGAATCTAAAAAGTCNAAAAAAGATGANAAGAAANATTCNAAGTANGNTTNTTAATAANTATNATATTTTAAAGGGATTAAATTTATTTAATCCCTTTTTTATTTTATATTTTTGAAAAAAATGGGATTAATAACAAGAAAGCCAGCTGTTCTCGTTCTTGAAGACGGCACTGTATATGAAGGATTTTCACTTGGCAAGATAGGAGTTGCTACTGGAGAAATTTGTTATAATACAGGAATGACAGGCTATCAAGAGATTTATACTGATCCATCCTATTTTGGACAGATTATAATTAATACCTCATCACATATTGGTAATTATGGTACGGTAGATGACGAGCAGGAAAGCTCATTCCCCCAAATTAGTGGAGTTATTATAAATGAATATTCAGAAATATTTAGTAGATCAAATTCTGATGAAAGTTTAGAAGACTATTTTATAAAAAATAACACAGTAGCTATTTACGATATTGATACTAGAAAACTTGTCAAGCATATTAGANATAAAGGAGCTATGAATTGTATTATCTCTAGTCTATCACAGGATGTTAATTCCTTAAANAAAACACTTGACANGGTCCCTTCTATGAAAAACCTAGAGTTATCNTCTAAGGTTACAACTAAAGAAGAGTATGAATTTGGTGATAAAAATTCAAAAATTAAAATAGCTGTATTAGATCTTGGATGTAAGAAATCTATTTTAAAGAATTTCAGTGAAAGAGGAGCTTTATGTAAAGTTTTTCCAGCTAAAACCACGTATGATAAAATGTGTAAATGGAACCCTGACGGTTTTTTTATATCAAACGGACCGGGAGATCCAGCTTCTATGNACTATGCAGTTAATACTGTTAGAGAAATTTTAAAAAATGATAGACCTATTTTTGGTATCTGTCTTGGGCATCAAATTCTTGCTAGAGCATGTGATATTTCTACATATAAACTACATAATGGNCATCGGGGTATTAATCATCCTGTTAAAAATCTTATATCAGGAAAATCTGAGGTTACATCTCAAAATCATGGATTTTCAGTTAGTGTTGATGATATTAAGGAATCAGATATATTAGAGCTTACACACGTAAATTTAAATGATGATACTGTTGAAGGAATTAAAGTCAAAGACAAAAAGGCTTTCTCAGTTCAATANCATCCTGAATCTTGTCCAGGACCTCATGATTCAAGATATCTATTTGATGAATTTATTCAACTTATAAAAAATGACTAAGATAACAAAGTTAGTAGGGAGACAAATTCTTGATTCAAGAGGAAATCCAACTATTGAAGTTGATGTTTATTCTGATGAACATTTGGGAAGAGCAGCAGTTCCATCAGGGGCTTCGACTGGTGAAAATGAAGCTGTTGAGCTAAGAGATGGTGGAGATCTTTTTTTTGGAAAATCAGTTCAAAAAGCAGTTAGTAATATCAATAATATTATCTCTAAAGAGCTTATTGACAGAAATTGTACTGATCAAGAAGATATTGATAATTTACTTATTAACCTTGATGGTACAAAAAATAAGTCAAGACTTGGAGCAAACGCTATTTTAGGTGTTTCTCTTGCATGTGCACATCTTTCATCTAATATTAAAAATATTCCATTGTATAAATATCTTGGTAATGACTCTTCATGTATTATGCCTGTACCTATGATGAATATAATAAATGGAGGATCTCACTCGGATGCTCCAATTGCCTTCCAAGAGTTTATGATTAGACCTGTAGGGGCAGCTTCATTTAGCGAAGCTTTAAGGTATGGTGTAGAAGTTTTTCATACTTTAAAATCAATATTAAAGAAAAAAGGTTTAAGTACAGCTGTTGGTGATGAAGGTGGATTTGCACCTAATTTTAGTGGAGGAACTGAAGAAGCTATTGAGACAGTATTACAATCAATCGAGAATGCAGGTTTTAAAATTGGAAGTGATTTGACTTTAGCAATGGACTGTGCAGCATCTGAATTCTATAAAGATGGATTGTATAATTATAAAATTTTCGAGGGTGAAAAAGGAAATATAAGAACGTCAGATCAGCAAGTCTCTTACTTAAGTGAACTTGTACATAAATATCCTATTGATAGTATTGAGGATGGATGTGATGAAAATGATTGGGATGGTTGGGATCTTCTAACAAGTGAGATTGGAGATAGATGTCAAATTGTTGGAGACGATCTTCTAGTCACTAATATCAAGTATTTAGAGAAGGCTATTAAGAGGAAAAGCGCAAATTCTATTTTAATAAAACCAAATCAAATAGGTACTCTAACTGAAACAATTANTGCCATTAACTTGGCAAAGCAATCAGGTTGGACAGCTGTGGTCTCACATAGATCAGGTGAGACTGAGGATGCTACTATCTCAGATATTGCAGTTGGACTAAATGTTGGTCAGATAAAGACAGGATCTTTGTCAAGGTCTGATAGGATAGCAAAATATAATCAACTTCTTAGAATTGAGGAGGATCTTGGAGATAAGGCAAAGTATCCAACTAAATAATTTATATTTGAATTATGNATAGAGATAATATCAGAAAGCTTTTTAAAAACTTTTATTTTTTATTCTTTATTGCTTTTCTCATTTGGATGATTTTAATTGATTCAAACGGTTTTGTAAATCGATTTAAATTATCCAATAAATTAGANGATCTAGAAAATGAAAAAAACTTTTATTTGAATGAGATANATAAAATATCTGATGAAAAAAGTCGATTCGAAACAGATAACGATTTATTTGAGAAATTTGCTAGGGAACAGTATTTGATGAAGAAAAAGTCTGAAGATATTTTTTACATTGTAAAAGAATAGAATATGGAAAAAAGTAGTCGTGATTTTTTATTTAAGTACTTAAATAATATATCTCCAACCGGTTTCGAGACACCTGGTCAAAAGATATGGTTAGACTATATAAAACCATATATAGATGAATATATATCTGATACCTATGGAACAGTTGTTGGAGTTATTAATCCTGAATCTAAATATAAAGTAGTTATTGAGGCGCATGCNGATGAAATATCTTGGTTTGTTAATTACATAACTGATGATGGATATATTTATGTAATCAGAAATGGTGGGTCAGATCATCAAATTGCTCCATCAATGAGGGTTAATATTCAAACAAAAAAAGGAATTGTAAAAGGAGTTTTTGGCTGGCCAGCTATTCATGTAAGAGATCCTAAAACTGAACAGAATCCATCCCTTAAAAATATTTTTATAGATGTAGGATGCTCATCAAAAAAGGAGGTTTTAGATATGGGAATTCATGTTGGATGTGTAGTTACATTTGAGGATGAATTAATAGAGCTGAATAAAAATTATTTTACAGGTAGAGCCTTAGATAATAGAATGGGAGGTTTTATGATAGCTGAGGTTGTTAAAAGATTAAGTCAAAATAATAAAAAGNTAGATTTTGGACTTTACGTCGTTAACTCAGTTCAAGAAGAGATTGGATTAAGAGGAGCTCAAATGATTGCGGAAAGGATAAGTCCAGATGTTGCTATAGTAACAGATGTTACTCATGACACAAACAGTCCTATGTACGATAAGAAAAAAAGTGGAGATATAAAAGCTGGATTGGGTCCAGCCCTTACTTTTGGACCAGCAGTTCAAAATAATTTACTTAATCTTTTAATAGAAACAGCTAAAAAAAATAAAATAAAACATCAGTTGATGGCAGCATCAAGATTTACCGGTACNGATACNGATGCTTTTGCTTACTCGAATGAAGGAGTTGCTTCAGCGCTTATTTCACTACCGTTAAAGTATATGCATACAACAGTTGAAACTGTTCATAAAGACGATGTTGAGAGTTGTATTAATCTNATATATGAATCAGTTCTTTCAATAAAGAATGGTCAGGATTTCCGATATATTAAGTGATAATAAATCCTATTTTTTGAAGATCTTCCCAGTAATTAGGGTATGACTTAACAACAACTTCAGGGTTATTTATATATATTNTTTTAATTGAAGCTATCGGGGCTAGNGCCATTGCCATACGGTGATCATTATAGGTGTCAAAAGATATATTATTGTCTATCTCATTNTCTCTGACATCTAGAATCCAAAAATTACTTTCTTCATAAAAGTCACATCCAATTTTGGAAAGTTCTTTTTTCATAGCAAGTAGTCTATCTGTTTCCTTAATTTTTAAACTTTCAACTCCTGAAATTTTTAATTTAATTTTATGCACTGCTGCAATCACCAATATAGTCTGAGTTAAATCTGGACAGTCTCTGAAGTCTAATTCTACTTCATCTTTTTGAATCTCACATTTACTAAGTGATACTCCTTCATCATTAAATTCTGTTTTTACTCCGAATTC
This sequence comes from Flammeovirgaceae bacterium, assembly GCA_002702205.1. Taxonomy (GTDB): domain Bacteria; phylum Bacteroidota; class Bacteroidia; order Cytophagales; family MED-G16; genus MED-G16. The sequence goes on along the minus strand of NZYP01000047.1, from coordinate 12,366 downwards.
ATTCATTAATTTAGATATTACACTATCACCTTGATTTGACTTTTTACTTAATCCAAGTAAAGACAAATTATTNATTTTATCGTTAATAGATATGATACTATACCAATAACTAGCTGCAGACCAATCTGATTCTACCTCATATTTACCTGGTATAAAATTTTGATTATTTATCTTAATTATATCACTACCAGTTACGCTTTGAATCCCAAAATNTTTCAAGATATTTAATGTCATATCAACATATGGTCTACTGTAAAAAGGCTTATTAATTTTAATTTGAAGTCCTTTANTAAGCATTGGTGCAATTAGTAGCAAAGATGATATGTATTGACTGCTTATATCTCCAGGTATTGTTAANATGTTGGTTTGCTGATCTATCTTCTTTTTTACATATATCGGCGGAAAACCTTCTTCTTCAAGATATAGTATTTCAGCACCTAAATTATTTAAAGCGTCAACAAGTATTTTTATTGGTCTTTGTTTCATTCTTTCTGTTCCTGTCAACACCACATGATCCCTAGTAAGAGCCAGATAAGAGGTAAGAAATCGAAAACTTGTACCAGCATCTTTAGCGTCCCACATTATCAGATCTTTAGATTCTAANAGTTTCTTAAGGAGAATAGTATCATTTGCTTTCGATAAGTTTTTTATAATAATTTTATTATCAGAAAGTGCTCTTATGATAAGAAGCCTATTACTTTCACTTTTAGAAGAATTAAGTAGAATCGCAGAATCTTTGAATTTATCAAATGAAANTTTGATTTTTTTCATGTGACAATATTATTATAGTAGTTTATACTTTTTATAATTTCCTCAGGTTTTACTTTAATATCATAGTCACACTCCCCAATTTTGTTAAGTGTTGAAACCATAATTTTTTGATGAATATTTTTTTTATCTTGATTGATATTAATTAAAATTTCTTCAATAAAATTAATTTTGATNGGTTGATAAATGCTNAAAATATATTCCGATATTTTATNTAATTCATTTTTTGATAACTTTTTATTGAGCACAGATATAAATGATTCACATATCATTCCTATAGCAATTGCTTCACCATGAAGNAGTTTATTATTTTTATGTAGGTAAGTTGTCTCAATTGCATGTCCAAGTGAATGTCCAAAATTTAAAATTTTTCTTATTCCATTTTCTTCTAGATCGTTTTTGACTACATTAGATTTTATTTCGATGGAGTGTCTTACAATTTCATCCCAATTATTTTGGGACCATTCTATTTTATTAATTTCATTAAACTTTTCATTATCTATTATCAGACAATGCTTAATAACTTCTGCAAAACCAGATTTTAATTCTCTTTCAGGTAAAGTAGCAAGGAATTTTATATCAACAATAATCAAATTTGGTATCTTAAAAACTCCGATTTGATTTTTAAAATTATTAAAGTCTATTCCCAATTTTCCTCCCACACTAGCATCTACTTGAGCTAATAAGGTTGTGGGAATATTAATAAAGTCTATTCCTCTTTTATAAGTTGAAGCAATAAAACCTCCCATATCACATATGACTCCACCTCCTAGGTTTATAATTAGAGATCTCCTATCATATGTATTTTCAGTTAGATGATTCCATATTTCAGAACATGTCTCCAAATTTTTTTTTTCTTCTCCTGATTGAATTTGAAATACCTCATAAGAAAATTTAAGATCATTCTTTATTATATTTAAGCAATTGTTTACTGTATTATCATCAACTAGTATACAGATCTTGGAATAATTATGATCAATTATGTATTTATTCAGGTAAGTCGCTGAGTTACCAATTTTAATATGATTTGGAATCATATTTTGAAATTAGCTTTTTTTTTATTTATGATTTTATTCTGAGCATTAATAGATCCAAGGTGTATTACCTTGTATAGATCTTCAATAAAGTCTTTATCAAGTCCTTTATCTTTTGCCCAATCAATTCTTGATTTAAAAATTTCATTCCACCTATCAACCTGAAAGGTTGTGAGGTCTTGTTCTTTCTTAAATTCACCAATTTTTTCAACAATTTGAATCCTTTTAGATATAATGTCTATAATCTCTTTGTCTACATCATCTATATCGTCTCTTATCTCATCAAGAAGATGTTTATATGATTTATCATCTTCTTTATTACTCTTTATTTTTAAATCAGATTTGATTTTTGATAATACTTCAGGCGTTACTTGTTGTTTGGCATCACTCCAGGCATTATCTGGATCTATATGTGATTCTATAATCAAACCATCATAACCTAAGTCAAGTGCTTTTTGAGATGTCTCAAATATCATTTCTCTATTACCACAGATATGTGATGGATCGCAGATAACAGGCAATTCAGGCATATTACTCATAAGATCAATTGCAATTTTCCACATTGGGACGTATCTGTACTTAGATTTTCCAGTCATAGAAAAGCCTCTGTGAATTGCTCCTATTTTATTAATTCCAGCCTTATTAATTCTTTCAAGAGCACCCATCCATAATGATAAATCGGGATTTATAGGGTTTTTTATAAGAACAGGTGTGTCGGTCCCTTTAATTGCGTCGGCAATTTCTTGTACGGAAAAAGGATTAACTGTTGTTCTTGCTCCGATCCAGAGAATATCTATACCATATTTTAATGCTAACTCTATATGTGATGCATTAGCTACCTCAACAGTAAACTGAACATCTAACTCTTTTTTTATATCAGCGATCCACTTTAATGCATCTTCTCCATTGCCTTCAAATGTACCAGGTCTTGTTCTAGGTTTCCAAACCCCAGCTCTCATAAGATTGATTCCATGAGATTTTAATTGAGTACATGTTTCTCTAAGTTGATCATAAGACTCAGCGCTACACGGACCTGAGATTATTAAAGGATCAGAATCATTTTTGATCCAACTATTAATTGGATCTATATTTAACTTTTTGCTCATTTGTATTGTATTTTTGTTTTAATTATAATTTAACGTATAAAACAAGTGTCCAAAAGTAGTAAAAACTTATTTAATAACACAGAATTAGCCTTTACTAATAAATCAAATTTTGAATTAAAGAAAGCATTTTTTTTATTTTCAGTTCTTGACTTCCCCTTACTTACCAAAATAGGAAACAGTTTTCTCATTTTAGTTTTAAAATTAAAATTACCATTTAAGGGNATAATTAAGAAAACTATTTTTAATCATTTCTGTGGGGGAGAGACTATTGAAGAATGTGATAATGCATTTAATTCTTTAAAAAAATATAATATTAGCGCAATGCCGGAGTATTCTGTTGAGGCCGAATCTTCATTCGACGGGTTTGAAAATTATAAAAATGACTCTGTAGATATTATAAATTATCTTGGAGACCTTTCCCTTCCATTTATAGCAATTAAATGTACCGGTCTGATGGATATTTCATCCTTAGAGAAAATTTCTTCAGGAAAGCTTGATGAAAAGAGTGATGAGTATAAAAGTTTTTTCAAGAGGGTAGATGAATTATGTGATGTTGGAAANAAAAATAATGTAAAANTACTTATTGATGCTGAGGAGAGTTGGATTCAAGATTCAATTGATAAAGTAGGGCTTCAGATGATGAGAAAATACAATANAAAAAGTGCAAANGTATTTATAACGCATCAATGTTACAGGACTGGTACCCTTGATAAGATTAAAGATTACTTAGGTCTAGCTAATTCAGAAAAGTTTAATCTTGGTGTCAAATTGGTTAGAGGTGCTTATATGGAGAAGGAGAGGAAGAGAGCATTAGATAATAATTACCCAAGTCCGATTCATGAAACGAAAGAAAATACGGATAAAGAGTTTAATGACTCGCTTCATTTTTGTGTGAAAAACTTAAATAAACTTTCGTTGTGGGTAGGTAGTCACAACGAAGNTTCTTGCCTNAAACTGATGGAAATGATGAAAGATAATAATATATCTAAAGATGATGAAAGAATATGGTTTTCTCAGCTCTATGGGATGAGTGATAACATATCTTACACATTGTCAAGTTTAAAATATAACGTAGTAAAACTCATTCCTTTTGGTCCGATAGAGAAGACAATTCCATACCTTATAAGGAGAGCTAATGAGAATAGTTCTGTAAAAGGACAGAGTAACAGACAATTTACTCTTATAAAAGACGAAATAAATAGAAGAAATAAATTAAATTAACCATATATGAGTTTAAGTGAACAGGAAGAACAAAGACGAAAATCAAGGGAGGAGATAATAGAACTTGGCATCGATCCGTATCCATCAGAATCTTTNAATNTAAATACTGATTCTGAAGAAATAAAATCTGGATATGATGAGAAAAAGAANAATTTTCAAGATGTTAGTATATGNGGAAGGATAATGTCTAGGAGAGTTATGGGTTCAGCATCTTTCGCTGAGATTCAAGATTCAAAAGGAAAGATTCANATTTATGTTAGAAGAGACGACATATGTGAAGGAGAAGATAAAACATTATACAATACTATATTTAAGAAAAAACTTGATCTTGGAGATATTATTGGAATTACAGGACACGTTTTCAAGACTCAAATGGGTGAAACTACCATACACGTGACAAGTCTTAAAGTTTTATCTAAATCAGTTAGACCATTGCCTGTAGTTAAGGAGACTACTGACGAAGAAGGTGACTCTACTAAATATGACGTTTTTAGTAATAAAGAGTTAAAATACAGGAGAAGATATATTGATCTAATAGTAAACCCTGANTCTAGAGATATCTTTAGAAAGAGATCAGCTATTATTAACGAAATTAGAAGTGTTCTTAACGAAAAAAATTTTTTAGAAGTTGAAACACCAATTCTCCAACCAATATATGGAGGTGCATCCGCGAGACCTTTCAAAACTTATCATAATACTCTTGATATCCCTCTATATCTAAGAATTGCAAATGAACTTTACCTTAAAAGGTTAATTGTAGGTGGCTTTGAGGGAGTATTTGAATTTGCTAAAGATTTTAGAAATGAAGGTATGTCTAGATTTCATAACCCTGAATTTACTCAGTGCGAGTTTTATGTTGCATATAAAGATTATATATGGATGATGGATTTCATAGAAGAAATGTTTAAGAGAATTGTTAAGAATGTCTGTGGTTCAACTAAGGTAAATTGTGGAGAAAATACTATTGATTTTAATAAGAAATGGNAGAGGTATTCTATGTATGAGGCAATTGAAAAATTTACTTCTATTGACGTAACCAATATGGATGAAAATTCTTTGAGAAAAGTCTGTAAAGATTTAAAGATTAAGGTTGACAAGTCGATGGCTAGAGGGAAGTTGATTGATGAAATTTTTGGTGAGAAATGCGAACCAAATCTTATACAACCAACNTATATAACTGATTACCCTATTGAGATGTCTCCATTAGCTAAGAAACATAGGGACAAGGAGGGTCTTGTTGAGAGGTTTGAATTGATATGTAACGGTAAAGAAATTTGTAATGCTTTCTCTGAAATTAATGATCCTATAGACCAGAGAGAAAGGTTTGAGGAACAAGTAAAACTAGGAAATAGAGGAGATGACGAGGCGATGGTGCTGGATGAAGATTACCTAACTGCTCTTGAATATGGAATGCCTCCAACTGCTGGAATTGGAATTGGTATAGATAGATTAACTATGATACTTACTGACTCAGATTCTATACAGGACGTTCTCTTTTTCCCTCAAATGAAACCAGAGAATTCTTAGAGGTTATCAAAAAATCTACTTCTCTTTTCGAGTTTTAGGTCTTGAAGAAGTGCAGAAACTGCATTAATTGATAAGTTATAAGATTGGAATCTTCCGAAAGGAACCCAGCTGAAGTTAATTCTCCAACAATGTAAGTCTCTTGTTGCGTTTATACTTGTCTGAGTTAACATNTTATTTTTGAAGTCGTATCCAGAACGAAATGATAGTTTAGTCTTTTCAGAAATACTTAGATCTCCTGAAAAGGTGAGAGTTTGTGTAAGAGTTGGATCCTTATATCCGATCTTTCGGCGGTTTAAATTATAACTTGCATTTACAGACCATGGAACATTAAAATCGATATATTCTGCCATATTTGAGTTTATGTAGTCTAGTTCTTGTCTTGATCCAAATTCAGAATCAAGTTCTTCCTTTCTCGATTCATTTTTAAAATCATTTGCAGAAAATCTAAATCCAAGTGCAATATTTATGAAATCTAATGAGCCTATACCTTTTTTATTTAGTATAGCTAGGTCACTAACTCTTCTCTGATATATGACCTGAGAACCATTTGATAATTCAGCTGTACTATCTAATTTGTATGTATATGGATCAATATTACCTGATAGGCTTAAATTTATTAAACCCTTAAAGAAAGAAGTTCTTGCAGTAAATCTTATNGGATTTAATTTGAAAGAGTCAGCAAGAAAATTATAGCTAGAGGTAAATGCTAAGTTTTCAAATATTTTTATTTTTTTAGTTCCACTTATTGAATCATTTTTATCTAATACCTTTAATTCTAAATTGTTACCAATATAAAAGTTCATTGATGCGGAACTTCCAATTCTTGGAGTTCCGTAAAGAAAGTTTTCGTATTTGCTAAGTAATTTTGTATCTCCTTCTTCATTTATTTTCACATCTTCGTAATAACCAAATTTAGGTTTAGTGAAGTCAGGACTGAAAGAGAATGAGATTTCAGGAGAAATCACATGTCTAATTGCTTTGATTTTTCCCTTTTTAAAAAATAATGTTCCATAAATTCGTGTTGACATAGAGAATGCAGTATTGTATGACCATGCTCTAGAGAATGCATTTGTCGTATCTATTTCAACCCCATTTTCTATCTCATTATAGGAGTAATTTAATTTCTTTAAGTACCATATTTCTTCATAATTTACATTAGGACTGAATGTGAAATACTTAAATAAATTAAATGAAGTAGATATTGGTATCGTGTGTTTAACCCCAATTTTTGATCTGTCTAGTATTGAATTAAAATTGTNTAAATTAAATTCAATTTGCTCTGAAAAATTATCAGAAGAGTTGATAACGTTAATGCCGCTTAGGCTACTACCTATCCCAGCATTACTTAACTGGACTCTTCCAGTGAATCTATGGCTTATGCTTAATTTTCCTAGAGCTGACTTCCCAAGTTTGCCTACATTTTTGAAAGGATATATACGACTCATGCTATAGCTTACATCAGGTAGAGTCAGGTTAACCTTTTTTGTCTGTACATTTTGAGAGTGTCTTAGATTAGCTGAAAAATTAAATGGAGTCCCTTTAAATGTTTTACTGTAGGAAATGTTTGAATTAAATTGGGCATTAATACTTTCGTTAAAGTTAGTATAAACTAAATTTTTATTCTGATTGTATGAGTTGGTTTGAAAGTTCACAGAAGATGAGAATCTGCTTGATTTACCTCTAGTATCAGGAGAGTGTGACCANGCCAATGAAAAATCTTTTGAAATACCTGAGTTCTCAAATTCTCCCATTTTTGTACTATTATAATCAAACCTGAGGCTGCCACTGTAAGAGTANCTTTTCTTATAATTGGTTCCTAAGGAAAAACCATAACTCCCNTTTGAGTANATATCACCAGTTAGCTGAAGATCTAATTTTTCATTTACAGCAAAGTAATAACCACCATCTCTTAAATAGAAACCTCTCCTCTTCTCTTCACCATAGTTAGGCATGATTATTCCAGACACTGTTTTTTTAGGTTGTGGGAACATACCGAAAATAAAACCTAAGGGTGTTGGTATATCTCCAAANTTTAAATGAAATGGACCTGATACTACCTTTTTTCCTGGGATTACCTTTATTTTTTTTGCTGATATATGAAAATGAGGTTCGGCAAGATTACAGGTAGTGTATTTGGCATCATGAATAAATAATTCATCGAATTCATTCTTTTTTACATCTTTACCCTGCATGTATGCGTCATCAAGCTGGGTCACAATCCCTTTAATTTTAGCTTTTTTTGAATCAAAATTATAACTTATCTTATCTGTCTCGTAGGATTGGTTTTCCTCAGTAAATATTGGTTTTCCAATTTTTTTTCCAAGAGTATCAAGTTTAAAATTTGCATCAATTAATTTATTATTCCAATCTATTTCAATCTCTTCAGCTTTCAGATTAATAGTACCATAATCAATATTTGAATCTCCGTACATACTAATTTTTTGATTCTCCATATTATAATAAATCGAATCACTTGCTACGTAGTTAACAGTTGTCTCAATTTCACCTTTTGCAACTAGAGAATCATTTCCTCCAATTCTTAGACTGTCGGGGTTTGAATTTATATCTAATGAGTCTATTTCATCCTGCGAATAGGTCAGATTAGGTAATAGTAATAAAATATACAATGCTATTATTCTCAATTTTATAAATATATTCGTTTTGTATAAATTTACTTTTTGCAAATTTATTGAGTTGAGGTTTAAAAATTATCAATGAGAAAAATTAATATATCATTTTTACTAGGTTTACTACTTATTTTAACTTCTTTTAACTCACTCAATAAACAATACAGATTCCAAACCATTGTAATTGATGCTGGTCATGGTGGTAAAGATCCTGGTGCAAGAGGTAAATTTTCATGGGAAAAAGACATTGCTCTTTCTATATCATTAGAGTTAGGTCGAATTTTAAAAGAAAATATTCCAAATGTTAATGTACTTTATACACGTAAGGATGATAGGTTTTTAACATTATATAGACGTTCAGAAATTGCTAATAAGGCAGAAGCTGATCTTTTTATTTCTATTCATGCTGATTCTTTTTCTAAATCATCTGTTTACGGTGCCACAACATATTTAATGGGTCTTAGTAAAACATCAGCAAATATGAATGTCGCAAAAAGAGAAAACTCAGTTATTTTCATGGAGGAAAACTTTGAGCAAACTTACAAGGACTTCGACCCAAATTCATCTGAATCAGTTATGTTATTGAGCCTTACGCAGAAAGCTAAAATAGATAACAGCACAATTCTTGCAAATTTAATTCAGGATCAATTTGAAAATAGGGTTGGGATAAGGTCAAGGGGAGTTAAGCAGGCACCATTTCAGGTACTGTGGAATACTACAATGCCAAGCGTACTCATAGAGACAGGTTTTATGACTAACCCAACTGAGGAAAAGAAATTAAATAATAAGACACATAGAGTTTACATAGCTTCAGCAATTTTTAGAGCAATTCGTGATTATAAAGAGATTTTAGAATCAAATGTTTAATTTTGATTTATGAGTAAAGAGATTAAAGTTGGTTTGATTGGAGTAATTGGTCTAGTATTATTTTATCTGGGCTCAAACTTTTTAAAGGGGATTGATTTCTTTTCTCCAATTAATAGATACTATGCAGTTTACGAGAATGTAGACGGTTTAATAGTTGCTAATCCAGTAATTGTTAATGGTTACTCAGTAGGAAGGGTTAGTGAGATTAGAATTCTCCAAGAGAGAGATAATAAAATTTTAGTCTCTATGGATATTGATAAAGACCTAATAATAGGAAAAAGTTCAAAGGCAACACTAAGTAGTAATGATTTTCTTGGTAGTAAAGCAATTGTCCTATCGATTGGTGATATAAANTCACCCATAAGTGAGGGTGATACAATTATGTCTGAAATAGCAGGAGGTTTATCCGAACTTTTAGAGAAGGCTACCCCAATTACTGATAATTTAGGAGTTACTATTAGTAGGTTAAATGATATTCTAGCAAGCCTTAGAGGTAGTGGAGACATGATTACAACAACTCTTGACAATTTGAATAATGTCCTTACCAACACCAATAATTTAATTGACACAAATGAGGAGACAATAACATTAACCTTAGATAATCTAAATAATTTAACTGATGACCTCTCTAAAAAACTAAACGATATTGACCCTATAATTAAAGGAGCTAATGATATGATAAGTAANCTTAGCAATGTAGATTTTGAGAATACNTTTAATCAAATTGATATTTTACTTTCATCTGCAAATGGTGTTTTTGATGATATTGAATCTGGTGAGGGAGGTACTCTCTCTTTACTTCTATCTGATGATTCTCTATATAACAANCTCAACAAAACTGCTTTTGATTTGGATAAACTACTTCAGCATATCAATGAAAACCCTAAACACTTCTTTGCCCCTCTTGGAAAGAGTAGGAAAAAAATTGAGAGAGATTTAAGGAAACAGGGAAAGGATTAAGTTAACGAGTNAATGATATTACATGACCGTTCAGGTCTATAGTCTTTAAGGAATACGTTCTATTATCGATTTCACTCTTAAATAAATCATCATCATTTCTCGTCACATTGATCTTAGCCAGTGGTACTGATTCCCCTTCTACCTTATATGTTGACTCTTTGACTGACCAAATCTTAGTAATATCTTTAATATCATCTCCCACATATTTCATTTCTTTATCGTTTAAAAATTTATTTTTAATTCTTCTTATTTTTTCGACTACTCTCTCAATATCAACTCCACAATTATTTTTTAAGTTAATCATNCCCACAGCATANGGATACTTGTGAGATATTGATATACCACCATTTTCAAGTCNATTTAAGATAGGTTTACCGTTTTTGTCCTTAGATATTCCATTGTACTCTTTACCTATTAACTCGCAGCAATATTTTATAGTTAGCCTTGATGCAATATGTTCCATTAATTTAATTTCATTATTTATATTCTTACTTTTTCCAAAAATTCTTTTAAGTTCATTTAGTGACTCATCTATCTTCCATACCGAGATAGTAATAGAGTCACTAGGAGATAGGGTTTTTATAATTGGCATATTACATCTAATTAACATAAAATTATCAAATATTTAAATGATTTTATTTAAATTAATAAATATATGGAGAGCAATAATTCTCATGATATTCAAAATCAAAATTTCAGTACCAGTTTCAGAGGTTATGACAAGAGTCAGGTAGATAATTATCTTAAAATTTTATCTAAAGAGTTTGAGATATTAGAGACAAAAGTTTCGGATCTAAATAAAAATATCAGTGACCTGAAGTTAGAGTCAGAAAAGTTTAAAAGCGTTGAAAACTCTCTTATAACAACCCTAAAGACTGCAGAGGATACAGGGAAAAATATAGTAGAGAAAGCTAAGGAGGATGTGAAATCAATTATAGATGACTCTAGGAAAGAGTTATCAAGTATCAGAGATGAATACAACTCCATGCAAGAGATGAGAGATTCTCTAGTTGAGGAATTGAAAAATTTAAGTAAAAAAATAGATACTGAAGTTAGTAAACTTAATGTAGATGCTGATTTTGATGAAATTGAGAGAAATGTTGACGCTGTAGAGGAAAATATTTTAAGCTCTGAAGATGATTCTCAAAATATAGATGAGAATGAGATAATTAATACTTCAGAAGATGAAGAACCCGAGTCAGAAGAGATAGAATCTTCAATTAATCCTGATGATGCTATAATTGAAGATAAGAATAGTGGTAAGAATTCTGATGATCAGGTTAATGAATTAAATGATGAATTAATTCAAGAAAACGAACCTGAACTATTTTCTGATGAAGAAAAAAAGGAGGATGATATATATGAAGTTACTACTGAGCCCAGAGACGAGGAGGAATTGAAAGAGGAGAAAGAATCGAAAGATGATGTAAATTTAAACACTTCTGATGACGATGAGAATGTTGAGGATGAAATTGTAAGTGAAGATTCACAGGAAGAAGATATGACTGCAGATGAAATTTTTGGTGGAAGTGAAATAGCGTTAGATAACGTAGAGGATGATGGGGAAAAAGAGGCTGAACCAGATGTTGAGTTAGAGGAAGAAAGAGAGTCAGTTAATGATGAAGAAACTGAAGAAACCGACAAAAAGGAGGTAAGCAATAAAAAAGATAAAGAAAATTCCCAAAAATCCTTTTTTGATACTTTCGATGAAAATTAAAGGTTCATCTATCTCACTTAATGATATAAAATTTCATTCTAAAATTGGTCTCTATGATTTTGAGAAGGAGGAGGGTAATGATTTTATTGTAAACATATCTGTTCACGTAAATGATCTCAAATATGATGACAATATTTCAAGTACTGTCGATTACGAAAATATTTTTGGTATAATCAATGCTGAGATGGGGAAGGAGTGTAATCTTATTGAAACTGTTGCTCATAATATCTCATCAAGAATACATTCAGAAATTAAATCTGTAAATAATTGTAAATTAGAGATCATAAAAGTTAAACCGCCTCTGGATGGGAAAGTTGGAAGTTCAAGCTTTAAATTAGAGACTAATAAGTAATATGAGTAAAGAAAATTCACTTAAAGATTATATTTCAAAGGCAAAGATTATTATTGAAGACGATAAAAAGCTAAAGAAATTAATTGAAGATGTTTTAAAGAAATTAAAAGATTTATCAAATGATAAAAAGTCTACAGAAAAGCTCAATGAGTCACTAAGACTCTTTATAAGGATAGTTAATGCCTAC
>NZYP01000046.1 GCA_002702205.1 Flammeovirgaceae bacterium | reverse complement strand
TTCAATCCATGACTTTTGCTCGTTTTTCCATTTAATATATTCCCACTCTTCTTGAACTATAACAGTATGCTTCATTGAAAAGTGTGCTCTTCCACAAATTTTATTACATACTATTTCAAAATTAAAGTTTTCATTCCCAGTTTCTTCTCTCATCTCTGCGGTAGTTTTGGTTGGTATAAACCACATCTGCGTTGGCATGCCTGGGACAGCATTCATCTGGGATCTCATATATGGTAGATAGACACTATGGATAACATCTCTTGCCTTAATCTTAAAAAGTACTGGTTTACCCTTAGGGATATGAATCTCTCTTGGCATAAAATCGTCTAGTGATGATGAGTCAGTAAAATCTATTCCTACAATATTTTCTACATCAATTAACTTGTAATTTGCATTACCTAATTCATTATCTGGACCAGGATATCTTGAAGCCCAAGCAAACTGATAACCAACAATCTCAATTACCTCTGCGTCTTTTGGAGCTGGTCCCATTATATTATTCCATTTTACTAGACCCCATCCTATAAGACCTACTAGAACGATAGCAGGGATTACTGTCCATACAATTTCTAATTTATGATTCTCAGGATAGAAATAAGCTTTTCTTTCTTTTTTATATCTATACTTATATCCAAAATAAAACATTATGACCTGTGTGACTATAAATACAGTAAATGTTACAGCCATCGTAACCCAAAAAAGAAGTTCAACCTCAGGGGCATGTTTAGATGCCATTGGTAAGAAATAATTTTCGAACTGATCAAATGAATACCAGAAAATCACTGCGAAGGAGATAAACATAAAGACTACTCCGATAATAGCATTATATGTATTATTAGAATCTTCAAATGAAGTTTCAATTTTTTTCTTTGCAACACTTAAGATTTCAGTAGATCTGAAAATAAGAAATACAACTGCTAAAGAAAGTAAAAGAATGATTCCAATAATTAAATTCATGGTGCAAATTTATATATCAACTACTAAAAAATCACCTAAGAATTGGTTAATTTTTATTCCAAAGGATGTTTTGTAAAAACATTTTTTTTTAAAATAAAAATTAAATATCATGGTGTAAACTTTCTTCTAACATTGGATGGTTTTTAGCTACCAAAGGAAGTTTGGTCAGGCCACTTAAAATCACATATAAAAATGCTGATAAGAATACCATAAGTACTCCAATTTCTAAGAAGCCAAAGCCTCCATTTTCTTTTAGAACACCGGGAGTAACCATCAAATAAAAGTCAATAAAATGACCAAATAATATCATAGGACATGCTACCTTTAAAAACCTAGTAAACCTCTTACTTGCTCTAGTCATAAGGAAGAAAAAAGGAAAGAAAAAGTTTAGAATTAAATTGACTATAAAAAAAGGAAAGTAAAAGTCACTTTCAAGTCTCTCAACATAATATATAGTCTCTTCAGGGATATTTGCATAATAAATTAAAAGAAATTGTGAGAACCATATATATGTCCAAAATACGCTAAATGCAAATACAAATTTCCCAAGGTCATGTATAACACTGTGATTAATAAAACTTAGATAACCATTATCTTTTAATGTAATAATCATGTATGTAATCAAAGCAAGAGCAGAAACCCACCAACTTGCAAAAACATACCAACCAAACATGGTACTGAACCAATGTGTATCAATTGATAGTACCCAATCCCAGGCAGCAACTGACTGAGTGAATGCATAAATAACTACAAAAACTGTAGATATTGTAAACAGTTTCTTCCACGATTCAGTTCCACCTAACTTATCTTCTTTTGCAATGTGTTTAAGTATCAATGCATAGAAAAAATACCATATCCCAAGGAAAAACGCCATCCTTCCAAGGAAAAAAGGAAGATTTAAATAGGCTTTTTTTCCATCAATCACATAATCATACCTTGGATCAGATTTATCATACAAATACTCGTGTGTCCAATGAAAAATATCATGGTTAGTGATTGCAAATACAATAAGCATTAGTACACTTCCAGGAAGCAACCATCTTCCAATAGCTAACGGAACTCTTAAAATTCCTGCTGACCAACCAGACTGAGAAACGTATTGAATTGCAACAAAAAATATAGCTGAAATTGATATACCTAAAAAGTAAACCACATTAATCCATAAATTAGAGTAAACTCTTTTGTACCAATGAAACTCAGAATGACCATCATCTGAAATGTAGGCATTTACAATTTCGGTGGATTCTTCATGACCATGACCAGAATTTATTAACTGATATATTCCAATAATAGATAGTAATAGTCCCCCCAAAAAAAGGTAGAGCAGGCTCTTTTTTATTCCTATATTAAAATCAAAAATATCTTTCATATTATTGTTTTTGAAGGGTTTGAACATACTTGACTATCTTCCACCTATCTTCTATTGATATCTGAGATCCGTGTCCCCACATTCTTCCTTTGCCATGTGTAATAACATGAAATATATGTCCCTCAGACTTATCTTTCACAGCCCTTGAGTTATATGCAGTAACACCTAAGTAAACCTTACCAACAAGACCGTCCCCCATACCCTTCTCTCCGTGGCAATGAATACAAAACCTCTCGTAGAGAACTTTTGCCTCTTTAAGAACTTCATCACTATCCTCAATTGGGCTATTAACTAGAGCGGCTACTTCAAGACTATCTTTTGGTATCCTATACGGAAGGGATGTACCTCTTCTGACAGTATTTGGAACAGGTTCCAACATAGTCATCCCATAAGGATTATAAGGATTAGAATTATAAAACTCACCATGTCCATCATTTGGATTAGAATCTAACCAGCTACCGATTTCTTCGTCTTTAACTTGGGATAACGGTTCGTAGGGGACAGAGTGGTACATATTAGGAGCATACTCCACACCAGGGTAATCATCCTTTGCAGAACATCCTATTAAGATTACACAAAATAATAAGTTTATAATAACCTTATTCATTCATCCATCAGTTTAGAGTTTGCTTCAGAAGCACCATTAGACTTTAGTAATTTTTTAAGTGCTGCCTCTGACATATTATTTTTTTCTATTTCAATTGCCATCACGTGTTTATCATCTGTTGATCTCAGATCAAAAGTTTTTGGTTTACCCCAAGGTTTAAGGTCACTAATTACAAAGAATGTACCCACCATGCCAAAGGCTGATAATAAGACTGTCATCTCAAATGTTACTGGAATAAAAACAGGCAAAGGGAGAAAATCTTTACCTCCAATTATCATAGGCCAATCTATAGTTGTCATTCCAATCATCATAGTTAGTGCCAGACAGGTACCTAGAAAACCAAAACAAAACGCTGCTATTGAAAGTCTAGATCTCTTATACCCTAGTCTGGACTCAATTCCATGAACAGGGAATGGAGAATAAACTTCGTATATATTTACACCCTTAGCCCGTACTGATGATATAGCATCTAGAAGAACATCTTCATCCTCATAGATACCAATAACAAATTTTACACCTTTATCATCCATATTTATTTCTTTACTTTCTCTCCAGTATGTTTTAAAATACTTTTCACTTCAGCCATATTTATAACAGGGAAATACTTAGAAAAAGCTAAAAATGCTGTGAAAAATAAGCCAAATGTGAAAATGTACATACCTAAATCATATATTGTTGGGTAAAACATTGCCCAACTTGACGGAAGATAATCTCTGTGAAGAGACGTAACAATAATAACAAACCTTTCAAACCACATACCTATATTTACAATAATTGAAATAATAAATGTAGCAACTATATTAGTTCTGATTTTTTTAAACCAGAAGAGTTGAGGAGATATCACATTACATGTCATCATCGACCAGTATGCCCACCAGTAAGGACCAGTTACTCTGTTATAGAAAGCGTATTGCTCATATGCAACACCAGAGTACCAGGCCATAAATAACTCAGTTAAGTAAGCAATTCCAACTATGGAACCTGTAACTATTATTACAATGTTCATTAACTCTAGATGTTTAATGGTAATATAATCTTCTAAATTATATACTTTTCTGGTTATAATAAGTAATGTTAATACCATTGCAAAACCAGAGAAAATTGCACCTGCAACAAAATAGGGAGGAAATATCGTCGTGTGCCACCCAGGTATAACAGAAGTTGCAAAATCCATAGAAACAATTGTATGAACAGAAAGAACCAGAGGAGTAGCAAGGCCTGCAAGTACAAGAGAAACAGTTTCGTATCTAGACCAAGTCTTGGCTGCGCCGTCCCATCCAAAGCTTAATCCACCGTATATATATGCAGATACTTTTCTTCCAGCTTTTTTAGCTCTGTCTCTAATTGTTGCAAAATCTGGAATAAGTCCAATATACCAAAATACAAGAGATACAGAGAAATATGTAGTTATTGCAAATACATCCCACAAGAGAGGGCTAGCAAAATTGACCCACAAGGATCCGTACGTATTAGGTAGCGGAAGAACCCAGATAAGACCAATCCATAATCTTCCCATGTGCAGTAATGGAAACATGGCAGCACAAATGACTGCAAAAATGGTCATAGCTTCTGCCGATCTATTAATTGCCATTCTCCATCTCTGTCTAAATAGTAGTAAAATAGCAGATATCAGTGTCCCAGCATGACCTATTCCAACCCACCAAACAAAATTTGTAATATCCCAAGCCCACATAACTGTCTTATTAAGACCCCACATTCCAATTCCATCCCATAAAGTTCTGTAAACAGCATATGCACCAACTATAAGAGTTATGTTTGATATTATCATTGCTGCATACCAAGTTAGGGAGGGCTTCTGTTCAACTCTTTTACTTATATCCTCAGACACGTCATGAAGAGTTTTACCTCCTGTTATTAATGGTTTTCTGAGTTTAGATTCTACGTGCATGCTAAGCTATTTTTTTATTTCTAACTTTTCTTAAGTACCAAACATTTGGACTTACTCTAATTTCATCTAATACTGCATAAGCTCTCTCCTCTTTCAACTTCAGAGTTGCCTTATCAATTTTCTCAACCTGAAGCAGGTTATTTATTCTACTATCTTTATCATTCACATCTCCAAAAACGATAGCGTCAGTAGAACAAGCTGACCCACAAGCCATCTTAACGTCGCCATCCTTGAGTCTTCTTTTCTCTGATTTAGCTAAAAGTTTACCCTCTTGAATTTTCTGAACACAGAAAGAACATTTTTCCATTACCCCTCTTGACCTTACGGTAACATCAGGGTTTAGAACCATTTTTCCCAGATCATTATTCATTGCTATATTTTTATCAAATTGCTCATTATCATGGTATTTAAACCAGTTAAACCTTCTTACTTTATATGGGCAGTTATTCGCACAGTACCTAGTACCTATACATCTGTTATATGTCATTTGATTTAAGCCTTCACTACTATGAGTTGTGGCAGCAACTGGACAAACTGTCTCACAAGGAGCATTGTTACAATGTTGACACATCATAGGCTGGAAAGTTACGTCAGGATTTTCTGCAGCTACCTCTAAACCTTGTAAGTCATTAACATCTGCATCACTAGAGTAGTACCTGTCTATTCTAAGCCAAGACATCTCTCTCCTATTTAAGACTTCTTCTTTACCAACTACAGGAATATTATTCTCTACTTGACAAGCTATAACACAACTACCACACCCNGTACAAGCATTTAGATCTATTGCCATAACCCAGTGNTGATTCTTGTACTCGTGTCCATTCCAGAGCGTAACATCTTCTGGTTTCTTNTNCCCTTTACTAGTAGCAACTTNAAACTGATACTTACCAGCATAAGGATCTTCTTTATACTGATCTAAAGATGTCTCCTGAATAACACTTTCTCTTGCCATGATGGTATCATGAGTCTGGGTCTGAGCTATCCTATAGTCTTTAAAGGTATTTTCTAATTTGATATTGTTAACAATGAAATTTTGAATATTTGAATTTATATCAAGGACCTGGTTTGCATCAAAACCAACACCGTCTCCAACAGGTCCTGCAAGTTTTCTACCATAACCAAGAGCAAGACCAATAGTGCCTTCTGCCTGACCTGGTTGTATAATGACAGGCACCTCAAATGATTCCTGACCGTTTTGTATTTTCAAAACATTTGTAGTCATTGTTCCCACATCGGTTTTCACCTCTAGTTTTGAAGCATCTTTAGGATTAATAGAAATATAATTATCCCAACAGACTTTAGATATTGGATCAGGCATTTCTTGAAGCCATGGATTATTAGATTGAATCCCATCACTTACAGTTAAGTTATGGTATAGATTTAATTCAAAATCTTCATTTTCACTTTCAGTGTCAATTAAAGTTGATATTTTACTCACCTCAGATATCCTAGTTTTAAAAATATTAGGGAGAGGGTTTAAATTTCTAGGTTTTTCTTCAACTATTTCTGCAACGCCATCGTGGAGAAGTCTATCCCAAAACATTTGAAATGGCTCATTAGACTTCAGCAATTTCTGTTTTTTTCTCCAATTATTTTTTAGAGTTGAGAAAAAGTTTTCTTTTGAATCAATCCACTTTAGAAAAGAATCTTGATGTTGTCTAGTATCAAAGATTCTTCGAATTGTTGGCTGACCAAAACTAAAGTGATTATCAATAGGTTCATAGTCATTCCAAGACTCTAGGAAATGAGAATCTGGAGCAATCACATTACATAAGATAGACGTCTCATCTATTCTATCTGATGTAGATATTTTTAAAGAAACATTTTCAAGAGCATCCTTAAGCCTAGATGATAGGTAGTGGTTATAAACTGGGTTAGAGTTAAGGAATATAACACCATGAACTGATTTAGTCTCCATGTCAGTGATAAATTCTAACATTTTACTATCATCTCCTTTTCTGATATTATAACATCTATTTAGGTCAATAGTCTTACCATAACTTCTTAGAAGTTCATTTATCATTATCACTACAGATTGGACTGATTTATCATTAGAACTGGATATGACCAGAGATGAACCTAGATTTTGAATTAAGTCGTCAGCAACTTTATTTAAAATATCTAATTTCAGTAAACTCTTTTTACTCTTGTTAAAAGAAATAGTATCTCTTCCCGATCCAATTTTATCATTTAAAATATTCCAAAGTTCGGCGATATAAATCTTTGCGTGAGATGACTTGATTGGAATCCTATGGTCAGCATTTGCTCCTGTAAGAGACAGATTTGATTCGAATGTGTAGAGCCTTGACATCTCTCTCTTATCTCTATTAACAACTCTTTGTTTGGTGAACTGTTTGTTAAATAAATTATGGTTAAATGAATTACCTAAAAAATCATATCCAAAAGAAACAATTGTTTTGGCCTTCGAGAAATCATAAAATGGAATCTTTCTTTTTCCAAATGATTCTTTATTTGCATCAAGCATACCTGAGTAGGATGAGGTATCGTACTCAACATGTTTAACATCAAATTTTTTGGAAAACTTATTAATCACATCAAGAGTCGAAGGGCTATTGACAGAATGACTAACAATATACATTTTATTTGAACCTTTGTTAGATAACTCTTCCTTAACATACTTATCAACGTCTCTCCAATTAGATTCTTTATTATTTAGCATTGGGAATTGTAACCTCTGTCTGTCGTATAGGGTTAGAACTGAGGACTCTACCTGAGAGGAAGTACATCCAGCACTTATTTTAGAAAATTTGTTGCCATCAATCTTAATTGGCCTACCTTCTCTGGTCTTTACAACAACACTACAGTAGTCACTACCCATAGAATAAGTTGAAGCGTAATAATTTGCAAGGGATGCGTCAACATCAACCGGCTTATCTACATATGGAATGGCATACTTTACTGGTGCCTCGCATGCTGCAGTAGAAACTGCTGCTAAACCAAAACCCATCATCTTTAAGAAATCACGTCTAGAATTATCTGATGAACCATTTATAGGTAAGAATTCAGGGAACTCATTTTGCGAATTTTTTATAAAAGCAGGGTCATTCTTAAGCTGCTCAATTCCTTTCCAGTATGTTTTATTTCCTTTCTTCATATTTAATAGTGACACTTGGAGCATTCAAGCCCACCAATGTCTTCGACTTTTAGAGGTTCCTTAGAAGAACCTTTGTGAAGTTCAACTAATTTATCATAATAATCATTTCCTTTTGAATTTATTTCAGATTCTCTGTGGCAGTTAATACACCAGCCCATGGTAAGTTCAGAGTACTGATAAACTACATCCATTTCCTCAATAGGACCGTGGCAAGTATTACATTCTAGCCCACCTATAGCTACATGTTGTGAATGATTAAAATAGGCAAGGTCAGGCAGATTATGAACCCTAACCCATTCAATTGGTCTATTTTCTTCGTAAGCAGTCAGTATTTTTTGAATTTCTGGTTTATCAGTATTGATTGCGTTATGACAATTCATACATATATTGACAGAAGGAATATTAGCAGATTTTGAAATATTAACTCCTGTATGACAATAATTACAATCTATCTCATACTGACCAGCATGGACTTTATGAGAGAAAGCTATCGGCTGAGTAGGTTGATAATTTTGCTGAATACCAATGGTGTATATACCATCGATACATGACTTCACAAAAACAGCAATAAATACGAAAGATGCTATTCCCACTACTTTATTACTTCTGATAAAATCTTTGATATTGAAACCACTATCAACTATCTCTTTATCCTCTTCATCTAATAATTTTCCTTTCGTCTGATTGTCTTTAAGTATTACATATTTTTTTGAGAGATTAGTGAACCTGAGGAGAATGAAAATAAGGATCAATAATAGAAAAATATTAAGACCAAGAGATAAATAGAAATTATCTGTTGATATAGAAGAAGAAGTCTCACCTTGAACATCTACACCTTCAACAACAGCAACCTGAATCTCTTTTGAGGATTCACTTTTAATGTAAGTCAGAATAGAGTTTAGCTCCTCATCCGAAAAATCAAATGAAGTCATCAAGGTTTGGTTATACTGATTGTAAAGATCAACAGCATATTCATCACCACTTTTTATAACTTTTTGTGAATTTTTTATGAAAGCATATATCCACTCCTCAGACTGCCTTTCATGCACATCTCTTAGAGCAGGACCAATTAGCACGTCATTGATTGCGTGGCAGACTGTACAATTACCTTTAAATAGTGACTCACCATTACTTACTATATTTTGATCAAATGACTCCTCTTGTTGTTCTTGCGCATTAATTTTGTGGAAAGACGGTGAAAATAGAGCGAATGAAATTATGCCAATAAATGGTAGAAAAAAACGACTAATTATAGGTAGGTTTCTAGTTAATTTAGTAAGCATTTACGCACCAATGTTTAAGCTGAGACAAATGTAATATCGGCAGCATTAACTTCAAAAAATTATTAGGATATAAATTAATTTAGAATTATTCTAAATAATAATTAATATGGAGATTCTAGGTCTTTTTCTTTTATTAATCTCCTAAGAATTTTTCCCACATTAGATTTAGGTAGTTCAGTAGCAAAACCTATGTGTTTTGGACACTTATAATTTGTTAACTTTTCTTTACAATAAATTTTAATTTCATCGGATGTAAGTGAATCATCTTTTTTAACTATTACTGCCTTAACCGCTTCTGTTGTTTTATCATCTTCAACACCAATTACCCCCACCTCTAATACTTTAGGATGGGATGATATTACGTTTTCAACCTCGTTAGGGAAAACATTAAAACCAGAGACAAGTACCATTTCTTTTTTTCGATCTACAATCTTAAGAAAGCCATCTGAATCTATGACTGCTATATCACCTGTTAATAACCACCCATCTTTAATTACATCATCTGTATCATCTTTCCTGTTCCAATAACCTTCCATAACCTGAGGTCCTTTTACACATAGCTCACCTCTCTCACCTACACTCATCTCATTTCCATCATCATCAATTAACTTAATTTCTGTATCTGGAATTGGAATTCCAATTGTACCAATTTTATTTGTTCCATCAAGAGGATTTATAGTAACCACAGGAGAGGTCTCTGTCAAACCATATCCCTCAACAAGAGGACATCCTGTTATTTCCTCCCATTTTATAGCAACTGAGTCTTGAACTGCCATACCTCCACCAAATGCAACCTTTAAGTTTGAGAAATCAATATCTTCAAAATTTGCGTTGTTCAGTAGTCCATTAAATAATGTATTAACACCAGTTATAATTGAAAATTTTTGATTAGAAATTTCCTTAATAAAATTTTTCATATCTCTTGGATTTGTTATTAAAATATTTCTGGCTCCGAAATTAAACATCACTAAAGAATTACATACTAAGGCAAAGATATGATAAAGAGGAAGGGCTGTAATTACTACCTCCTCTCCATCTTCTAATAGAATGTCCATACATTCAGATACTTGCATAACGTTAGAGATAACATTTTTATGTGATAGCATTGCTCCTTTTGAAACACCTGTTGTACCACCAGTGTATTGAAGAAAAGCAATATCTGAAGAATCAATATCTATCTTATTAAAAGAATGCTTTTTCCCTTCCTTCAGTGAGTCTTTAAACCTAACCGATGAAGGTAGATTATAACTGGGAACCATTCTTTTTATATATTTAACTGCAAAGTTTACAAATGAGCCTTTTAAACCTCCTAACATATCCCCAAGGTCTGAAACTATAATATGCTGAATAGATGTTTTACCTATTATCTTTTCCAAATTACTAGCAAAATTTGATAGTATAAAAATTCCTTTACATCCCGAATCTTTAAACTGGTGAAGCATTTCGTCAGGTGTGTACAATGGATTTGTGTTGACTACTATCAGGCCTGATCTTAATGCACCATACAATACAATTGGATACTGAAGTACGTTTGGGGTCTGGATAGCAAACCTATCACCTTTTTTAAGTTTAAGGTTATGAATTAGAAAATTTGAAAATATTTTTGTTAATTCATCTAGCTCAGAATATGTAATTTTTTTCCCCATATTTTCATAAGCGATCTTATCAGGGAATTTTTTAAACCCATTCTCAAAAAACTCTACAAGGGAGTTAAACTTATTTAAATCGGTATTTGGCTTTACACCAGATGGGTAATTTTTACACCAAATCTTTTCCATTTCTTTAAATTTAAGAGGTTAGATAGTACAATAAATTTAAGAAAATTTTAATTAAAAAAAAGAAGGGGAAATCTAAAAAAGATGTCCCCTGGTAAACAACATTAACCCAAAAATGATATAACAATGTATTAAATATTCAACATGAAATACATGTTTCACTTAATTATATATTAATAGTTTGGAAATTTTTTAAAATAATTTAATATTTAAATAGTTTTTTAAAAAAATTAAAAAAAACCACCCAATAATGAGCTCTAATTACCAAATTGATAATATTGACCTTAAAATACTTAACGTCTTATCAAAAAATGCAAAAATGCCTTACACTGAAGTTGCAAAAAAAGTTTTTGTTTCAGGAGGTACAGTACACGTAAGGATGAGGAAATTAGAGAAAATGGGAGTGGTGAGAGGAACGAAACTGGATATAGATTACAGTAAACTTGGATATAACACATCTAGCTA
The DNA here is from genome assembly GCA_002702205.1 of Flammeovirgaceae bacterium. GTDB lineage: Bacteria > Bacteroidota > Bacteroidia > Cytophagales > MED-G16 > MED-G16. The sequence continues at coordinate 18,510 of NZYP01000046.1, read as the reverse complement.
TATGGGTATTTATCTTGAGAAAAGTTTTCTATATAAAGAAACTGTAAAATTCTTAAAAAAAATTCCTGAAATTGTTGAAATACATGCAATAACAGGTCAGTATACAATTTTTATAAAAATAATCTGTAAAGACACATCTCATTTTAGAAATTTCTTAGATACTATTCACAAAGTCAAAGGTATCACTAGGACAGAAACTTTCATGTCTTTCGAAGAAACAATTAAAGAGGGTTTAGCGTTAAACTGAGCGTTTCAGCCTTATCCTTAGCTAAATTAGTTTTTGTTAGTTAAATTTGCGCTTATAAAGAACTATGAGTAAAGACGACAAAATTTTAAAAGATTTTACTTCCAAAGAATACGAGTATGGTTGGTCGGTTGACTTTGAGGTGGATCAAGCTCCCAACGGACTCAACGAAGATATCATAAGACTTATTTCAAAAAAGAAAGATGAACCAAAATGGTTATTAGATTGGAGGCTAGAAGCATTTGAGATCTTTAATAAAATGGAAAAACCTAATTGGGCAAATCTTAAAATACCTGAAATTGATCTTCAGTCAATATCTTACTACTCTGCTCCCAAAAAGAAAAAAGAACTAAAATCTATGGATGAGGTAGATCCGGAGTTAATTAAAACATTTGAGAAACTTGGTATTTCATTACAGGAACAAAAAAGATTAAGTGGCGTTGCTGTAGACGCAGTAATTGACTCGGTATCTATCGGAACTACTTTCAAAGACAAATTAAGTGAATTAGGTATCATATTCTGTTCTTTTTCTGAGGCAGTAAAAGAACATCCAGAATTAGTGAGAAAATATCTTGGTACTGTCATCCCATCTAAAGATAATTATTTTGCCTCTCTCAACTCTGCAGTTTTTTCTGATGGTTCTTTCTGCTATATTCCTAAAGGAGTTCGATGTCCAATGGAATTGTCAACATATTTTCGAATCAATGCCTCAAATACTGGTCAGTTTGAGAGGACACTGATAATTGCAGATGATAGCTCTTACGTAAGTTACCTTGAAGGATGCACTGCTCCCATGAGAGATGAGAATCAGTTGCACGCTGCTGTTGTTGAAATCTATGCTGGAAATAACGCAGAGGTAAAATACTCAACTGTCCAAAACTGGTACCCAGGTGATAAAAACGGAAAAGGGGGTATATATAATTTCGTGACAAAAAGAGGAATATGTGCAGGTGATAACTCTAAAATAAGCTGGACACAAGTTGAGACTGGTTCTGCAATAACATGGAAATATCCATCTTGTATCTTAAAAGGAAATAATTCAATTGGTGAGTTTTATTCTGTTGCCGTGACAAATAATTACCAACAAGCAGACACAGGTACTAAAATGATACATATTGGCAAAAACACCAAATCAAAAATTATTTCAAAAGGAATCTCGGCAGGACATTCACAAAATAGTTACAGAGGTCAGGTGAAAGTAATGAATAGAGCTTCAAACTCTAGGAACTTCTCTCAGTGCGACTCCCTCCTTCTTGGAAATAAGTGTGGGGCACATACATTTCCATATATTGACATTGATAACAAATCATCTATGGTTGAGCATGAGGCAACCACATCAAAAATTGGTGAAGATCAGATATTCTATTGTCTCCAGAGAGGAATGGATGAAGAGAATGCCATCGCTCTTATAGTAAATGGTTATGCAAAAGATGTTTTGAAACAACTTCCCATGGAATTCTCTGTTGAAGCACAAAAACTACTTTCGCTTACTCTTGAAGGAAGTGTAGGATAAATTTAAATATATAACATGTTAAAAATAAAAAATTTACACGCATCTGTTGAAGACACCAAAATTTTAAAGGGCTTAAACTTAGAGGTCAAAAACGGAGAAGTACATGCTATAATGGGACCAAATGGATCAGGGAAAAGCACTCTAGCATCAGTCATAGCCGGCAGAGAAGATTACGATGTCACTGAAGGTGAAATAAATTTTCAAGATAAAGATTTAGGAGAACTGGGACCTGAGGAAAGAGCTAGAGAAGGAATATTTTTGGCATTTCAATACCCAGTTGAAATTCCTGGAGTTTCTACAACTAATTTCATGAAGACCGCTGTTAATCAAATACGTGAGTCAAAAGGAGAAAAACCACTTGATGCAGTTGCTTTCCTAAAGCTTATGAAAGAAAAGATGAAACTTGTAAATATCAGGCAAGACTTACTCAGCAGATCTATAAATGATGGCTTCTCTGGTGGAGAGAAAAAACGTAATGAGATTTTTCAGATGGCTATGCTAAATCCTAAACTTTCAATTTTAGACGAAACAGACTCAGGGCTTGATATCGATGCACTTAAGATAGTTTCTAACGGCGTTAACGCACTCAAATCAAATGAAAATGCTACAGTGGTAGTCACCCACTATCAGAGACTTCTTGACTATATAGTACCAGACTTTGTACATGTATTAATGGATGGTAAAATTGTTAAGTCTGGAGATAAAAACCTTGCTCTTGAGTTAGAGGAGAGAGGTTATGATTGGATTAAATCAGAAAACTAAAATTCATTAAATGAATATCACTGAAGATTTAAAAAGATTTATTGATAATGAAAACGATTCAAACTCTCAAAAGAGAAAATCTGATGTTATTAAATCTATCGAAAAAAGTTACTCGCTACAAAAAGAAGAATATAAATACACACCATTATTAAAAAAAATTGAAAAAAAATTTAACCTGTTACCTGAAAACAAAGAAATTGTTTCCCAAAAATCTTACTCAGAAATAAAAAAAAATATTGATTCTGAATTTTATATTTTATGTGTTGATGGATTTTATAAACCAGAATTATCAAATATCCCCCCTAACATTTCAATCAAAAACTATTCTGAGCTTTCAGATAAAGAGATAAATTTATTCGAGAAAATTTACCAAAAATATGATGACTCTAAATCTGATTTTTTTAGTTCTATAAATTCAATAACTCATAATGACTGCCTAACTATTTCTTTAGATAATAATTTTATATCTAAGGATCATATATCAATCATAAATATTATTGAAAATTATGAAGTTAGTAATTTCAGAAAAATGATATTTTGTGATAAAAGTTCTGAAGTATCATTCTTCGAACAATTTATTGATTTGTGTCAGGGAGAGAGCTTCTCTTCCTCGGTCACGGAGATTTATCTCTCTGAAAATTCAAAATTTAATTTTTATTCGGCACAAGACTTCAAAGAAAATTATCACTATAACAGCATCAATACCTTCCAGAGAAGAGATAGCACATCAAACTTTTACACTCTTAGTTTCTCAGGATCCATTGTAAGAAATAACTTAAATATATGTCTAAACGATAAAAATTGTTATGCCAATATGTATGGGTTCTACGCTATCAATGAGAAATCTTTAGTTGACAACCACACAAGCGTAGATCATGTAGATGAGAATTCATTAAGTAATGAGCACTACAAGGGCATAATGGGAGGAAGATCAAATGGGGTTTTTAACGGTAAAATCTTTGTGAGAAAAAAAGCCCAGAAGACAAATGCTTTCCAAGCCAATAATAATATAATATTATCTGACAAAGCAAAAGTAAATACTAAACCACAGCTTGAAATATGGGCCGATGATGTTAAATGTTCTCATGGCTGTACTGTTGGCCAGATGGATGAAGACGCAATTTTTTACTTGATGTCTAGAGGAATTTCAAGAAAAGAATCAATAAGTCTTTTATTATCAGCTTTTAGCTCAGAAATAATTGATAAAATTGAAGATGATAAGATGAAATCAGCTTTTACTAGCTTGATTAAAAATCAATTAGAAAAGTTTAACGATGAGTAACTTTCCTATTTCAGAAATCAGAAAAGATTTTCCTATCCTAGAGACAAAAATCAATAAGAACGATCTAGTTTACTTTGATAATGCTGCAACAACACAGAAACCTCAATCAGTTATTGACTCTCTCTCAAACTACTATAAAAGCTTTAATTCTAACATACATAGAGGAGTTCACCAACTAGCTGAGAAGGCCACAGAAGAGTTTGAGAGCACCAGGGAAACAGCCAAAAGCTTTATCAACGCATCCTCAACTAACGAGATCATCTTTACAAGAGGTGCAACAGAAGGTATCAACCTTGTAGCAGCTTCATATTGTAAAAACTTTTTAAAGAAGGGCGATGAAATAATAATATCCGAGATGGAGCACCACTCAAATATTGTCCCTTGGCAGATGGTAGCGAAAGAAAATGACCTTGTTATTAAAACGATAAAAGTTACAGGAAAAGGTGAACTAGACATGGAACACTTTAAAAGTCTATTAAATGAAAATACAAAATTTGTATCTATAGTTTACATATCAAATACTCTAGGAACTATCAACCCAGTTAAAGAGCTAGTTAATATTTCAAATAATGCTGGTGCTAAAGTTTTGGTAGATGCAGCACAAGCAACCTCTCATAAAAACGTAGATGTTAAAGATCTTAATTGTGATTTTTTTGTATTTTCTGCTCATAAGATGTACGGGCCAACAGGTGTTGGAATCCTATACGGTAAAGAAAAAATATTAGAAAAGATGCCTCCTTACATGGGAGGAGGTGAAATGATAAAAGATGTATCTTTTGAAGACACTACATATAATACCCTTCCTTATAAATTTGAAGCTGGAACTCCAAACATAGGTGATGTTATTGGATTCAAGAAAGCGATCGAATACCTAAATGATCTGGGTAGACAAAATATTTACAAATACGAGAAAGAAATACGTGATCATGCTTGGAAAGAATTAAAAAAAATCGACAGAATAAAGCTAGTAGGTACTTCAGATAGTAAAATAGGAATATTTTCTTTTTATGTGGAGGGATTTCATTATTACGATCTTGGTCTATTCCTCGATGCAAAAGGAATAGCTATAAGGACTGGTCATCATTGCACCCAGCCTCTCATGGATAAAATGAATCTAGATGGAACTGCCAGAGTATCTTTGGCTATGTATAATACGTATGAAGAGATTAATTACTTTATAGATGAATTAAAAAAAATTATATCAAAGTGATAATAGACCAGATTCAAGAAGAGATAATTGATAACTTCAACATGCTTGATGATGACATTGAGATGTCACTAAACTATCTTATGGAGCTTGGAGAAGGACTAGAGCCCTTAGGTGATGAGTTAAGAATAGATGATAATATTATAAAAGGTTGCCAATCTAAAGTTTGGCTATCACATACCTTTGAAGACAATAAACTTATTTTTTTTGGAGACAGTAATACAGCCATAACCAAAGGACTTCTAAGCTTGTTGATTAGTGTTTTTAATAATAGAACTCCAAAAGAAATTCTTGAATCAAAACTTTTTTTTATTAATGAAACTGGACTCTGCAGGTTCATTGGCACACAAAGATCAAACGGATTAGAAGCAATGGAAAATAAATTTAAGATTATAGCATTAAACTCTTTAAAAAATGGATAAAAAAGAGACCAAAGAATTAAATGAAAAAATTCTTAGGGCAATAAAGACTGTTTATGACCCTGAGATTCCTGTTGATGTCTACGAACTTGGTCTGATTTATGAGATTAATATTAAAAAAAATAAGGACGTACATGTCTTGATGACATTAACATCCCCTTCATGTCCTGCAGCAGAATCTATACCAAGCGACGTAAAAAACAGGATAGAAATGATTAAAGAAATTAATGAGGTAGATGTAGAGATCACCTTTGATCCACCATACACTTCCGACCTAATGTCTGAAGAGGCTAAACTTGAGTTAGGATTTATGTAATGTTTAATATTAAAAATTAGAAAATGTACCCAGAGGAATTAACAAGACCAATGGCTGAGGAATTAACCTCAGTTGGATTTATAGAAATGAAAGATGCAGAAACTGTAACTAAAGAATTGAATGAAAATTCAGGAATATGTTTGGTTCTGATAAATTCAGTGTGTGGATGTGCAGCAGGAGCTGCTAGACCAGGAGTCAAACATGCTATAAAAATATCTGAAAAAAGTCCAGATAAACTCCTTACAGTATTTGCAGGTGTAGATTTTGAAGCAGTTGATAAAGTTAGAGAGCTATGCCTACCTTATCCACCAAGTTCACCAGCAGTAGCTATTTTCAACAATGGTAATCTTATTCACTTTGTAGAAAGACACCATATAGAAGGTCGAGATGCAAGTATGATCGCTGATCATCTCAAAAACGTATTTGAAGAGTACTGTAGCTAAAATTTTATTCTATATTTGCGCTAAATTAAATTAATAATTATGGATAACATACTATATTTCGTACCTGCAACAGGTATAATTGCTCTATTGTTTGTGTACTTTAAAAACAATTGGGTAGCATCCAAAGAAATTGGATCTGAAAAAATGGCACGTATAGCAAAAAATATTGCTGATGGAGCTATGGCATTTCTAAAAGCCGAATATAAAATATTATCAGTCTTTGTATTAATAACTGCAGTGCTTCTTGCTTTCAAAGGAGAGAATGAAGGTACAAGTTGGCTTGTATCAGTCTCATTTGTTGTTGGTGCTCTGTGCTCTGGTCTTGCAGGATATATTGGAATGAAGGTGGCAACTAAGGCAAATGTCCGAACCACAAACGCTGCACAAGATTCTTTAGGTAAAGCACTAGAGATAGCCTTTTCAGGAGGGGCAGTTATGGGCCTTGGAGTAGTAGGTTTAGGGGTTCTAGGACTAGGGTCGCTTTTTATAGTATATAAAAGCATGTTCCAAGAAATTGATACTGTAATTAAGGTAATATCAGGTTTCTCACTTGGTGCCTCTTCAATTGCTTTATTTGCAAGAGTTGGTGGAGGAATTTATACCAAAGCTGCAGACGTAGGAGCTGATCTTGTAGGTAAAGTGGAAGCTGGCATACCTGAAGACCACCCTCTTAACCCTGCAACTATTGCAGATAATGTTGGTGATAATGTTGGTGATGTTGCTGGTATGGGTGCAGACCTATTTGAATCTTTTGTTGGTTCAATAATAGGCGCTATGGTTCTTGGTGCAGCATTCATTGGGGTTCAAGAGTTTTCTGGCATTGAAACGAATGCAATTTTACTGCCATTATTTATTGCTTCAACTGGAATTATTATGTCTATCATAGGAACTCTTTTTGTTAGAGTAAAAGAAGGTGGAAGCCCTCACGCTGCATTAAACACTGGTGAATTTGTATCTGCAGGTCTCATGATTGTAGCTTCCTACTTCCTCATCCAAGAATTCTTACCAGGATCTTGGTCATTTGGAGGGAAAGAATATTCTTCACTTGGTGTCTTTTTTGCGACAATTTCTGGCTTGGTTGCTGGTCTTGGTGTTGGTAAAATTACTGAATACTACACAGCTACTGGAACAAGTCCAGTCAATTCTATTGTAAAACAATCTGACACAGGTGCCGCTACAACAATAATTGCTGGCCTTGGAGTCGGTATGATGTCAACAGCTATTCCTATACTTTTAATATGTACTGCAATACTAATTTCTCATGAATTTGCTGGACTTTATGGAATTGCCATAGCCGCTGTAGGTATGTTAGCAAATACAGGTATTCAACTTGCAGTTGATGCTTACGGACCTATTTCAGATAACGCTGGTGGTATAGCAGAGATGGCCGAACTACCTCCAAAAGTAAGAGAGAGGACAGATAAGCTTGATGCTGTTGGTAATACTACTGCAGCTATAGGAAAAGGTTTTGCAATTGCATCTGCAGCACTTACTGCATTGGCTCTATTTGCTGCCTTTATGCAGACAGCAGAAATATCTTCGATTGATATCTCTAACCCAATAGTAATGTCTGGTCTTCTTATTGGAGCTATGTTACCATTTGTTTTCTCAGCCCTTTCCATGAACGCAGTAGGTAAAGCCGCTATGAGTATGATTGAAGAGGTTAGGAGACAATTTAAGGAATTGCCAAAGCTGAAGGCAGCTTTAGAAATTATGAAAAAGTATGATGCTGACTTATCAAAGGCATCAAAAGCTGATATGAAAATTTTTAATGAGGCTGACGGTGTAGCAGAATACAGTAAATGTGTAGAGATTTCTACTGAGGCAGCACTCAGAGAAATGGTACTACCAGGATTAATGGCAATTTTAGTACCAGTAGTTATTGGTTTTGGAGGAGGTGCAGAGATGTTGGGGGGACTCCTTGCGGGTGTAACTTCATCCGGTATCCTAATGGCAATATTCCAGTCTAATGCTGGTGGTGCTTGGGATAACGCAAAGAAGATGATAGAGGAAGCTGGAAATAAAGGTACAGAAGCTCACAAAGCGGCAGTAGTTGGTGACACTGTTGGTGATCCTTTTAAAGATACATCAGGTCCATCTCTTAACATACTACTGAAACTTATATCAGTGGTTGCTCTTGTAATTGCCCCATTACTTGTCTGATCAAAATGTATAAGGAGAGAAAGAAGATAGCAAAAAAAACATTTGGAAATTTCCCATTTTTGAGTGTAATATTTAGTGTTTCTCTTTCTCTCCTATTACTTGGGCTATTTTCTTTTTTTCTTCTAACTTCTTTCAATGTAAAAAGTTTCCTTGAAAATAACACTGAAATTAATATCTACTTAAATAAAAAAATTTCAACTAGTCAAGTTGAGCAGATAAAAAGGACTCTCTACACAAAGGAATATTCACTCGCAAATAATGAAGAAACATTATCTTTTATTTCTAGTGATGAAGCTGCATCTAAATTTGAAAATGAAATTGGGGAAGAATTTGTTGATTTCCTTGGAAATAATCCACTTAGAGACCTTATAATATTAAAGATAAACTCTGATTTTTTTGATATAGAAAGACTAAGTATTATAGAGTCTGATATTCTAAAAATTCCTGGTGTCTATGAAGTTCAATACTCGAAAGAACTTATTAACAACATAAATAAGAATATAACTAACATAAGTATTGTCTTTATAGGCTTATTTGTTATACTATTATTTATATCTATTATACTAATTAACAATACACTAAGAATTGCTTTATTCTCTCAGCGATTTCTAATTAGAAGCATGCAACTTGTAGGAGCTACAGCAAACTATATTTTAAAACCTTTTATAATTAGAGGAATGATTTATGGACTAATTTCAGGTATAATTTCATCTTTTCTATTATATATAATTATAGAAATTGCTGATAACAAAATAAATAACCTTGATCTAATAATTAGTTTAGAACAGTTAGGAGTTATATTTATATCTCTTATTTTTACCGGAGTTATTATGGTAATCTTAAGTACTTATTCGGCTGTGAGTAAATACTTAAACTCCTCACTTGACGAGCTTTACGACTAAAATAATGGAAAAATCAAATATGCCTTTTAATTCTAAAAATTATAAGTTAATGCTTATAGGCATATTAATTATTGTTTCTGGTTTTATAATTATGTCAGTTGATGGGGAGGAATACGGCTATGGTTTCCTTGGTTTGACCCTTGGGCCTCTTGTAGTTTTATTCGGTTTTGTCTTCCAGTTTTTTGCAATTTTTCATAAGGGAAAATAGTAAATGGAATGGTATGAAGCCCTTTTACTAGGAATTATTCAAGGCCTTACCGAATTTTTACCTGTCAGTAGCAGTGGCCACCTTGAGATAACTTCTTTTCTACTTAAAACTGATACCTCACAAAATTTATTTTTTAATATGCTAGTTCATATAGCAACTGCATTTAGTATACTCTATGTATTTAGAGTGGATATATTTAAACTAATTAGGGGACTAATTAGACTAGAACCCAAACAAGTTTCCTTTGCTTCAAAAATCATTTTATCAAGTATTCCAGTTGGGATAATAGGTATTCTCTTTGAAGATGAAGTAGAAAAACTTTTTACGGGGAATATATTATTAGTTGGGTCAATGTTAATATTAACTTCAATACTTCTGTTTCTTTCCAACTACTCTAAGAGTGATTCTAAAGGTAAAATAACTTATAAAAAAGCTTTAATTATTGGATTAGCTCAAGCATTTGCGATAATGCCAGGAATATCTAGATCTGGAGCAACCATAGCTACTGCATTATTACTAAATATTGATAAAAAGGAATCTACAAGATTCTCATTTTTGATGGTGCTGGTTCCAATCTTTGGAATACTGATACTTAAGATAGTAGATGGGTTTCAGGGTCCAGAAATATTTATAAACAAAAATTTAACCACTGCCTATATTGTAGGATTTGCCTCCTCTTTACTTAGTGGCATTTTTGCATGCAAACTTATGCTGAAAATAGTAAGGGAGAGTAAATTAATATATTTCTCATTCTACTGTATGGCTGTAGGTCTAATTGCTGTTTTTTCATCTTGTACAAAAAATGAAAAAGAAAGTTTTTCAATTGAGCCAATTCTTCCTATTGAAAAAATTAAAGAGATAGCATTAGACTCTAAACCTCCTTTTGAGTTTGATTTAAAATCAGGTTTAGACATGGTAGACCTAGAAAAGTTAGATGATAAATTGATACTAGATATAAGATATTCATCAGAAAATAATTTTATGAAATCAGTTTTTTATGAAGATGCTAGAGCATTCATAAATAAAGACGCTGCCCCTAATATCTTAAATGCAAGTAGACAATTGAATGAGATGGGATACGGGTTAATTATATATGATGCTTACAGACCTTGGTTTGTAACTAAAATGTTTTGGGAGGGTACTCCAGATAATTTAAAACATTTTGTAGCAGACCCTTCTAAAGGTTCCGTCCACAATAGAGGCTGTGCAATTGATATTGGTCTTTATAATTTATCTGACGGAACACCAGTTGAAATGATATCTGGATACGACGAGTTCACAGATAAGGCATACCCATCTTACACAGGGGGGACTAAATATCAAAGAGAGATAAGAGATGAACTCATTAAAATAATGACTAAAAATAATTTTTCAGTTTACCAATTCGAATGGTGGCATTTTAATTATAATGAATGCGAGTCTGGGGTGATGAATTATTCTTTTAAGGATTTAGATTCTTTGAACTCTATTTCTTAATTGCTGCTTCGGCATTATTTATACTATTTTCAAAAAGATCAGAAACTTCTAGAACCATCTTTTTTTGCATTTCTAGTTTAGAATTTATCATAGATAGAGTTTTTTCATCAATATCTTGGTATGAATCTTTATCCATTGGATACTTATCATATTGAAATTCTTCACTAAATTTTTTCATGAAATTCATCATGGAAGATCTTGCCTCATCTAAATCTAAGACTAACTTATTTTCAGGATCGATACCCTCTTGAGTAAGTTTATTTTTTAATGATTTTAAATCTTTCATTTTTACCATTAGCTCATCATGGGTCGTTATCACTTCATCTAAAATGTTCATGTTAGATTGGTGGGTATTAACCTCACTCTTACAAGAAATAAATAAAAATAAATATACAAATAGTAACCTCATATCTAGTGTCCCATATGACCTCCTGGGCTTAACTGTAAACTTAATATAAAATCATTTATTTTACTATTTTGATAACCATTATATGACTGGAAAAGAGGTAAAATATATTCGGCTGAAAATCTAAAGTTTTTAAGAGCTCCTTTTGCTGGGGATATATTTAAACCAAAAGAATTACTTAATATTCTATACCCTGTATTCCTAATATCAAAATCTGAATTTTTATCAGGGATTAAGAAAAGAGGTGACCCATTAACCTTTCTTTGGTTTATATAATTTTGACTGTAACTGATACTAATCACGTTGTTAACCTTCAGAGAGAACCAGTAATATATGTCTATGCTAGAACCCAAATTAAAACTGTTAGAATTTGTATTTAATGGTAAACTTATAATAGGCTGAATTCCTGCAGAGATTTTTGGGAACTGAAAGAAACTGGTAAAACCTAATATTGAGCTGAAGTAGCCTTTTCCTGTGAAAATATTATATGGCAATTGATCTGATCCCCTGAACTTTCCAGTAGGTAAATCCAAACCTATATTAGAATGTAATTTTATAGAACTCCTATTTACTATACTGTAAAGAAACTGTAGGTTAATATCTCCAAAGCCACTAGAAAAATAATTTGACTTATCTAAATTAATATCTGAATATGTAATCTGCTTATCGATATAATCAAACTTAGAAAAAATTGTCAGTTTATCTGAAAGACCATACATAAATTCGAAAGAATGATATAAGAAATTACTGGACTCAATTACATTCTCATAATCTTGAAAGAGCACATTATTAGATACAGTTTTATTTCCTTTATAAATTTTATTATTATCAGATAAAGAAAACTTATAACCGATCATGATTCCACCTCTCATGTGTGTGTGGTCTGCATGAATACTTGATGGAGCGTGTGAGTCAGGTCTTGAAGAATCCCATGAGTTCATTTCCATTTTCATAAAATGATCTGATATGTCAATAAATTTTTTCTCGGTATTATCCGCATTCATTTCTACTAGTTTATCTAAAATAATACTTACAGACTCTTGGAGGTCTTTTGTCTTGGATACATTGAACTCTGCTACAATTCCATTTGTGCCTGTTTCAATTAGTAGTCCTCTGAAATTATCTACTCTATAGGTTATTTTTTTAGATTTTTTCCAGCCGTGAGATAGTGAAAAATAATAGTTATAATCATCTTCCGTAAAAACTAAGTTATTTTCCTTTAGTGCATCAGTGAAATAAGGTTTTATCTCATTATCAGTAACACCAAAATTCCTTTCTAAATTAATAGAAGAAAAAAGTTTAACATTTATATTTTGTCCACTATAGGTGTTTTCTTGAGCTATTAAGCCATATGATGAAAAAATAAATAGTGTTAATAAATATCTGACCATGTTTTCTCTCTTACTAAATTAAATGATTTAATTTGCTGTCAAAAATCATTATGAAGATGATTGATTCAAATATAAATTTTAATGAAGGATATACACTTCTGATCGATAAAAAACTTGATTGGTCATCGTTCGATGTGGTGAAGAAAATAAGAAATATCACCAAAAGCAAGAAGGTTGGACATGCTGGAACTTTAGATCCTCTTGCGAGTGGTCTTCTAATCATTTGTACTGGTAAACACACAAAAAAAATAAATGAGTTCCTTAACCTAGACAAGACATATACCGGTAAGTTTGTTCTTGGCTCTACTACTCCATCGCACGATCTAGAGACAGAAGTTTCAGAGACTAAATCATTATCTGGCATTAACGAGAAGAAAATAAAAGATATAGCAGAGACATTTTTAGGAACTCAATTTCAGAGACCTCCAAAATACTCAGCTGTAAAGGTTAACGGTAAAAGGGCGTACGAACTAGCCAGAAGAGATGAGAAAGTGATAATTGAAGAGAAGGAAATAAAAGTTAATAGTTTTGATATATTAGACATCAAACTTCCAGTCATTCACTTTTCTATATCCTGTTCAAAAGGGACATACATCAGGTCACTGGCAAGAGATCTCGGATTAGAGCTGGGCTGTGGTGCTTATCTTTCTGAGCTTAGGAGAACCAAAATAGGTAACTTTGACGTAGACGATGCTAGTACCATTGAAGAATTTGAATTTAACCTTAAAGGAAAGTATTGAAAATAATTCGAGATAGTTCATTTGTAGAGAACAATAGATACAACGTATGTACTGTAGGATATTTTGACGGAGTCCACCTAGGTCATAAGAAAATAATTGAGAGGTTGGTTTCTGACGCAAAAAAAAATGATGGAAAATCGATATTAGTGTCATTCTGGCCACATCCCAGGAAGGTTTTATACCCTAATGATCATTTTGATTTTATACAGTCGAGTGATGATAAGTTCAAATCTCTTCAAAAGTTTGGTATCGATATTTTATATTTAATTGAATTCACAGAAGAATTTTCTAAAGTAACTGCCGATGATTTTATAGATCAAATTTTAGAGAAAAAATTAAAAATAAATAAGCTAATAATTGGTTATAACCATCACTTTGGTTTTAGGAGGGAAGGAAACTTCAAGTACCTAGCAGGTAAAAAAGATGAGCTTAGCTTCTCAATTGAGGAAGTGAAGAGAAAAGAGATAAGCGAAAAACTAAAGATAAGCTCATCTGAGATAAGAAATAAAATAAAAGAAGGAGATATCTCAAAGACAAATCAAATGCTTGGATACAGGTACTTTATCTCCGGGAAGGTCGTGAAGGGAGACGGGATAGGTAAAAAGTTAGAGTTTCCAACAGCAAATATTGAAATAAGAGATGATGGTAAGCTTCTTCCCAGAGACGGTGTCTACGCAGGTTTTACCTACGTATCAGATAAAAAATATTATGGCATGATAAACATTGGCTTCAGACCAACACTTAATGGAAGTGAGAGAAGACTTGAGATGAATTTATTTGATTATGGGAGTGAAATATATGGAGAAAGTATGGAAATTAGCTTTTTAAAGAGGATAAGAGACGAGAAGAGGTTTAGAAATTTAAAAGAACTTAGCAAACAGCTTAGAGTAGATAAGATTGAAACACTAAAAATTATAGAAAATGAAGAAGTCAGAAATTAAATTTATTGTCGGTCTAGATGAAAAAAACATTCCCGAGAAGATAGAGTGGGTAGCTGAGGATAGTTTGAGTCAGGACCTGAAAGAAACAAAATCTATAAGCCTATCTCTCTGGGATGAGGAGAAAAAGAATACTCTGAGAATTGATTTATGGACAAAAGATATGAAGACAGACGACATGAAAAAGTTTTATATTGACTGCCTCGGTGGTTTAGGTCAGAGCATTTTAAACTCGACAGGTGATGAATATATGTCAAAAGAGACAAATAAGTTGTGTGATAAGCTAATCGATTACATTAAAAATAAGTCTGATTAATCTGCTCTAAAAGTCAAAATTTTATTAATTTTGCCCCATTGTTGTTAGAAAAACTAACTTAAGTTGTTAAACAAAACATATAAAGTGTATGAATAATTTTGCAAAGAAATTAGTCTACCTTTTTACTTTATTCACTTTTATATCAATCCAATCTTTCTCGCAGGCTATTACTGTATCTGGTAATGTATCAGATGAGAGCGGTTCGTTGGTAGGAGTTAATATACTTATAAAAGGTAAGATCGCAGGTACTATCTCAGATAGGGATGGTAACTTTAGTTTAGACGTTGCTGATACACCAGCAACATTAATTTTTTCAATTGTAGGTTATGAAAATCAGGAGGTAGAAGTCTCTTCTAATGTATCTGATTTA
This sequence comes from Flammeovirgaceae bacterium, assembly GCA_002702205.1. Classification (GTDB taxonomy): domain Bacteria; phylum Bacteroidota; class Bacteroidia; order Cytophagales; family MED-G16; genus MED-G16. The sequence goes on along the minus strand of NZYP01000046.1, from coordinate 3,414 downwards.
AATATAACATTATCTGAATCAATACTGATAGGTAGTGAAGTTGTGGTTTCAGCTTCTAGAGTCGAGCAGAGTATACTCGAGTCTCCTGTAACAATTGAGAAGATGGACCTACTAGATATTCAGAACTCTGCAACTGCAGATTTCATGGATCAGCTTGAGCACATGAAGGGTGTCAAAGTAAGTAGAGGTAGTTTAAATCTTCCATCTATAAACACAAGAGGTTATGCGACTGACGCTAACACCAGATTTGTGATGTTAGTTGATGGTATGGATACTTCTTCTCCTATACTAAACTTCCCAACTGGTAACCTAGTTGGTATCAACCCTCTTGACTTAGAAAGTGTTGAATTAATCCCAGGGGCCTCTTCAGCTCTCTACGGACCAAACGCTTTCAACGGTACAATGCTTATGACTAGTAAGAGTCCTTTTGAGTATCAGGGTCTTTCTGTTCAGGTAACACAAGGTTTCACAACATCTCACGCAGATAATAATGACCAGAACCTATACTCTAAATACAATATAAGATACGCTAAGGCATTTAACGATAAACTAGCTATAAAAGTAAATTTTGCTTATGACATGGCTAACGACTGGGCTGCAAACGACTACACTACAAATGTAGATATAGACGGAAACGCATTCGGTGATATAGACATGAGAGGACAGCCAAACTTCAATGGATTAAACCTCCACGGAGATGATGTTCCGATTCCAGTTCCACTTGCTGCTTCTGGATTCCCTTGGGTATCTAGTCTTCCTGGTGGCCAGGTTCTAGACCTAAGGAGAACAGGTTTCCCTGAGGAGGCTCTGATGGAAGATAACGATGCGAGTAACATGAAGTACGACATCGGTCTTAACTACAGAATCAACGACAACCTCGAGGCTTCCCTACTCTACAGAAAAGGTGGTGGAAATACCATATACACAGGTACTCAAAAATATAAATTAGATGGCTTCAGTCAGCAGTTTATAAGTTTTGGTCTTGAGAGCGATAAGATGAAGTTTAAAGTATACCAGTCCTCAACAGATGGCGGAGATACATATAACATTGGTTTCCTTGGTGCTGCAATGAATGAGGCTTTCAGCCCTACTAGTGCATCAGGATGGGTAGGAACTTACCTTACAACTTACCTTACAGCAATGCAAGGTTACGTCACAGGTGTTCCAGCTGGTAATCCAACTGCGGCACATGCGATATCAAGACTTCAGGCTGACGCACCAATTCCAGCTGTTGGATCAGCTGCGTTTAACGCTGTTAGAGATGCTATCAAAAGTAGCCCGTTCCAGGACCCAACTACACCTGGTGCGAAGTTAGTTGATAACTCAACTCTGACACATGCTGATTTCACATACGACGTGGCAGATTGGTTACTTTTCGGAGCTAATTTTAGAAATTATACACTAGACGGTGAGGGAACGGTTTACAATCAGGACCCTGACGGAGACGGTGTTATGGAAAAAATTGGAATCAATGAGTTCGGAACTTTTCTCCAAGTAAACAAGGAGATATTTAATGGATTCAAATTTATTGGTTCTGCAAGATATGATAAGAACTCTAACTATAAAGGAAGAGTTACTCCTAGAGTGGCTGCAGTCTATACCTTTGCTGAAAAGCATAACCTTAGATTCAGCTACCAGACTGGATTTAGAAATCCTGACACACAGAGTCAGTATATCTACTTCCCAGCTGGTTCGACTATACTTCTTGGAACAGCAAAAGATAATGCAGAGAGGTACGGAGTTATGGAAGGTGGTGCTTGGACAAGATCTTCTTATAATGCATACCTAGCAACTGGTGGAGTTTTAGATGAGACTACTGGTAACCCTACAGGCGGTAACCCAGCTGTTTTACAGGAAGCTTATGCTAACTACATTAAGCCAGAGAGACTGGAGGCAATTGAATTTGGTTACAAGGGTGTTATCGGAGATAAAGTATTAGTTGATGCCAACTACTTTGTAACTAACTATACAGATTTTGAGGGTGGAGTTAACTTAGTTTCAAAACTTCCTACTACGCACAGAGGACAAACTCTTGCTCCAGGAACTGGTTTTGCTGTTGACAGTTACACTACTGATGACGTGAAGACTTGGGGATTTGGTTTAGGTCTTACATTTGACATCGGTTCTGGTTACAAGTTAATTGGTAACTACAACTTCCAGAGACAGGAGATAGATTACTCAGAACCAAACAGTGACTTCTTATCATACTTCAATACACCTGAGAATATGTATTCATTTACATTCTCTAACAGGGAAGTATTTAAGAATTTTGGGTTCTCAGCAAGTCTAAGATTCCAAGACGACTTCGTGTACGAGAGTACATTTGCAACTATGATGATTCCTTCTCACGGAGCACTAGATGCTCAAGTGAGTTATAACATTGAGAGTATCGGTACGATACTTAAGGTTGGTGGAAATCATATCGGTATAGGAAATAATGATTACAGATCAAGACCTGGTGGACCATTTATTGGTAAGCTATTCTACGCATCTCTAACATTTGACGAATTATTAAACTAATAAACTAAATATCATGATAAAGTTTAAATCAATATTTTTAACGTTAATACTTTCAGTTACATTCTTTGCCTGTGAGCAGGAACAAACTGAATTTAAAGCCTTTCCACAAGATGACGTATCTGCGCCATCAGGAGAAGCTGGAACTGCAGATTTTACTAAATTCGTCTCAATTGGTGGTGCTTACACTGCCGGTTTTGGTGACGGAGGATTACTTCACAGTGGTTTACAACCTTATTCTGTCGGGAGAATGATTGCCTTACAGCTAGCACATGCTGGTGGTTCAGGAACATTTATCCAGCCAGACATCAACTCAGAGAATGGGTATTTTGGTGCTGGAGCTGACGGAGTAGACGGAACTGCAGACGACGAAGGAAGATGGTACCTAAACATGAATTCAGAGGGAACTATTGGTATAAAGAGGGCGCCAGGTGATTTTGCATCTGTCGGCACATCGTATCCAGGAGACAAGACTGCCATACAAAATTTTGGTGTTGGTAAGCAGACTATGGGTCAGTTTATGATTCCTAATGACGGAACAGTAGCACCAGTCAACCCCTACTATGCTAGATTTGATGCATCGAGTGGCACTCAAAGTGCATTGGCTCAGATGATTGGGTCTGGAGGTACTTTCTTCATGGCATGGTTAGGAGCATATGACTTTTTAGCACATTACGCAAGAGGTGGAAACGAGAACGTATTCCCTGAGCCGACGGCAGCAGTAGTTGGCGCACAGTTTGAAACGGCTCTAAAATCTATGGTAGATAACAATCCATCATGGAAAGGAGTTGTTGGAACGGTACCTGACGTACTTGCTTCACCATTCTTCCAGGCTATTAATCCTACAGCTGTTATTCCTTTTGATCCTAGCGATGCTGGAGATGCTGCGACCCTAGG
>NZYP01000045.1 GCA_002702205.1 Flammeovirgaceae bacterium | reverse complement strand
TATCTCCATACAATTTTAATTTTTTAGGGGTAATCCTTTTGGTTTCTCTAATTGCATTAATAGTAATGAGAATCTTGAATGCTTTAATATTTAAATCTGCCAAGCAGATGCTTTACCAGAGTTATGCTGGCATTGTAATTTTTACACTATATCTAGTGTATGATTTTGACAGACTAAAACAAGCTAATGCAGCAGGTGATAACTCGTGGGGTACTGCAGTTGATATAGCTGTTAACATATACCTTGACATAATTAACCTATTTATTGAATTACTTATTGCAATGAGTGAAAACCAATAAAAAAGGGCATTACATTAATGCCCCTTTATAAATATTATAAAAAAACTATTTATTCTTTTACCATATCCTGGTACTGGTAGTAATCACCTACTGGATACATTACGTGTGCATAAGGTGAGCCTGCAAACATCACATAAGGCTCTCCAGAATTAAAGTCCGTAGTCATACCATCTAGAGAAGCAGGATCTTTTGGCATCCTCATCAGATGAGGTCCAGACTCTATCCAGTGTCCTTCAGCTGCATCTTCTTTATTTAGAACCATAGGCTTCGTATTATCCTCACCCATATCTCCATGTAACATCCAGGCATAACCATCTTTCTCCATAACCTCTTCTGGTACACCACCTGCAAAATAAGCAGTAACCCATTTAAAGAACTCCGCGTCACCACATGCAGGCATAGCCTCGTGTGGGTCAATCCACCCATTCTCAGGATCTGACATTCCTCTTGGGTTTGCAGGTAAACAAGTCCAACCATTAGTTCCCTCTCTCAATAATTTTCCTCCCATGTCAGGGGGTCCATCGTATACTGCTGCATCTTCTGCAATAAACTCAGGTGCAGCCGTAGAATATGCCCATATCTGCCATTCTACACTTGTGTGCGAACCTTCTGGTTCACCGTCCATACTCATGCTCATTCCCATTTCAGAATTATTTGATGGTGCAGAGCATGCTGCTACAATAAAAACAGTAGCTAACATTAAATAAAAATTTTTCATCTCAAATTGTTTATAAATTAAAAATACAATATTCAATTTAAGATAAATTTTAAGAAAGGAAAAAAATGTGAGTTTAAATAATTTACCCGTTACATTCGCCGTCTACCCAAGACGTTATACCTCCTATCTCAGCATAACAGTAATTCGAATATGTAACATTATCACAACCACATACCGGTTGATATATCTCAATGCAAACCCCACCTTCGAGCTCATTAACTTTACATGGCGAGGAAGGTTCTTCATCTTTACAACCAAAAATAAAAAGAACTAAAAAAGTAAAATAAATATTTCTCATACTCCCTAAACGAATTAAATAAAAATTATTTTAAAAGACTTTTTCCTGTCATCTCCTCAGGTAAATCGATACCCATAATATCTAATATAGTTGGTGCAATATCACCTAACTTGCCATCATATAAATTTCTTTTATCATCTGACACATATACTATTGGGACTAAGTTAGTGGTGTGATATGTGTGAGGAGAACCATCTTTATTTATCATAATATCTGCATTTCCGTGGTCAGAGGTTACTAGAACTTCGAAATCATTCCTAATAGCGTTAGAAACTATTTTAGATACCTCTTGATCAACTACTTCACAAGCTCTGACAGTAGCATCCATACTTCCTGTGTGTCCTACCATGTCAGGATTAGCAAAATTTAAACAAGCAAAATCAAATGATTTTTTATTTATTTCATCTATAAATTTTTTTGAGATTTTTTTAGCACTCATCTCTGGCTCTAAATCATAAGTTGCAACTTTCGGCGACTCACAAAGAATTCTTGATTCATTTTTGAAAGGCTTCTCCCTACCTCCAGAAAAGAAAAAAGTAACATGAGGATATTTCTCAGTCTCTGCAATTCTTAACTGAAGTTTATTGTTAATAGATAAGACTTCACCTAAGGTATTTGATAAATTTTCTTTGTCGTAAAGCACAGAGATATCCTTAAATTCATCGTTATAGTTTGTCATCGTCATATACCTCAAATTCATTTTTTTCATTCCATGGGAAGAAATATCATTTTGGGTTAGAACTTCCGAGAGCTCTCTCATCCTATCAGACCTATAGTTAAATGAAAAAAGAACATCGCCTTCTCTTAGGATGCCGACCGGTTTATTGTCGTTACAGCATACAATCGGCTTGATAAACTCGTCAGTTACATTATTATTATGAGATGCTTCTATAGATTTTAATATGTCGTTACTAGCTACGCCCACACCCTTGGTCATTGAGTCAAATGTTAACTTAATTCGCTCCCACCTCTTATCTCTATCCATTGCATAATACCTCCCACTCACTGTCGACAGATTAATATTAGTTCCTGAAATATAATCTAATAACTTACTAAACTCTCCAATCGAATCCAGAGGCCCAGAGTCTCTTCCATCTGTAAATAGATGTAAATAAACCTTCAATTCATTAAAGTCTCTCAGAAAATCTAGTACATAATATAGATGATTTGAATGCGAGTGAACACCTCCCTTAGATAAAAGGCCCATTACATGGAAAGCTTTATTATTTTTAATGGCATATTCAACAGATGATAAAAACTCACTTACCTCCCCAATCCCTTTATCTGCTAGGGACTTATTAAGCCTGATGAGATCCTGATCTACTACCCTTCCAGCACCTATATTCATATGGCCAACTTCTGAGTTTCCCATCTGACCATCGGGCAGTCCTACATCAACCCCAGAAGCAGAAAGAGAAGCTGAGGAATAATGGTTAATTAAATGGTCATAAAATGGTGTATTTGATTTATGAATTGCAGATACGTCTGGATCCTTACCGAGACCCCAGCCATCCATAATTATAAGAATTACTTTTCTAGACATATCATGTAAAATTAATTATTGTTTTTAAGTATTTATATTTACAATTAAAAGATTTATAAATGCTAAAAGATTTGCTTATTTTTTTTTTCTTACTTTCCTCTACGAAAGTCAATGATTTAGAGAGCATAATAGAATCATTTGACGTCATGAACTCCGACGAAATTGTTAATTTTTTTGATAGTAAAACTCAGATAAATATAGAGGGAAACTTATATCAAGAAAATAATTATAAGAGCTCATTAATACTTGATAGTTTTTTTAATGATAACGACATATCATCATTTAATATCATCCATAAAGGAGATTCTGAAGATAAATTAATTTATCTCTTAGGTGAGTATTTATCTAGTGATAAAATTTATAAAATTCTTATATTCGTGGACGAAAGTGGTGAGAAGTTAAAAATAAAAGAAATTAAAATAGATCAGAAACAATGATAGTAAGAACAAAAAAATTTAAAATGGATAAAAGTCTTTACATAAAAAAAGGCTTTTTCAATCTACTAAAGGAACAGTGGTGGGTATTTTTAATCTATCTTTCTATCTGTTCAATAAATTTTTTCATACCCTCAATATGGTGGATAATAGGTGCTAGTATTGCACTCTTTCTTTATATATTATTCTGGCTAATTCAATTTTTTGGAGTAACTCAGGTAGAACAGAGCAGTTACATGTTTGACAGATTATCCTATGAGATCTCTAGTAGCCAGCTGATGATGAAAATAAATAATAAACAAGGGATGCCAATTAAGTGGGAGACCATAAAGAGTGTGAAAATTTTAAATGACTGTTTCCTTTTTAAACTTAATGTAGTCCAATATATTATTTTTCCTTTCAAAGTCTTTAATAATGAAAATGAGATAAGATTCATCAAAAGTATTCTTAGCAGGAAGGGTTATGTCAAGTAATGAGGATAGAAAATACAGGGAAGCGATAGAGCTAAGTCTTAGGTTCTGCGGTTACAGGGAAAGATCTAAAAAAGAAATAAATACCAAGCTTCAATTAAAAAATTATACTCCACAACTAATAGAAAAGGTTATAAAACGACTAGAAGAAATAGGCGCAGTTGATAATTCACGTTTTGCTAAAGCATTCTCAAGAGGGAAAAATAAAAGCAATAGATGGGGTAGAGTCAAAATAAGAAATCATCTTTTCGAAAAGGGATTGAACAGTTCTGAGATAGAAGAGGGTATTAATAGTATTGACGAGAAAATATACTACGAAGTTCTTAGAAAAAACATAGAGATATATACTAGAAAGCATAATAAGCTAGAAAAAAATAAACTCATAGCACACCTACTATATAAAGGGTTCTCATCTGATGAAATTCTAAAGTCTATTGAACAGCTGACCTAGAGATACATAAAATATTTGTCAGAACTCTAACTAGAATTCCACTAATAAGAAGGACTAAACTCTCATTTAAATTCTGGGGTATAAAACTCCACATAAGAAAGAGGGCTATCAGAGAAGAGGCATACAAAATCAGATAGTTTACCAATAACTTCTTAGATAAGACTTTAATAAAAAGAAAAGAAATTAAAATATTTGAGGGCAAAGCCCAAACCAAGTTAAAATTATTACTAGATAGGTGATCTGTAAATAGCCACAAGTAAGATAGTAGTAACCCAATTAAGCCTGTAGAAAGGAAAATAAAAAAATCGATTAGATGATATGGTATATCATACTTGATCTGCCTGAATGAGATAGTGAGAATAAAAATGAAAAAAATAAAAAAAATTATATTGGGTGTGAGAAAGTTTCCTCTAAATTCCTTTATAATACTAGGATTAAGTATAACTGTTTCTTTAACTAATTCTTTACTTCCACCCAAACTGGCCTTTTCCAAAGATCTAAAAAGAAAATCAGGAATAAACATTTTATCCTTGTAAGAAATAACTCTATCAATTTCAGGACCTAAGCATATGTCAATTCCTAAATCCCCCCATAGATTATTTTTTAGATACATATCCATTAAATTACGAAAAGATACATCACCAGTTACCTCCGAGAAAGAGAGCTGATCTCCAATTACCTCGGATAATATATCTCTTATTTTTGTGGCACAATTATCGTATACATAATTATATAAATAGTTAGCATTCTCAGGTTGAATGTTCTGTTCAAGATAATTATAAAGTAGTATTTCTTGAGATTGATCAAGGTTTAGTAACTGTTCTTTTACAAATCTTTCCTGGTCTATGTAATAGTTTTTTGCTGCTGGGTAACTGTACTTCCCAACCTTATATAGTAACCGTCCATTTAAAAAATTTAAATAAAAATTCGGCTGATCAAAATCAAATATCCCATAGTTATAGAAGTAATCTTCACCTGTATTTTTATTATAATATCTTATACCACTATGCCCAAAGGCACTATAGAGTTCATTCTCGTAAGGACCTATTGTTATAACAGAAAAACCACTTTGCTCATTATCATATGAGTAGGATGAGAGAAAAGTAAACCAAAGTATTATAGTTAAAATAATTTTATGCACCTTCAATAATTATAACAATTTCACCTTTAATATTTCTTTCATTTAATTTTTGACTAACATCACTCAACGTACCTCTTAAATTTTCTTGATGGATCTTAGTCAACTCTCTAGATATACTCACCCTCCTCTCCTCACCAAATATATTAATGAGTTCTAATACCAATTTTTTTATCCTATAGGGAGACTCATAAATTATGATGGATCTCTTTTCTTCTTTTAAGAATTTAATCCTAGTGACTCTACCTTTCTTCTTTGGAAGAAATCCCTCGAATACAAATTTATCTGAAGATATACCTGAGTTCACAAGAGCAGGCACAAATGCAGTAGGACCAGGCAAGCAATCTACTTCAATATTATTTTTAATTGCCTCTCTAATTATCAAATACCCTGGATCAGAAATTGATGGAGTACCGGCATCGCTTATAAGGGCAACCTGAACACCAGATAATATTTTGTTTATAAACCTATTAACAACTTTATGCTCATTATGTATATGATAAGAATGTAGAGGTTTATTGATTTCATACTTGTCTAACAGCTTCTTTGAGGTTCTGGTGTCCTCACACAAAATTAGGTCTGATTCTTTTAGTGTCTCAACAGCCCTGAGAGTTATATCATTAAGGTTTCCGATTGGAGTAGGAACAACAGAAAGATAAAATTCCGAATTCATTTTATTTTATCAATTTCTGATGCAAGATCATGGTCTTTTTCTGTAACTATATCTCCCATGTCATGGGTAGATAACTTTATATTAACCTTATTATAAATATTATAAATCTCTGGATGATGGTCTTTTTTTTCTGAAATAGCTGCCACTTTATTAATAAAGACAATGGCTCCATTAAAGTCATCAAATACGAAATCTTTTTCTAATTTATTTTCTTTTTCTGTCCACATTTAGAGAGATATTATATCATCTATTTTAGATGCCTTCTCGTAAATATAAAGTATTTCATCAGCATTTTTCATGATTTTAGATATTGTAACTGATGTATATTTTCTATTTTTTGATTCTCTTTTGGAATAATCTGAACCTGGCAAAAGATCCAACACCTTAGAAATAGAATCTGATTTAATTATAAATTTAAAAGAGTATTCAGCAGGAAAATCATACTCATCCTCTAGGGTATTTTTAAAACTATCAATATCAGACATGGACTAAAAAAATTTGTATCTATTATCTTCTATGTCAGAGAAGAATTTGATAGCGTCATCAATCTTTAGTGGTATATTAAATCTATTTGTTTGTATTAATGTATTCCTATAGTCATCATACGTAGACAATGTATCTGGAAGAACCTTTGACTCTAACCCTAAGACAATAATACCACCATCAATTTTAAAAGGGCGTGTCAGCTCTCCCTCTTCCATAGAAAAAGCAGTACCAATAGATTCTGGAGAGTAACCTACATTTGATAAAGAATTTTCTGATAGACTAAGTCCAGAAGACCTGTAAATCTCACCAAGTCCTAGATTATCTTTCAGGTCTTGCAAAGAAGAATACTCAGAAAGTTTTTCGTTTAAATAAGTGAACTTTTTCTCATCGATAATTCTTCTTTTTATTGAATTTTCAACTTCATCAAGATTCTTTGTACCCTCGCCAGTAATCACATTTACCTGTGCTACTATGTACCCTTCATCTGTTTCAATTACTTCAGAAATATCCTCCTCATACCTATCGTCTGCGTAAGCCCATATAATAACATTACGGGCATCTTGTACAGACCCTAAATTCGATGAATTTTTATCTAAATCGTTAACTGTTCCTCCTGAAATATTTTTCAACTCTATATATTCTGAAAAAATATTTTCATCTGAGTTTATATCTAGCTTAAATAATTCCGCAGATCTGTAAATATTATTTCTAGTATTATCACTCGGCAGAATATCCTTGGAAATAGTTGCGACATGATACGATATTTTAGTTTTCGGATATGTTACATTAATAATATGATATCCAAAATCAGACTCTATAATTCTTGGTATTAAACCAGCTCTATTTCTTGAAAAAACGGCATCTTGAAATGGTTTAACCATAACGCCATCAGAAAACCATCCTAGATCCCCACCATTGGAAGCAGATCCATCTTGACTATAAGTTCTAGCCGTTTCATCAAAGTCACTTCCTGACCTAAGAAGGCTTAAAATTCTATTTGCCTCTGACCTAACAGATGTCTTATTGGAGTCATCAAACCTTAGAAGAATATGTTTTGCTCTAGCCTTTTCTTTTTGGTCTTGAGTAATTTTAGAAAGTTTTTTTACAGTTATTGCTCCATTAGAATAAGATGGTGAAGTAACGAAACCTGCTGACATACCGACTAATTCATCCGGTAATTCATCGGGATTATATTTAGTGAAAGGGTTAAAACTATCAGAATTAATTACAGCATACGTTGAGTCGTCTATAATATTACCAGAAACTAAATTTTCTCGTATACCCCCCATTTCATTTTCAAAAAAACTAGAATCTTCAGCAGAAGGGAGAACAGGAAAGAAAGCATAATCTATAGATCTTGTCTCTTCTTGGTTATAATCTGACTTATTTTTATTCAGGTAACTCCTCATCTCACTTGTAGATACATCAAATATTGTGTCGCTGATCAAATAAAAAGGAACATAAAAATAGGCGAGATCAATTTGGGATGAAGATTTAAAATATTCAGCTTCAGCATCTAATGAATTATAAAATGTTGATTGAGTAATTAAGTTATCATATTTAGATCTTAACCTCATAGGTTTTAGGTTTGTTTCAAAAGAATACCAAGCTTGCTGCTGATTAGCAGGTTGGGTAGATAGATTCTGAAGGTAACCAATTACATTATCACGATTAAAACTTCCTGTTGAAGGATCCGAAAATGCTTGAATTATCATTGGGTGTATGTTAGTACCCTGTACCATATCTACAGACTCTTTATCTGTCACTGCTAATCCAATCTTTTTAAATTCCTCTACATAACTTATGTCATTAATTAACCTCTCCCATGCCTGATCTCTGATATCTGAAATTTCTTGTTGGTTAGGAGACCTTCCATTATTAAGAGAAAAATTATACGATAGATCCTCATAGACAGTATTAAACCTTAATAAATCAATTTCTTCACCATTAATATATCCGACAATATTTCTATTTTGACCTATGAAAGAATTATTAGGTCCTAAAATATCTCCTAGAACAAAGGCAGCTATAGAACAGCCAACCACGAAAACTAGGAACTTTCCCATCTTATCTCTTAAAGTACTTATTATAGCCATAATATTATATTAGGAATGCAAAATTAAATTTTAATTATCAATTATTTTAATTCTTTCTAAAAAATACGTTATCAATCCTATTGTTATTTATTGATAAAATTTTAATTGTAAAATTATCATAATCAATTTTTTCATTTTTTTTAGGTATTTCTTTTGTAAAATTTAAAATAAACCCACCAAGAGTGTCATAGTCGCCCTCTGGAATTTTAAGGTCATATTTTTCATTAAGGTAGTCAATTTCCAACCTAGCGCTAAAATTAAAAGAGTTATTGTCTACTTTATCTTCAAGTAAGTTAAGTTCATCAAACTCATCAATTATTTCTCCAAATATTTCCTCAATAATGTCTTCTAGGGTTATAATTCCTGAAGTACCTCCATACTCATCAATTACAACTGCTATATTAATCTGATCTGAAATAAATTTAAGAAGGAGATCACTTGCAAGATTTGTCTCATTTACATAATGAATTGGCTTTAATATATCATTAATTTTACTAGGATTAGTAAATAAGGACAAACCATGACANTATCCAATTACATTATCAATCGATGATTTATATACTATNACCTTAGTATAACCAGTTTTATTAATTGTTTCCTTTAAATCATTTATAGAATCTTTTTGATCAACAGCAATAATTTCTGTTCTTGGAATCATAAAATCTCTAACTTTAACTGCCTTTAAGTTCAGAGCATTATTGAAGAACTCTGAAACATTTTTTGTCTGAATTTCTTTATCGGAAACAATAACTTTTTTAATGTATTCATTAAGATCTGTTATCTTAAAAGCAGGCCTATCATCAGAGTACTTTTGTTTTAAAATATCTTCAATTATAAACTTGAGGATAAATATGACAACCTTAACAACAGGCCAAAAAATAAAATAAATAAAAATCAATAAAATGGAGAAGGAAGATATAAGCCTGTCAGGGTTAATCATAAATATACTTTTTGGAATATACTCAGCNGTAACCAAGACTATAAGNGTTGATATAAATGTCTGAATTATTAAAACAGAAAAATCATTTTTAATAATATCAGGTAAAGAGGAAATTAAAAAAGGCTCTAAAAAATCTGCCATTGCTATACCNTAGATAACAAGAGATAGATTTATCCCAATCTGAAGGGCAGCTATAATTTCTGAGCTATTGGTATTAATTACATTAAATATTCTTCCAAAAAAGCTTTTTGGAGTAGATTTTATTTCAAAGTTTAATTTATCACGTGAGATGTAAGCAATCTCAAGCCCTGANAATAATCCAGAAAATAAAATACATACTATAATAAGTAAAATTTGAGATTCAAATTCTAGCATTTGTGTCGAATAATTTATTTTAAAAAAGTATACAAACCTAAAATATTAAAATGGAAAGTAAGAGAAAATTTAATTTGTTAATCTTCATCAATTTCAATTATTCCAGATGGTTTCAAAATCTCATAATCTGTGAAATCTTGATTTGAAACCATNCCTTCCCCTGAATGAATTTCATTTTCAGACTTAATTGTAACAAATTTATTAGTAGAAAACTTTTCCTCGTTTGGATACCAAAAAAGCTCCTCTGTCCTTAACTCATTCTCCGTCTCAGTATTATATAATATGACATTACCTTCAGCTCGGTAGAAATTTTCTTCAGAATTTCTTATTACATAATTTGCAGAAAACTTGGCCGTAATGTTTTTTTCTTCTTTGGAGTAGATATCCATNTTCATACCATTGGGATAAAGCTCTTTTCCATCACTAAAAACTTGATAAAGACCTGCTTTCAGGGAGAAACGTGCCCTAGCAGAATCTGAAAATAAAGTATTAAGGTTAATAACCTCTAAATCTGGTCCGGAATATTCAATACTTTTCTGACTTAATTCTGTATTTGATATGGTACAAGAAGCTGATAATAAACTTATTATAAGTATTANATATCTTGGGCTAGTCATCTGATTTTTCTTCCAGAATCTCTCTTAAATCTTTTACTATTTGTCTTATTTCATTCTGATCTTTCATAAGCTCAACAATATAATATTTAAGCTCAGATAACCCAGAGGAATTATTTAAAGACTGATTTGAACCACCTGCAGGTGGTGAGGAGATTGTATTATTAGATGTAACTGGATTTTGAAATTCATTATTATTAGTTGAAAGATTAGCTATTTCTTCCTTAATTTCTTTTATGTCATCTTTTAAAGGATTGTTATCAATCTTTTCTACAATTTGCTGNTAGGTCTCTACTATTTCTTCTAAGTANTCGTCATCAATAGAATATGACTGGTANTTATTNCCTTTTTCAATGGCTTTTGAAAGGTCTTTTAATTCTTTAGAAATATTATTATTTCCTTTATTGTTGTCTCCTTTTCTGTCAATATTAAGAATTTCCTCTGCTAATTTTTTTATCTCATCTATCTCCAAAGAAGTAAATTCTTTTAGCTCCTCTAAATCTCTCTTCGTCTCATTTTTAAAANTATTTAATTCAGATCGCGAGTCNGCAAGGGCCGTATTAGCCAGAAGTTGAAGAGAAAAATTCCTAAGATCATTAATATCACTCTTTAACTCTCCAATATAAAAGACAATACTATCAGCACTTAACTCGTCAATAGGTGAGACTTTTTCTGAGTTTTTTTTCTGTAGGTTAACATTAGCTAATGTAACTTGTCTAAGCAATTCTGTAGCTATATCTAGATTTTTTCTTAATTGAATAACTTCATCTGATTCACTAGGATCAATATTTGAATTTGCACTTATATTTTTTTCATCAATTAAAGTAGAAATTTTATCAAGAAATTCTTCATTACCTAATACTGAGCCATCATCTGAAATTTGGGAAGCAATCTGGTCCGATAAAGAGGAAAGATCAGACTGAAGCTCTGAAAACTGATTTGATACTCTAGATATATCCCTGCCCAAAGACACAAGATTCTCATCGTATATATTTGTATTATCCTGTANATCAGCAACAAAATCAACATTTGATGCTAATATACCCCTGTCATCGGAAGAAAAGGCCTTAGATACAGAACTTAATGCACCAACCATTATAGCAAAAATCAAACATACTAATGATAGCTGTAAAGAGAAGTGTGCATAATTTTTANTCTTCTTATTAAACTTATAAACCCAATAAAAAAAGGCAAGAATTCCTAAAGCTACAAGGCCTAAGACAATATCAAAGATAAAGTTTGAATAAAGAGGAATAAGAAAATCTTGAATGACAAAGGCTATCCCNGCGTTAAGAGCTAAATTTTTTGCAAATAGTCTAAGAACCGGAACACTAGAAATAAAATCATCAACGTTAAACTTCATTCTCTTTTACTTAACGTTACATTCTCATTTATCCAACACCCAGTATTCAATGATTCTCCAACCTCAAGGTTTTCATTAAAAATTTCTTCCATTGAAGGGAACTGAGCCTTAGCTTGAGCAGCTTTATTATCTAAACCAGCTCTTCTAAACATATTATAAGCAGCAATAAACACAAGTCTATCATTTACTCTACTCTTTCCACCTTTACACTCATCATATGAGGCCATGTAGAGGTTTCCAATAAGCTTATATGCTTCAGAATTGTTTTCAGATGATATAGACTTCCTAGCATTATCTCTAGATTTAATCTTATTACCGACCAANGCATATAGCTGTGCTTTNTTTAAATATATTTCTGATTTTTGTTTTGAATCATCAGTTGATAGAAGGGCTCCATCATAATATTCAAGAGAAGTCTCATAGTTCTTCGAAGACAATTCTCTTCCAGCAATAAATTTAGCTATAGCAAAATCTTTTTCATTGGTAAACATTATTTTAGCAGCAGATAATGCAATATCCGAAGAAGTACATTTCCCNGTTATACTAAGTTGAAATATCTTTTTTGCAAGGTTTAAAACCTCATCTGAATACATAGTTCCTTCCACAGGATTTAAGTTCTCATAATCCGTCTCAATTATTTCATCAGATGGAGATTCAACTAACTGATTTAATTTAGGACCTAAAGTGTTTTCAACAAAATTACAATCAACAGTTATTGTAGCTGTCAAAAGTTTATCAAGATTATCCTGATATCTTTTTAACCTGTCAATATTTTTAGGTTCATCCATTTTTTTAAAAGAAACAATATTTGATAGCTTNTCATAAATATCAAGAACTTGGTCATCAGATATAGTTTTGGAGGTTAATTTATGCTTTCTAACAATATCCATAAAAGCAACTATATTACTATTACCAAGCTTATTACCATTTAAATCTAAGGCCTCGTTAAACATATTATAAAGNTTTTCATATTGTGTCTTGTCAGACCTATAAAATGTGTAAGCAAAAGTTGGCTTNCTATTCTTCACATATGCCTCTCTCCCAAAATTTTCAACTCTTTTATCAAAAATTGATATGGCTTCTTGAATTAATGAGTTCTTTAAATCAGGATTCTCTGTTTTATCAATTAAGCACCTAAGTATTTTAATAGCATTTTGGTATATTGAAACATGCAAACCAGGAACATTTTCTATTAACCATCTGTTTGGCTCAATTGCCATATCACAATTACCCTGTTTTAAGTAGTCNGTATAAAGGACGTTTTTTTCTTCAGCACTAGCCTTATCTTCTGGCCAATTCCATCCTGGTTGGGATATAACATAGGTATTAGATGAAATTATTATTAATAAAATTAGTAAGTTTCTCATATTTAAATTTAATCAAATTTTCTCTTAATAAACCAAATGTTATTAATTGAACTCCCAATGATGAACTTTAAATAGTTTTCTTTAGCTAGAGTTTTGTTCAAGTTTCCCCTTGTACCTAACTCTAAACCTAAATTGATTCTTGAAATTGAGCCTATAGGTAATGATAATCCTAATGTAGCCGCTATATTATTTGTTTCTTCTCCATTTATCAAATAGGGATATCTTTTAAATAAGAGCCCTCCCCTGTAAGTTACCCTATTAAAGTAGGTATTAACATCTTCCGCATCGGGAATTATTTCGATACCAGTTGATACCTGAAAATAATTCTTATAATTATTTTCTTGGTTTTCAAAACCTGAATTNCCTTTCCAAGGTTGGAANCTTAAATCAATTCCAAAAGAAAGCTTATCTAAAATCTCATAGGAGACTCCAAAACCATAATTTTTAGGAATAATATAGTCTCTAATAACATCGTTGAGAATTGTATCTATTACTAATACATTNAGAGAATTAGGTATTCTTCGTTCTAATTGTGAAAAGGTTGAAGACTCAAGAGATGTCTTTAAATCATAAATTAGACCAATTTTTAAAAACTTATCTTCATTTATTTCTTTTCTATAAAATAATCCTGTCATTAAAGAATAATCATTATAAGTTGATTCCTCATAATAGTTTGAAAAGAACTGGGATTCATTTGATATTGTAGAAGAAATATTACTAGATACTACACCAAAAATATATGTTGCCTTAACGCCAAGAGATAGTTCCTTAGTTATCTTAAAACCATTTGATAAATATATTTCGGTAAGTCCACCAGAACCATCATAATCATATGTGGCAAGTGATGATGTTGGTGTACCGTCAACATTATAAACTACGTCTTCAGAAAACAATTTGTAATTCATATTACTGAAAGGATTAAATCCAAATGAGGCAGTCCATTTTCCAGATTTTATAACAGGAAAGCCAAATCCTATATAGTTTATGTTTCCATTACCAATAATGTCTTTTGACTCATTATTAACTATTTGTCTGACGTCTGAAGCTACACCCATCTCGAATGTAGTAAACCTATTATAAACCAATGCCGCAGGATTTTGATTATTTAGATGCCAATATGATCCGTTACTAATACCTAAACCTCCCATAGATAAGTTATGTGCAAAAGAATTATCAGAAATCTCGCCTACAGGGATTAATGAACTGAATGGTGTTGTTACCTGAGAAAATGATAATTTAGATCCAAAAAAAAAGTAAATTAGAAAAAAACAATAAAATTTGATACGCATATGGCTTATCATTAGATTTTTAACAGAGGCAAAGATGCATTCTTTAATTCATAAATAAAAAATTAAAATAAAACATGAAAATTAAAAAATTCAATGTTATCGGTATAATGTCCGGCACATCTTGTGATGGTTTAGATATTGCCTATTCTTCTTATTGGGAAAATAATAATATNTGGAATTATGAACTAAAAAATAAATCTTTTATACCATACANCTCAATTCTGAAAGATAAGCTTTTAAACTGCTATAAATTTTCAGCTTATGATTTAAAAAAATTGGATATTGAGCTAGGNGAGTTAATTTCTAAAAATNTTTCAAANTTTATAAAAAGAAACTCTATTAAACCAAATCTTATTGCTACTCATGGTCACACTGTATTACACAACCCAGCTGAAAAGATCACACTTCAGATAGGAAATCCATTAATTATATCAACNNATACAGGAATTAGAGTAATTAGTAATTTTAGAGAATTAGATGTATTAACTGGAGGACAGGGAGCGCCCCTTGTGCCATATGGAGACAAATATCTTTTCGGTGAGAATGACTACTGCGTTAATATTGGAGGAATTGCAAATGTATCTGATCTTAAATCAAAAAAACTTAAAGCATATGATGTATGCCCAGCAAATATTATTTTAAATAAGTACTCAAGAGCTATAGGATTAGAATATGATAAGGATGGAGAAGTCGCATCTACAGGTAAAAAATTAATTCCATTATTTAATAAACTAAATGATATTAGTTATTATAATANAGAACTTCCAAAAAGTTTAGATATTCATTTAATAGAAAAAGAATTCTTTCCATTACTTCAAGGTTACTCTCATGAAGACGTTCTATGTACTACAGTTNATCACATAGCATACCAAATAAATAAGAGTATAGAATCTACAGGGTGTGATGTTTTACTTACCGGAGGTGGGGCTTTTAATAAATATCTTTTAAAAAAAATTAGACTTTATAATAAACATGATCACAATTTTATCGTTCCAAATAGTGATATTATTTCTTTTAAAGAAGCAATAATTTTTGGATATTTGGGTCTATTGAGATATTTGAAGTCTAAAAATATAGATAATTC
Source organism: Flammeovirgaceae bacterium (assembly GCA_002702205.1). Taxonomy (GTDB): domain Bacteria; phylum Bacteroidota; class Bacteroidia; order Cytophagales; family MED-G16; genus MED-G16. Next base: position 10,278 of record NZYP01000045.1, on the reverse strand, counting down.
TGTCACAGGCTCAAAATATTCTTCCTCCTCAGGANTTATNNTTGAAGGTAATTTTTTTTAATATGTACGAATTAATGATTGTGGTTTTTGTCATAGGATATGCTTGCATAACCATTGAACATCAACTCAAAGTAGACAAAGCTGCTATTGCACTGATTACTGGTATTCTTTGCTGGACGATTTATGTGTTCGGGAAGGAAGACATCGTTAAGCTTGAAGGAATTAAAGATTATGCCGAAACAGAGTTTTCAAATATTTATCCTGACGAAATTATTGAGACATCTGAAACTGTTGGCAAGTCTACAAAAGAAATAATACAACATTACGTCACTGAAGTCCAACTTTTTGAGATCCTTTCTGAGATTTCAAGTATACTATTTTTCCTTATGGGTGCTATGACAATTGTTGAAATTATAGATATACATGGTGGTTTTAGAGTTGTAACCGATCGAATCAAAACAACAAGTAAACTCAAATTATTTTGGATACTTGGTTTTGTGGCTTTCTTCTTTTCTGCACTATTAGATAATCTTACAGCCTCCATCATAATGGTTTCTCTNACCAGAAAATTTATTGCAGATCAAAATGATAGATGGTTTTTTCTCGGAATGATAATAATTTCAGCGAATGCTGGAGGAGCTTGGTCACCAATAGGTGATGTTACTACCACAATGCTTTGGATTGGAGATCAGATAACTACTTATGAGGTAATAAGTAAACTAATAATCCCAAGTCTAGTCTGTCTAATTGTTCCTCTCATAATAATGTCACCTAGGGTAAAAGGTACATTTAATAGACCCGATACAGACAAAATGGAAGTATCACATCACACNACTGATAGGACAAGAAATATTGTTTTCTATAGTGGTGTAGCTGGTCTGCTATTTGTTCCAGTTTTTAAATCAGTTACTCATTACCCTCCTTTCATGGGAATGATGCTTAGTTTAGGNTTTCTNTGGCTTTTGACAGATATTCTTCATAGAAAAGATAATAAAGAAGATAAAAGATATTTTTCAGCTTACCATGCACTTGAAAAAATGGATGTACCTACATTACTTTTTTTCTTAGGAATATTATTGGCAGTTGGAAGTCTTCAGGCAGCTGGACAGCTTGGTCAAATGGCTACTTTCTTAGATAACGANATAGGTACAAATACTGAAAATGGAGTTTATACCATTGGTCTGATAATTGGTTTATTATCTGCAATTGTTGACAATGTTCCTTTGGTAGCAGCCGCAATTGGAATGTATCCTTTAGAAATTGGAGGAGANGGATTCTTTGCCCAGGACGGACTTTTTTGGCAGTTCTTGGCATATTGTGCTGGTACAGGTGGAAGCGCGTTAATTATTGGCTCTGCAGCAGGTGTGGCAATTATGGGTCTTGAGAGCATACCATTCTTCTGGTATCTAAAAAGGATTTCATTCTATGCTGTTGTAGGATATTTCTGTGGTGCTATAACCTATATTATTCAATCAAACTTAATAAGTTAAAATTAACTTTTAAACTAAGTTAAGCATCTTCAGTAAAGTATAAGCTGATTCCTTTCCTTTGTCNCCTTTATTACCTCCAGAACGTGCAATTGCTTGTTTAATGTTATTAGTTGTAAGCACTCCAAATGATATCGGCTTTTTATTATTCAAGGAAACAGAAATTATTCCGTTAGATATAGCTCCAGCAATATATTTATCATGATCTGTCTCTCCTTTTATAATACACCCTAGAACAACAATACCATCTACATTTTGATTTTGAAACATATGATCTGATCCATATACTAATTCCATACTTCCAGGAACCTTTCTTATGATTATATTATTTTTTTTTATACCTAATTCTAAAAAATAATTTAAACAAGAAGACATGAGCATATCAGTAATATTAGAATTCCATTCAGACTGAACTATCCCNATTTTTAGGGACTTCATGTTAAGGTTTTCAAAATTATTATCAATGATAAGACTACTACCCATTATATAAGCCCTTCCAATCTAGATTTGTTTTTCAATGAAATTTGAAATTCAGGTGAATTCTTAAACTCCTTAATAATCTCTTCGTAAGACTTAATTGCAGAATTAAGATCATCTATTTTTTCATAAACTAGCGCCAGTTTTAAAATATACTTAGGAGTAAAGTATTCATTCGGATTATTAGAGGAGGCAAGTTTAAAATATTTAATGGCATTATTGTAATCCTGTANTTCAACATANGCATCTCCAATCAATGAATAAGACCTTGCCTGNAGTAGTAAATCCGAAGAAGAAAATGGCAANAGATACGANATAGCATTATCATAATTTCCAAGTTTAAGATAGGAAACACCAGCATAATAATAAGATAAATTAGCAGCATCAGACAAACTATATTCATCAATAATTTCTAGAAAACCATAATTATTTCCATCTCCATTTAATGCCTTGACAAGACTATCTTGCTCAAAATAATATACTGCCTGAAACATTTCTTCTTGAGCCTCAGTATTCTGATTGTCTTTAATAAAATTATAGGAAGTAAAAAAAATGAATAATACCATTAAGGAACCCGTAATAATATAAATTAAGTTTTTATTTTTATTTAAAAAATCCTCTGTCTTTGATATACCTTCTCCAATAATCTCTGGATTTTCTATTGGAATAATTTCTTTATTATCTTTTTTTGGTTTTCTAATTTTTACCATGACTTCTATTCTTTAAGGAAAGGGTAATTAGTTTGAACATACACATCCGAGAAAACATCTTCTTTATCGGGGTAAGGAGACTTTTCAGAAAACTCAACAGATTTCTTAACTTGATCTTTAATACCAAGATCAATATCATTTATCTGTTCTTTTGTAAGTATTTTCTTTTTCAAAATCATATTCTTAACCTGTTCTATTGGATCTTTATCCTTATAATGTTCTAATTCTTCTTTTGTTCTGTACTTTGCAGGATCAGACATAGAATGACCTTTAAATCTATAGGTTCTNAANTCAAGTAAAGAAGGTCCTTCACCACTTCTTGCTCTTTTAGCAGCTTTTGAAATGGCCCTGTGAACTTTTACAACATTCATAGCATCAACAGGTTCAGAAGGTATATCATAAGATAAACCAGACTTATATAACTCTGTTACATTAGAAGTCCTACTTACAGAAGTACCCATAGCGTAACCATTATTCTCAATAATAAATATAACTGGAAGCTTTAAAAACATCGCTATATTAACAGCCTCATGAAAAGCTCCAATCCTCAATGCTCCATCACCAAGATATGTTAGACATAAATTATCATTTTTTTTATATTTATCTGCAAAAGCTATTCCAGCTCCTATTGGTATTTGATTTCCTACTATACCATGACCACCAAAAAAATGTTTTTCTTTATCAAACATATGCATTGATCCTCCCTTNCCTCTTGAAACTCCAGTAACTTTACCAAATAGTTCTGCCATTATCTTATCTGGATTAGTTCCCAGTGCTAGAGGATGAGCGTGGTCACGATAGGATGTAATATATTTATCTCCTTCTTTTAGTGCAGAAACACAACCTGAAACACATGCCTCCTGGCCAATATAGAGATGACAAAATCCTCTGATTTTTTGTTGCCCATAGAGCCTTCCNGCCATCTCCTCAAACCTTCGCATTAGCAACATTGATTTTAACCAATACAAATAAGTTGAAGGTTCAAACTCTTCTCTTCTATCCACCTTATTTGATTTTTTTTCTTTAACTACTGCCATAACTTATTTTTCAAAAAAAAATTGAATTAGCTTTAAGCTTATTTTTTAATTCAGCACAAATATAAATGCATATTGATAAAATACTGATTAATAATTTTAAAAATTATAGAGCTTTCAAAGTAGACTTCTCAGGTAGGATAAACTATATTTTTGGAGAAAACGGTGCTGGAAAAACAAATCTACTAGATGCAATATATTATTTATCCTTAGGTAAAAGTGCTATCAANACTAACGACGAGGAAAATATTAGAAAAAAAGAAGGTTTTTTCAGAATAGAAGCTAATTATTCAAATAAAAACTCATATAAATGTTATTATGAAAATAAATCAGGAAAAAAATTATTTGAAAATGATAACTTATACAAATCTCTAAGGAAACACATTGGGAAAATTCCTATAGTATTTGTAAAGCCACTTGATATAAACCTGTTAAGAGGGTATAGTCAATCAAGAAGAAAATTTTTTGATACTTTGATCTCGCAGACTGATGAGGATTATTTAAATAAATTAGTTGATTANAATAGATTAATAAAACAAAGAAATAGCTACCTAAAGAATACTCATAACTTGAAAGATATTGAGATAGATATAATTAGGACATATAATGAGAAACTTGTAGAGCTTAATTTATATTTGAGTAAAGTAAGAAAAGAAACATCAGAGAATTTAAATAAGCAGTTTAATGATGTATCTGAAAATTTAACGAAAGAGAACTTTAATATTGAATATTCTACTGACATTAGAGAAGGGTTCNGTCATGAAGATTTTGATAAAAAATTAGAAAAAGATTTTTACACTAAAAAAACTTCTTTAGGTATACATAATGATGATTATATATTTTATTTAGATAATAGGCTAATTAAAAGGTACGGATCTCAAGGACAACAAAAAATTTTTATAATATCACTAAAAATATGTGAGTATCTAATACTAATGAGAAAAACAGGGAGAACCCCTATAATATTATTAGATGATGTCTACCATAAGCTTGATAATAAAAGAATTAAACTTTTAAATAAGTACATTGAAAAAGAAATATTTAAACAGGTATTCATTACTGACTCAGTTTANGAGAGATTAGAAAAAATTAAAAAATTAAAAAATATAAATATTATAGAATTAGATAATGAGGAAAAAGTCTAGAAAATCAAAACCCCTTTCTATTAGTTCTTTAACATCTGAAATATATAGATCAGAAAAAATAAGTAAAAAAATAGATAGCATTGAGATATTAAATTCTTGGAATAAGATAACGAATAAATTGATTCAGGATAGGACAGAAAAAGTTTATATATCAGAAAAAAGAAANGTTTTTATAAAAGTTAATTCTTCTCCACTCAGAAATGAATTAGAAAATAATAAAAAGAAATTATTAAAAGAACTTCAAAAGAGNCACAATAATATTGATGANATTTTTTTTACTTAATTCTGAACTAGAAAATCTTTCTTGAAAATCAATAGGAGTGATACACCAATAAAAATATAAGAATCTGCTAGGTTAAAAACAGGCCATANTGATAGGTATGAGCCACCTAAAATAGGAATCCAAGATGAAACATACCCCTCCCATATATCAATGTAAATCATATCAATTACTTGTCCATAAAATAANCTGAAAGGTGAAGATTCAGGTGCATTATTAAATATGATCCCATAAAAAACACTATCAATCACATTTCCTATAGCACCAGAAAAAATAAGAGATATACAAATAAGAATAAGTTTATCAAATTCTTTATCTATAATTCTAAAAAGATATAGTCCAATAAAAAATGATGCAATTAATCTAAATAAAGACAAAATCAATTTTGTGTATTTAAAATCAAAATTAATTCCAAAAGCCATGCCTGGGTTTTGAATATGGTACAGCTTCACAAAATCAGAAATTATTGGTATTTCAGAATAAAGTGGCATATTATAATGAACCAATACTTTGGTGAATTGATCTAAAAAAATTAGTGATAGGATTAAAAATATAATATTTTTTCTCATTTTTTATTCCTTAATTATATTAAAATAAATAGATTCTTTCTCCATTTTTTTACCTAATTCAAAGTCAATTTTATTAGATGAAGTAATTTCATCTTTAATGACATATTCTAAAGCTTGTGTCTCGTTACAAATAAAATCTTTATGCTTAACTAAAGAATCAAATACAAAAGATGATGATTTTTTAATTTCAATTTTGATTTTATCAGTTATCTCTAAAGAAGTATTTTTCCTTTCATTTTGAACTTTATTTATAAACTCCCTAGATACTCCTTCACTAAGAAGTTCATCATCAAGTTCAGTTTCAAGGGCAATGGTAAATAATTCATTTGTAGCAACAGCTTTACCCTTAATTTCACCGAAAGATATTTCAACCTGTTCTAATAAGATTTCAACTTTTTCACCGTTTTGAAGGTTAAATTTGAAAGAACCTTTACTTTCGATTTCAGTAATGTTATCATCTGTCATTTGAAATATTTTTTTAGATATCAAATTCATATTTGAGCCATGAATAGATCCTAATAATTTGAAATTAGGTTTTACTTTTTTAACAAAAATATCATTTGAGTTATCTCTTACAACCTCTAAATTCTTAACATTAACTTCAGATAAAATAATATCAGATACCGATATTATTTCTTGTTCCTTTTCTTTTGTATCGACTGGTATAGTTACTGTTGCTAGAGGTTGTCTAACTCTTATCCTTTCCCTCTTTCTGACAGAGTGAATTAGTGAAGATATTTTTTGAGCGTAGAGCATTTTTCTCTCTAGTTCATCTGATATTAAGCTAGAGTCAAATTTAGGAAAATCACTTAGATGAACCGAATCAAATTTNTCTGAACTTAATTCTAAATCATTAAAAAGCTTTTCAGAATAAAATGGAATAAATGGAGAGGAAATTATTGAAATTATTTTTAAGCATTCTTGAAGAGTCTGATATGCCATTATTTTATCTTCTGTTAGATCTCCCACCCAAAATCTTTTTCTATTTAATCTTACATACCAGTTGCTTAAATCTTCATTAATAAAATCATTTATCAACCTTGCTGCTTTTGTTGGATTATAAGAATTCATAGATGATTCTACTTCTTTTATTAATGAATTAAGCTTGCTGATTATCCATCTATCATCAAAAGTCCTTTTAGCATATGGAACTAAAGTTTCAGATCCATTATATTCATCAATATTAGCATAGAGTGCAAAAAAGTTATAAGTATTTGATAAAGTCCCAAAAAACTTTCTAGAAAATTCAGCAATTCCATCTTCATTGAATTTCAAATTGTCCCAAGGNTTTGAGTTTGCAATCATATACCATCTGGTTGCATCTGGACCATACCTTTTAATTATTTCAAATGGGTCAACCGCATTACCAAGTCTCTTTGACATTTTATTTCCATCTTTATCTAATACCAATCCATTTGATATTACGTTTTTAAAACTTGATTTACCAAATAACATTATTGAAAGAGCGTGTAAAGTAAAAAACCACCCTCTAGTCTGGTCTACACCCTCTGCAATAAAATCAGCTGGAAACATTTCTTTAAAAAAATCTTTGTTTTCAAATGGGTAATGATACTGTGCAAATGGGACGGATCCTGAGTCATACCACACATCAATAATATCTTTTTCTCTATGCATAGGCTCATTATTCTCAGATACTAAAATAATATCATCAACATAAGGTCTGTGTAAGTCAAAACTATTAGATAGTTTATTTTTCATAAATCCTGCTTTGCATGATTTATCTACTTGTTCTCTTAATTCCTCGATGCTTCCTATACATATCTCTTCTTTACCATTTTCTGTCCTCCATATTGGAAGAGGAGTACCCCAGTATCTTGATCTACTTAAATTCCAGTCAACCAGGTTTTCTAACCAATTACCAAATCTTCCAGAACCAGTTGATTCTGGTTGCCAATTTATTTTTTTATTAAGCTCTATAAATTCAGATTTTAATTTAGTTGTATTTATAAACCAGGATTCAAGAGGATAGTATAGAATTGGCTTATCAGTCCTCCAACAGTGTGGGTAACTATGAATATATTTCTTGACATCGAAGGCTTTATTTTCCTGTTTTAACATAATTGAAATTTTTTCGTCAGTAGAGAGCTCACCGCTATGTCTATCTGAAAAATTCTTAACTTCCATACCAGCAAAGTCTGTAATTTCATTAACAAATTTTCCGTTTTTATCAACAATAGGTACGTCATCATTGTTATCATCTTTAACAAAAACCCCAGGCATATTATTTTTTTTAGAGNCCATAAAGTCATCAGACCCAAAAGTTAATGAGATATGAACAATTCCAGTTCCCTCATCAGTAGAGACAAAGTCAGCATTAATTATAGTTAATGCAGGTTTTTTAATCTGTACATAAGGTAATAATTGATGATAATCTAAGCCGCACAATTCAGATCCTTTAATTTGATTAATTATCTTGTACTCTAGCTGATTNTCCTTGAATTTAATTTGATCATTAACGCAGTTATCTTCTGAAAAGAACTTTCCGACACATTCTTTAGCCAATACAACTCTAATCTTTTTTTTTGAATATTTATTAAAAGTTTCGATAAGAACATAATCAATTTTTTTTCCAACTGCTAAACCATTATTTGCAGGAAGAGTCCAGGGTGTTGTAGTCCATGCTAATATATATGTGTCCTCTTTTCCAAATAATTTAATAGACTTCTCATTTTGATCTATCTTGAACTGAGCCGTTAGTGATGTATCTTTAATTTCTTTATAAGCCCCAGGCATATTTAATTCATGTGAACTTAAACCTGTTCCTGCAGCTGGTGAATAGGGCTGAATCGTATATCCTTTATAAAGAAATCCTTTTTTATAAAGTTCCTTTAGAGACCACCATACAGATTCAATATATTTATTTTCAAATGTTATGTATGCATCGTCAACATCTAACCAAAAGCCAATGCTTTCTGTTAGCTCTTCCCACTTCTCTTTATACTTCATTACTGCCTTCTTACACTCTTTATTATACTCTTCGACAGATATCTTAACTCCTATATCATCTTTAGTAATACCCAATGATTTCTCTACCTGTAATTCAACTGGCAGTCCATGTGTATCCCAACCTCCCTTTCTATAAACTTTAAAACCTTGAATTGTTTTATATCTACAAAATACATCTTTCACTGTTCTTGCCATGACATGATGAATGCCTGGGAGACCATTAGCTGACGGTGGTCCCTCGTAAAATGAAAAAACCTCAGATTTTTTTCTATTGTCAATAGATTTTTGAAAAATTTGATTTTTTTTCCATAGAGAGATGATGTCCTTACTTACATTATAAAGATTTAAATCTACACTTTCATTAAACTTCTTTTTAACCATAACTTACTTCTTATAAAAATGCAAAATTATACTTGGTAAAAGAGTCAAGTTAGTAATCATAGCTACAAATAAAATGATTGAAGTTAACACCCCAAGAACAATAGTTCCTCCAAAATTAGAAAAAGCAAAAATTATAAATCCAAAAAATAAAATAAATGATGTGAATACCATACTCTTTCCTGTCTGAGAAATTGTTTTAAGAATTGAATCTTTTAAGTTATTATTTATTAACTCATTTTTAAACTTTGCTAAAAAGTGAATAGAATAGTCAACTGAAATTCCAAATACAATACTAAATACGAGAGCTGAACTTGGTTTAAGAGGTATTGACAAGAAACCCATAATTCCGCCAGCAATTAATAATGGAATAATATTTGGGATTAATGATATAATAACCATCTTAATATTTCTAAATAGTGCAGACATAATAAGGCTAATTATAAAAAATGCTAATAGCATAGACTGTAATAAATTTTCGATTAAAAAATTAATACCTTTAATAAATGTTAGAGTTGTGCCAGTTAACACAACTTCAGACTTTGATTTAGAGAATATCTCATCAATTTTAGGTTTTATTATATTGCTCACAATAGAATCTAATTTAAAGGAACCTAAATCAGAAATGTTGAGAGAAATTCTGATTTTTTGACCAGTTGAATCAACAAAAGATTTAGATATATTGTCTTCATCTGAGATATTATTTTGGTAACCATCCGCTATATATCTTAAAATGAAATTTTTATCTCTATTGTTTGGCATTGAATAATAGTATGGATTATTATTATAATATGCTTGCCTTGAGGCCTTCACAAAACTTACTATAGATATTGGTGAAGAAACATAGCTTTTGTCAGAAAGGAAGTTTTCTAATCTATCCACTTTTTTAAGAGTATTTAAATTTTGGACTCCCCTTTTCATTTTTGTATCTACCACTATCTCTAAGGGCATCACTCCAGAAAAATTCCTTTCGAAGAATTTTAAATCTTTCATGAGAGAACTTTCTGCTGGGACATCGTCAACAATATATGAGACAGACTTCACCTTTGTAATACCGTAAATTGAAATAATAAAAATAAATGTAAAGGTTAAAAAAACAGATTTTTTATGATTGAATGATATATAAATAAATGATGAAATAAGTTTATTTATAAAACTATAATTTAGATAATCTGTCTGACTTTTTTTAGGAGCAGGAAGGTATATGTAAGCAGTTGGAAGTAAAAATATA
>NZYP01000044.1 GCA_002702205.1 Flammeovirgaceae bacterium | reverse complement strand
GCTTTGATAAAATATTTCCAACTACTTTACTTTGACCGATATTAGATGAAATACCTATTGAGCTAAATTTCTTATTATTGTCAATAAAATTATTTGGCTTAATTTCAGGAAATGTTGATTTTAAGACTTTATCATTACTAAATTTCCTGAACGACTCACCAGACTCCTGATTAAAATCTTCAAAGTAATATTTATCAAAATCCCAAAAAGCCATTGCAGATTTCTTTTCAATAAAATATTTCAATATTTTTTTTTCACTATTAGATAAGACATTAAATCCAACAAATAAAAAATCTGATTTATCATTAAATTTTCCAGATTTTATCATTGATAAAAACTCTTTATATACTAAACCTTTATAGGCTAATTTTTCATTAATTAAACGAACTCTATATCTATTAAATACATCAAGAATTATCTCCCAAGTCTCTATGAAATTTTTTTGATTAATAGTCATCTTAGGAAAAAACTTTTTCCAAAACGATTTAATTCTATCAAAATTTTCTTTATCTAAAAAATCGAAAGACTTATCTATCTCTTTTTGATTTTTAACGGCTTTAAAAACTTTTGATTCATCTACTAACTGAAGTTCAATGTCATCAAAATCTTTAATCATTACTTGACCCCAATAAAAAAAATCCTCAAAACTATCATTAAACCCATTTTCTTTGTGCTCTGATATAGTTTGATATAAAATATGATTTAGCTTGATTGAATCTGTAACATCATTAGATATTTTAATATCAGAATAATTTTGCACAAAATCCTCCATTGTAAAAACCGAAGGAGACCATAAAGGTTTCTTTATTTTTTTTGATAATGCTTTATGAAAATAGAGTCCCGCCCTCCTATTTGGAAAAATAACTTTAAGATTTTTAAGATCCTTATATTTTCTGAATGTATAATCTACAACTTCTTGTAAAAAGAATTTTTTTTTAACCATTTAAAATCTGATTTAGGTCAATATATACTAAGTATCCTTCTATCTTTTTATTGTAAATACTTTCTAATAAAGTCATATATAATTCTAGCTTTTTTAAATATTTGGCATGATCCTTTTTATTTATTTTACCTGTCTTATAATCTAAAACATAAACTGAATTATCTGTTTCAACTACCCTATCTAATCTATATACATTTCCAGTATTACTTAGAATCTCAATTTCGTTATATGAATTGAATTCTGGATTAAAAAATCTTATAAAATTTTTATTTTTAAATAAGTCTTGTAAAATCTTGAGCTCATTTTTTTTAATTTTTTTATTTTTAAAAGCACTAGATATCTTTTCGTCATAATCATCGATATTATAAATCTCAGATAAAATATCATGAATTACCTTTCCTCTTTCAATATTATCAATATTCAAAATTTTATCTTCAGTAGTTTTAATAATAAGTCTTTCCCTCCAAGAGAAAGATGGGTATGACAATAGAGATTTAGAAAAACTATTAGATAACGATTTCTTTTTACTTATACTCCCATACTTAAAATTTTTTGATTTATTATTTTTTCTTAAGATAGCATAAAGTAAGTCAGAGACACTTTTGATCTCTTCTCTTTGTTCACCAGCTAGAATAAATAAGTTATCCTTAGGTCTAGTGAAAGAAACATACATTAAGTTAATATTATCTTCGTAAGCCTTAATTCTTTCATTTTGATAGTATGTATTAAAAATACTATTCTTTTCATTTCTTTTATATTTTATGGGGAAATGAAAATCAAATTCATTGCTATATTTTTTTAAATTAACCCATAAAATTTTTTCTCTATTCCCACCTCCTACATTATCTAGATCCCAATCAAAGAAAGGTATTATAACATTACTGAATTCAAGTCCCTTTGATTTATGAATGGTTATTATTTGTATTTCATTTTCTTGGGGTGTCATATTTAATTTTCTTTTCCCATTTTTTTCCCACCATTCAAGAAAAGAACTTGATTCTTCACCTTGTAANGTTTTNTATTCAATAATTATATCTTGAAAAGCTTTTAAGTAAGGNATTTGNGAAGGTATNNANTTTAATTTAAAGACTCTAATTAANTCCTCTACCAACTCATAAATCGGTAGTCTTGAAATCTTAAATTTGTCTTTTGAAAATGAATNTGGGAGAAGCTTTAGTTTATCTTCATTAGATAATGAATAATGAATTGTATCATCAGATTTTATTATGTAGATATAATAGAAATGAACAATTTCAGAGAGAGATAATCTATCCTTAAAGTTTTTAAAATATTTAAAAATACTCAGAAAAAAATTTACGATTGGAGAAGTATTTATCTCTAAAGCATCAGCAGATACAAATCCATAATCGTAGTCTNCATCAATTTCAGACTGATGAGATAATATTTCNGCTATAATATTAGCCTCTTTATTATTCCTAACAATTANTCCAATATCTCCTGCAGAAAACCCATTATCNTGAATTTTATTTATACTATCAATCAAAAAACTATTAACAGATTCTAATTTGTCATTTCCCTTATCTCTAAAATTAACTTCTACATATCCTTCTCCCTTTTTATCGTCTCTTACTTCCTGAATTATATCAGAATTAAATTTAATNGATAGNTTATCTATCATAAAATTATCTTCAAAANAATTAGATANATTTGAAAAAATATTNTTNTTNAATTTTACAATCTCTTCTGTACTTCTCCAGTTCTTATTTAAATATTTGAANTCTATTATATCCTTACTAAAAAATGACTCAATNTCNAAATCCATGATTTTTGAGTTNGATCCTCTCCATCTGTAAATTGATTGTTTNGTATCACCAACAAATATATTTTCATCNCCGGACGCAACCGAATCACTTATTAAACGGANAAAATTTTTCCATTGAAANAAACTTGTATCTTGAAATTCATCAATCAAGTAGTGAGAATAAGTATTTCCAACTTTTTCAAATATATATGGAATAAATTCATCTTTTATAACCTCATATAAAAGTTCTGAAATATCACTTATTAGTATNACATTGTTATCGTCTCTATATTTAGTTACTCTTANATCAAGCTCACTTAATATTCCATAAGTATAAAGATTATTATTAATTTCGTCNGATGAATTATATAAACTAAAGAATGATTCAAAATGACTAATTAGTTTGTTAAAAAGAATAATTAAATCAGANTCAATAATTTTTAAAATATTATTTCTTTCTAAATTTCTTTTATTAACCCACTTATCAGCATCATTATAACAAGCTAAAATCCTTTTTGATGGATATTTTATTTCTCCTTTTGAATTCTTATATAAAAAACCAAAAACACCTGATACACCGTAACTAAAATCTTTCTCATCGTANCTATTTTCATTAATTATTCTTACTAATTCAGATGAGATTTCAATTACTTCTTTCTCAAATCTTTTTTTTGTATCTATGATTTTTTTTCTAAGCNGAGCTATCTCATCNATATAATTTNTTTTTTCAGAACTCTTGGNTAATGANTTATATTCTTCAGTAAATAAACTTTTTGTAATTTTTTTTAGTTCTCCATCAATCATAAAATCTTTACCAGATTTAATTTTATCTTTAGAAAAATCTGTTAACCATTTGGTTATTTTATTATCATTTTTTAGATCAGCTAAAAAGGAAGATACTACCTCATTAATAACAAATTCTAAATCCATCTCAATATTATACTTGCCTTTAAATTTAAGATCTCTTGTAAATGACTGAATAATTGAATAAAAGAAAGAATCAATAGTAGTAACATTAAAGTAGGAATAATTATGTAAAATATTAGTTTTAAGTTTTTTTGCCTTTATTGAAATTTCCTCTGGTGAACTTCTGTAAAATTTTGATAATTCAATTATTAAATCCTTATCTTGACCTGATGATATTGAATCTATCATCTCTAATATTCTTGACTTCATTTCCTCAGCTGCCTTATTCGTGAAGGTTACAGCTAAAATCTTTTTAAAATTATTTCTATTTTTAATAGCTAATCTTATATAATTTTTTGATAACGTATATGTTTTTCCTGAGCCAGCAGATGACTTATATATTTTAATTGGTTTAATCAAAAGGTAAATTTATTATTGAGATTATTTATAATATATATAATATTTAAATAATATAAAATATTAATATTTATTATAAAGATTTAGAAAAAAGCCAATCCAAAAATTCTCCTTCAGAAAATACATTTTCCCATGAATTATGGTAAACATTTTTATACTCTGTATAAAGATGATGTGAATTTATTTTTGATAATAATTTAAAAGCTTGCCTAGATTTTGTAACAGGAACTACCCTATCTAATTCTCCATGAAAAATCCAATGAGGAACAGACGAAGCTCTATTCAAAATACTCATATTTGCTCCACCACAAATTGGAACAGCCCCAGCAAAGATTTCGGGCCTTTTTGATGTCAAATCAAAAGTTCCATACCCACCCATAGATAAACCCATTATATATATTCTTTTTGAATCTATATTATAATCATCTATTAAACTATAAATAAGTTGGACTAACATTTCTGAGTGATCAGATAATAATTTCTGATCATATGAATTACTAGAGATCCAAGGATCAATTTGATGATTTGACCATCTGCTATTTTTTTTACACTGAGGAAAGATGACATAACTATTAAAGTTTTTATTTTCTGTTTCTTTTAGAAAAAACCTTCCCCCATGAATTAATTGAGATTTATTATTTTTTCCTCTTTCACCACTTCCATGTAAAAAAATAATAAGTGGAATATTTTCTTTAGTTTTTCTGTATGGCTTTAGAAATCTGTAAGATAAAGTATCATCATTACTGTAGTATTTTTTAAAAAGATATGAAGAAATTTCTCTCTCTTGAGAAAATATAGGATTAGATATAATACATAATGTAATTAGGATTCTCATAATAGAAATATAGAAAAAAAAATTACTAGTAAAATTCAGCAGTAATCTTAATATCAGAATTTATAACTATTTCTATTGGATTATCAGAGGAGTTAATGTCACCACTCCACCTTAAAAATTTAAAGTTACCGGATGGAATAGCTGTCAATTCAATATTTGATTTGTTATGATAATTTTTTAAACTAAGAGGACATCCTAATAACTCACTCCATCCTGTACAAGAAAATTGATCAATTATTCTTCCCGAGTTAAGTGGATAAACATTAAATCTTGCAGAAGATAACCTATCTTGGTTATTAGATGGTTTTGCAATATCAGATTCAGAATCACAAGAAATAAACAAAAAAAACAAAGCAAAAAACAACAATAATTTCATCCTGAAATGAAAACGAAAAAATGATAAAATTGTTTTTCTAATATAACTTTAGAAGTTGACCTTTCATGACTTTAAAGTTCTCTTTGATTTTATCTATAAATGATGAATCAATTTTACCGATTATATCATCAACACTACTCACTTCTAAAACATCAACTTTATATGTTTGCTCCATATCTTGAAACTCAAACTTTATTAAATATTTTAAGTTGAACTCAAATATATTTATGTTAATATCTTTAATAACATATGATTTCAAAACTCTCATCTTATAAGTAGATGTTAAATTATTTTTTTAATAATTATCCTATTGTATTTCATCGAGACATAAAGATTTTAAATCAGAGTATTTAATTTTTAACTCATTTAATTCATCTAAATAAGATTTAATATTTTTTCTTGATTCGATTAGATAACCAAAAAAATTATCGCTCTCATAAAAGTTTTTATTAAATCTATACTTTAATATTTCTATTTGATTTGCTTTATTGACATCCGTTTCCCAATTATGTTCTAAAAAAAAATTTACGGACAATTTGAAATTAAAATCAAGAAAAAAATTATCGTATTCTTTAGTGTGAACATCATGTCTTTGTAAATCTTCATTAAAAAGTTTAAATAATTTAGTTTTTAGGGTTTCAGATTTTATCCTTTTAATTAAATCTGAGCTAATTAACTGATTAAATATTCCCTCTTGAGGAAAGAATGATTTCAAAGCTCTTCCAACTGAAGATATATGATACATTACCTTATCATTAGATAAATTTTTCTCACCATTTAAATTATCATAAAGAATATTTGAACTCTCAAAAGACATTTCTTGAAGTTTGATAAAATTATCAATTTGAATAATATCTTGGTCAATTACATTAATTAGCTGTTCAATTGATTTATTTTTTCTTTCATTCTCAAATCTATCTTGTCTAGCTCCCTCAAAATATAATGATATTAATATACCTAAAAAAATAACTACAAATTCAAAAGAATACTTAATAAAATATTCTTTCATCTAATACTCTTTAAGTGTCTTGTCAACATCTTCTCTCCATCTCATTATACCACCATCAAGATTGTAGACATTATCAAAAGAATAATTATCCTCTAACATCTTAACAATTGTTGCACTCCTTGAACCTGTCCTACAGTAAATTATAACCTCTTTACTGTTCTAGAAATNTTATCAATACNATCAGGAATTGAATACATACTTATTTTATCACCTCCTATNCAACATATNTCANATTCATANTCNTCCCTTATATCAATNANTTGAAANTCCTNTTTNTTATTNATTTTNTTNTTNAGNNTNATAGGNTTGATCTGCTTCATCANACCTTNATTTTTCCAGANATACCNCCAGAAACAATATATTTCATNACNTCTGAGGAAGGNTTNGATAANGNGGTAANATTTTTNTTATCNGTTANNAAAACATTNCCACTAAAATTATAAGAATGAGGNANATAAANTGAAACNTTACCAGGTANACCNATANCCTTTANNTCNTCACTTGTNACAAANCCAGGNTTATANANNTTNTTATCTACTTTAACNAATACNGGTTTATTAAATTTCTTTTTTTCTCCCATAAAAGATGTCATTAAATCTTTAATAGAAGAATAGACTAAATTTAAGAGGGGAACTTTTTTTACTAAATCTTCAAACCAATTAATTAATCCAGTATTATACTTTTTTGTAAATGACCCTGCTACNGTAATAGAGAAAATAACAATGACAAAACTTAAACCAGGAATATTTTTAGCNAAAGGAACTAAACCATCTAGGAAATTATAAAGATACCATACTACATATATNGCTGCTGCCATTGGGACAATTAATAGAAGTCCCCTAAGAAAATTATTTAAAAGCTGTCTCACTACAACAATTTATAAAAATTATAATGTCATTCCAATAAAGGTTTTAAAAGCTAAGCCCATAAGTCCAGTTAATAACATAGTTATCCCTAAACCTTTAAGCCCGTCGGGTACATGAGAATATTTTAATTTTTCTCTAATTGCAGCTAAAGCAACAATTGCAAGCCAGAAACCAAGACCACTACCAAATCCAAAAGCTGTAGCCTCTTGAATATTAAAATCTCTTTGAACCATAAATAAAGAACCNCCAAGAATAGAACAATTAACTGCTATTAGGGGAAGAAAAATTCCAAGAGATCCATATAAAGCAGGTGAAAATTTTTCAATAATCATTTCAACAAGCTGAACAAAAGATGCTATAACAGCTATAAACATTAACAACTGAAGAAAAGTTAAATCTATTTCAGTAAAATCAGATGAAATCCAAGACAAGGCACCNTCATCAAGTATTTTCTTTTGAATCAACCAATTTAATGGTGCAGTGCAAGTAAGTACAAAGATAACCGCCAAACCTAATCCATTTGCAGTACTAACTTTTTTTGATACAGCTAGAAAAGAACACATACCTAGAAAATATGCAAATATCATATTATCCATGAATGCGCTNTTTATGATAAGATTAAATAATTCAGTCATATATATTTAATTTTCAATATATCCGTTTCTTGTTCTTTGTGCCCATATCAGTAGTCCAAGTATAATAAAAGCTCCAATAGAGTCAACAAAAAGACCATTTGTTGGGAAAGAATACCAACCTATCATCTCAAAAACTTTAAATCCTAAAACTGATCCAGAACCTAATAATTCTCTAAAAAATGCNACAACTAGAATTATCCAAGCATATCCAACACTGCTTCCAAGAGCATCAAGAACACTATCATAAGGTTTATTTCCCATTGCATATGCTTCAAGTCTACCTAAAATGATACAATTAGTAATAATCAAACCAACAAAAGCACCAAGAACTTTAAACATCTCATAATTAAATGCTTTAAGAAACTCAGAAACAAGAGTTACAAGAGTTGCAATAATTGCCAATTGGACAATAATTCTTACTCTAGCTGGAATATAATTTCTTATTAAAGATGTAATTAAACTTGAAAATATCATCACGAATACTACACTAATTGACATGACAATAGTAGGTTCAAGTTTAATTGTTACTGCTAAAGCAGAACATATACCNAGAACTTGGATAGAGATAGGATTATTATCATCCAAAGGATCTACTAAAATCTTTCTTCTCCTCTTGGACAAAAAGGACTCAGCTGGTTTTATTTTAATAATTTCTTTTTCTTTTACTTCCGTACTCATTTATTAAAAGTTAAAGGTCTTGTATTTGTTTTAATCTTAGAAATATATGGGTCATAACACTCAAAATAATGATAAATCATATCATTCAATCCATATGCAGTGATTGTGGCACCGGACATGCCATCAACTTCGTGAGAGCCCAAACCTTTATTATTTTCTGATTTTAGCATTTTGACAGATACAAGTTCATTAATCTTATTATAAATCATTTTTCCTTTATATCTATCTTGAATTTCTTCTGAAGATATTCTAGCACCAAGTCCAGGAGTTTCTGATTTATGATCGAAAGCTACACCAACAACGGTATTCAAATTTTCATCTAAAGCAATAAATCCCGAAATCCAATCCCATAATCCATTACCAAACATTGGAAAAATGTAATAGTCTACAATTTGTCCATTTGAGCTGAACATAAATACTGGATATTTTCTTTCTTTAGGATCTATCTTATAATTTTTCTGAATATTTATCTCTTCTGCAATGAGTTTTGATCCATCAGCCTGTATTATTTCTTCACCATCTAAATCGATAACTATTGATTTCATTTTTTCATTGTATAAATTTAGTACTTCATCAGATGTTAGTGTTGAAATATCCATAACTGCACCTAAAATTTTCTTTTTAGTATCTATCTCAACTTGCTTCTTTTGAATTGGTCCAAGCTGCATTCTTGTAAATGATAGTAATGAACCAAGAAAAATGGTCATAATAAGTGTAAAGGAAATTATATATAAATTAGACTGTTGCACGATTTAATCTTCTTTTTTTATTTGCTTCAACAACATAAAAATCTATGAGAGGGGCAAAAACATTCATAAATAATACTGCTAGCATTATACCTTCTGGATATGCTGGATTAAAAATACGAATTAATACTGTTAATAAACCAATCATAAATCCATAAATCCATTTTCCTGTCTCGGTTTGAGCGGCAGAAACGGGATCAGTTGCCATAAAAACAGCACCAAATGCAAGACCTCCCATAACTAAGTGGTAGTGTGGAGGTAAACTCATGAATTCATTTATTCCAATTAAGTTAAAAATTGAACCCATAAATAATGCTCCAGCAAAAACACCAAAAATAATTTTCCAACTAGCTACACCTGTAAAAATTAATATTATTGCCCCAATCATACACATAATGAAAGACGTTTCACCAATTGATCCAGGGATCGCACCAATAAGCATATTATCAAATGAATAGAAGTTAACATTTCCAACTTCACTTGAGTACTGATCCATTAAGTTGATAACATTATCTGATTCAGCGTTGGCAACTGTAGATGCCCCAATAGAAAGTGGTGTAGCACCAGAATAACCGCTTATAACTTCTTTTCCTTCATCATAATATGTCCAAACATCTCCACTTATATCACTCGGGAAACCAAAATATAGAAATACTCTTGCAGTTAGTGCAACATTCAAGATATTCATACCAGTTCCTCCAAAAACTTCCTTAGCAATAACAATTGAAAAAATAGTAGCCATTGCTACCTGCCACAATGGAATATTTGGTGGCATAATCAATGGGATTAGCATTCCTGTTACAAGAAAACCTTCATTAATAGGATGTCTTCTAATAGTTGAAAATACAACTTCAACAAGACCACCTGCAATGTAAGAAACAAGAACAATTGGTAAAACTTGTTTTGATCCTATTAAAAGTTTATCAATTAAAGAACCTTCTTCTCCTATTGCAAAATAATATTGGTGCCCTACATTCCAAATTCCAAATAGTAAACAAGGAATCATAGCGATCACAACTGTCATCATTAACCTTTTAAGGTCAATAGCATCTCTTATTTGAGCTCCTTTTACTGGTGTTACTTCATTTGGAACAAATAAAAAAGTTTCTCCTGCCTCAAATAAATAGTGAAACTTCTCAAGTTTTCCACCTTTCTGAAACATTGGTTTTTGCTTATCTAATATTTTTCTTAATAATTTCATTAGTCTTCCATTAATAAATTTAAACCTCTTCTTAATAGTTTCTGAAGCTCATTCTTTGAAACATCTACAAATTCGCATAAGGCAATGTCTTCTTCGATTAACTCATATATACCCAGTTCTTCCATCTCATCATAGTCATTAGCTAGAATTGCTTTGAACAAAAATGTTGGGAGAATATCCATTGGTAAAACTTTTTCAAAAATACCTGTCTGAACAAATGCTCTCAACTCTCCATTCGTATTAGTATCTAATATGTATTCGTTTTTTTTTGGTTTCAAAAAAGACAAAAGGCCAAATGCTCTTTGAAAACTTAATTTATTTGCTAAAGGCATTATCCAACCTAGGAAAGAATGGTTATCTCCTTCTGGCAAGACAGATATCATATTATCATAAAACCCTAAATAACCATTATATCCTATGGCATTTCCTGTAAGAACATTACCAGAAATTACTCTACAATTATCCTCATTTTCTTTTTTGACGATAGATTCTACATTAATACCATAATTACATTTATAGAATTTTGGATTAGCAACTTCTGAACCTACAACACAGATTTTTCTGGAGGTATCATACCTTCCCTCAATGAATAATCTACCAATCTCAGCTAGCCCTTGAGGTGTAGTTGTCCAAACCACATCTCCCTTATTTATAGGGTCAATATGATGAATTTGAATACCTACATTACCTGAGGGATGAGGACCTGAAAAAAGATTATTTTCACAACCATCAATACTAAAATCAGAGAAGGTATCAGAATTATGATTAAGATGTACTTTTCCATCAGTTAACATTTTAATAATCTTAATACCTATTTTAATATATTCTTTATCTTCTGCATATACATATGAGTAGTTAGGAGAAAGAGGGTTAGTATCAAAGAAAGAAATGAAGATTGATTTTGGTAAAAGTTTAGGATCTGCTACCATACCAAAAGGTCTTTGTATTAAGTTAGGCCAAACACCAGAATCACATAAATTATTTATAATTTCTTCTTTAGATAATTTACTAATATCAGAATCTTTATACTTCTTGAATTTTAAAAATTTATTTACTTTATCAGGTAATATTCTGATTTCTTCTAGTCTTCTCTTTTCACCTCTTACAATCTCAACAACTTCACCACTTACCGGAGATGAATACATTACGCTCTCATTTAATTTATCAAATAAAACAGGGGTTCCAGATTTAACCTCATCACCTTCAGCTATCAAAAGTTTGGGTCTAGATAATCCGATAAAATCTGTTGGTTTTAATGCATACGAACTTGGAGACTTATATTCAGATACTTCTTCAACTGCTGAACCCTTTAGTTTGATATCAAATCCGTTTTTTAGATTAATTTTAAGAGACATTTAAGCGAAAAGTAAGTTCAATTCGCGACAAAAATAAGACTAAAAAATCTATTTCTTAATTTTTTTTTGATAAAAAATTAAGAAAATTTTTTCTCAATAAAATTAATGATTTTATCCACCTGTTCACTAATTTCAATATCAGATGTATCTAGTATAAAAGCATCATCTGCTATCATTAATGGACTATCTTTTCTGGTCGAGTCTTGAACATCTCTTTTTTCTAAATTTTCAATAACATCACTGTATGTTATTTCAGGATTTTTAATTTTCATCTCATTAAACCTCCTCTTTGCTCTCACCTCAATATTTGCTGTCATAAAAACTTTAATTTCAGCATCAGGGAAAACTACTGTAGTAATATCTCTTCCCTCAACGACAATATCTTTATCATTACCAAATGCCTTCTGTTTATTTACTAAAAATTTTCTAAGAGACGAATTAGAACTAAATAAAGAAACATTATTAGAAACTTCATCTGACCTAATATCTGATTCAACATCATTATTATTTAAAAATATATGTTGATCACCTTCAACATATTTGAAATCAATTTGTATATCCTTCAAGGCATTATTTATTTTAATTTCTTGTGAAGGAAGTATATTATTATTCATAAAGTATAAAGTTACGGCCCTATACATTGCACCAGAATCTAAATATTTAAAATTTAAATATTTAGCTAACAACCTTGAGGTAGTACTTTTGCCACAACCTGAGTGACCATCAATTGCAATAATAATATCTTTAATCATAACTTTTTTCGTTAACTAAACTACCTCTTCTATTGTACTGATACCATGATCCAACCTTTTCATTTTTTCTATACTTACCTCTCTGAGATATTTTTCCGTTAGAATGAAATTCAACAAAAAAACCATCTAACTCCCCATTTAAATAATTACTTTTTGAAAAAATATTTCCACTTTCATAATAATCAATTAACTCACCATTTCCATCTTTAAAAGTACTATTTGATATTATTTGACCATTAATTAACTTAAATTCTGATACATTAATTAATTTACCTAAATTATATATTTCTTCTTGTTTTACTTCACCATTTACATTAAATCTCCCCCAAATACCATCTTTTAATCCATTAACGTACTCACCAATCTCATCTAACTCCCCCCCCTCAAAATAACTAATCCACTTTCCAGACTCAAAACCATTTGTGAATTTCCCTTCAGAAGATATATTACCAGATTTATGAAAATACTTCCAGTCTCCGTTTTGATAATCATTAGTGTATCTGCCAATTGAGAATATTTCTCCATCCTCGTTATATGTTTCCCAAAGTCCTGTTTTTAAATCATTTAAAAACTCTCCTTTAACACTAAGATATCCATAAGGCAGATACTCTTTGTATTCACCATTCAATAAATTATTTTTAAAATTATATGATTTAGCAATTCTTTCACTCGGATAAAATTCTTTAAAATTACCATTCTTTATACCATTAATGTAGTACTCTTCCCTTTGAACAGAGCCATTATTCTCATAATAATATACCCACTTAGAATGAGGGAGATCATTTCTATATCTTTTCTCAAATGATTTCCTTCCGTAGGGTCCAAACTCAATCCATACACTATCTTTTAATCCTAAATTATAATATCCTTTCAAAGCAATTTTTTCATTAAAATAAAATTCATAGTATTCTCCATCAATCTTATTATTTGTATAAAATGCTTTACTTATTGGGGTTCCAAACTTATCATATGAAATAAAATCTCCATCTAGTCTTCCGTTAATATTATAATTTGATACTTCTTTTATTTTCCCATTAGGGTGATAATACAACCATGTTTTATATCTTTTTCCATTTAGCATTTCTCCAGCTGTCTCCTCAATACCATCCTTATAAAATGTTTGCCATAATTTAGTTTGTAAGTTTTCCTTAAAATAACCTGAAATTTTAAGTTGTGAGTTATCATAATACTCAACAAAAATACCATCTAATTCACCTCTTTCATTATAATTATAATAAGCCATTAGTTTACCGTTTTTGAAAAATATGTACCATTTTCCAATTGGAGTTATTTTATTAAATCTACCCTTGACTCTTACATTTCCATCCTTGTCCTTGGATACGTACTCTCCATCTGATGATTTTTCTCCAGATTTATAAATTTTTAATACTTCGGGATCAGAAATTGGTATATATAACTTTTGAGAAAAACCATATGAATTAATAAGAAAAAAAATATGTAATAAATTTACTAATCTCACCATCTTATAAGAGCTGAAGCCCAAGTAAAACCACTCCCAAAAGCAGCTAAACATACTAAATCTCCATTTTTAATTTTATTATTTTCTAATGCTTCAGAAATTGCAATGGGAATTGAAGCTGCAGTAGTATTACCATATTTCATTATATTATTAAAAACTTTATCGTCTTCCAAATTCAACTTTTTTTGTATGTATTTACTTATCCTTAAGTTAGCCTGGTGGGTAATCAAAACATCAATGTCTTCTGTAGTATAATTCGAAAAGTTTAAAGCTTCATTGATTACTTCTTCAAACCTTTGCACAGCATTCTTAAAAACAAAATTACCATTCATTATTGGATAAAATCCTTTATCATCGTCACCAGAATTATTAATTATTTTATCAACCCAGAATGTTGTGGAAGGTTCAATTACAGCTAATTCTTGAGCATATTTTCCTTCTGAATGAAGATGCGTAGATAGAATCTCTGATTTGTTATTACTCCTGGAAATAACTGCTGCACCAGCTCCATCTCCAAATATAACAGATACTGACCTTCCTCTAGGTGACTTATCTAGTGCACCAGAGTGGATCTCACTACCAACCACTAAAATATTTTTATACATTCCAGATCTTATATATTGATCGGCAATAGATAATCCATAGATAAAACCTGAACACTGATTCCTAATATCCAATGCACCTACCTCTTTTATATTTAAATTATTTTGAATTAAAACACCACAACCAGGAAAATAATAATCAGGACTTAGGGTAGCAAAAATTATAAAATCTATATCCTCCTTAGAAATGTTAGCATTTTTTATAGCAATTTCTGCAGCATAAGTACCCATTTGAGATGTAGTCAAATCATTATCTACCCATCTCCTTTCCTCGATACCTGTTCTCTCTTTAATCCAGTTATCATTTGTATCCATTATATTCTCTAAGTCTGTGTTTTTAACAACATTACTTGGAACATAAAAACCTACTCCTTTAATTTTAGCTTTTGACATATATCAAAACTAGATATTTTTTTTAATCAAAAAGAGAATAATTACCATATTGATTAAGATTTTCTTTTGCTTCGATAACAGTTTTGTCATAGAGAGACTTTTTTTCAAAATATGGAGATATTGAATAGTTATTAAAGTCAGAGAATCTAAATGGTGACATAAAAGATAAAATCTTATTAAAATTTGATCTTTTATCAAACCATATATCAAAATACCTAGAGTCAAATATCATCGGCGAATGATTTGTGTAATTCCTCCATTTTATATCTGATTGGGTAGTTAAAAATGTAAAGTAGTAAAATGAATTTCCTGATAAATCTTCATACCTCTCCTTAATTCCAGCACAATACATTAATTTATCTTTCTGAAATGAGAAGTAATAAGGAGTTTTTTCCTTTTTATTGATTTTTTTCCAAAAGTAAAAACCATCGCATGGTATTAAACATCTATCAAATTTAAATTGGTTCAAAAGAATATTACTTTTTTTTATTTTTGATATATCTAAGTTGACCAACCTCTTTGCTAAAGATCTATTATTAGATAGTAATGGATTAGATCCCCATAATGTATTAATTATTTTTTTCTTATTAATATCAATTATTGGAAGCTCTAAAGTTGGCTTGGCATTAAACAGCGACTTCAAATTAGTAGTTTTGTCTACTAAAAATTCTGATATTGAATTAGTGTTAATTAGTGAGTATCTATCTATCATTCAATAAAAATAATAATTTTCTTATGTTAATCTTAATAACAAATTTTAATTTAAATTTGATCAAAAATTTCAAAT